>NZ_PDZE01000002.1:0-411202 GCF_002743415.1 Sporosarcina sp. P3
AAAAGCAAAAGGCCAATTTAAACTGTACCCTATAAGATGGACACTTTGAAAAAGTCCCTCTTATAGGGTATTTTTGTATATATATATATCGGGATTCTGGGGGCAATAAAATGACAAAACGAATATTTTCTAAACAGGAACAAGAGCGACTGAGATGTAATCCTTATGTAAAGGCCGTGAGCGAAAAAGGTATCACCTACTCCGAGGATTTTAAGCGTCACTTTATTGTGGAATATGAGAAAGGGAAATTGCCTGTATGGATATTTGAAGAGGCTGACCTGGATATTGAACTGATAGGTAAACAGCGTATCCAATCCGCTGCTAGACGCTGGAGTGCCGCTTACCGCAACGGAGGCGTAAACGGTTTACAGGATTCACGTGCAGGGAACTCAGGCCGTTCTAGAGAGCGTGACTTGACACCCGAGGAGAAAATCGCCCGGTTAGAAGCGAAAAATCAATTACTGCGTGCGGAAAATGAATTACTAAAAAAGCTCGACTTACTGGAGAGGCAGGCGTTGAAGAAGAAATAAACATTCCGGCAAGCGTAAAATTCGAATTAATCCATGACACCATGACTAGGTACGGCTTGAAGCGGATGGTCAGCTACTTGTGTGAAGTGATGGGCGTCTCTCGTTCCGGTTACTATAATTATTTCGCGGAACAATCGTCACAAAAACGCGCAGCACACGAACAGGTAGATGAACGCCTGAGGGACCAAATTCTAAAGGCTTATCGCTTCAAAAAGCGCAAAAAAGGGGCACGTCAAATTAAAATGACGCTTCAGAATCACTATCACATTACCTATAATCTCAAACGCATTCGCCGAATCATGAAGAAATACGGGATTGTGTGTCCGATCCGCAAAGCGAATCCATATCGACGCATGGCGAAGGCGACCAAGGAACACCGCACATGCCCGAACCTGTTACAGCGTAATTTCAAACAAGGAACAGCCGGAAAAGTCTTATTGACTGATATCACCTATTTAACTTACAAAGGCGGGAAACGGGCCTATCTTTCAACGATTAAGGACGCAGAGACCAATGAAATTTTAGCCTATGAAGTCTCCTCCTCCCTTCATTTAGAGATTGTGCTAAACACCCTGCAGCAATTGAGACGACATGACCATCTGTCAGAAGGTGCCTTTATTCACTCCGATCAAGGTTTTCATTATACAAGTCCAGAAGTCCAAGCAGTGATCAAACGAATGGGGCTGGGTCAATCTATGTCTAGACGGGGCAACTGTTGGGATAACGCCCCACAGGAATCATTCTTCGGGCATTTCAAGGATGAAACAAACATCAAAGAGTGTGAAACGTTAGAAGAAGTCATACGTGAAGTGAAGAGTTATATGACATACTACAATCATCATCGTGCTCAGTGGAATTTAAAAAAGCTGCCGCCTGCAAAATACAGACAACAGCTTCAACTAATAGCCTAGACTTTTTTATCATTGTCCTTTACAAAGGGTACACTTCACGATTGGGTGGGTGCTTTTTTTCAAGTATGCACTAATTTGTAACAAGCATATTGAACTTATTGCTAATTTCATTTAAGCTCTGAGTTCTCAAATCAATTTGTTTATTAGCCAAACCTTCTAATTCCTTATACTGCGACAGAGTTTTTTCGTATTCATCTTGTGATATGATGTTTTTCTGGAGGGCTGCGGCCAAAATAGCTTTACGAAGGTTAATTTCTTCAACTGAAATATTTTTCATAACCTCACTCCCTTTATTAATATTCTACATCACTAGCCGCTTCATTGGAAGAGGCATTTGTCTCGTGTCCATTTATGTCTGACTGGAGATCCCTTACCATCTCATTCAATACTCCTTCGATAATGACTGCATACAACTCCCCAATCAACTGTATATTCTCGTCCATTGGTTCCCTTGCATCTATTGTTAATATCCCATAAACATCAACAGGTATACAAATGAGAGCTTTATAGGTTCCGGAAGAATCGGCAGAAGACCAATCACTATCGGTAGTGACATCAGATAAGTTTATAATTTGTTTTTTTCTGAAAGCTCTACCTGCTATGGAATCATGGATATCTAACTTTCTATTCGAAATATATGTATCAGGAAAACCTGCGCTCCCTGTATAAAGTGTTAGAGCTTCTTCATCGTCTCCTTCTTTTAACCAAAATCCGCATCTATGGCGCTCGCTTCCAGATGATTTGATATCTGCAGCTATTGCTTCTACGATCCTTTGGATAAAAAATACATAACCATCTGATTGATCTCTAACTAAGTTATTCAAAGAATTTACGAAAGAACGAGCATTTATAGTTACATTTTGATATTGTAAAGCCTTGTTTCTTTGAGCATTTATTTCTGCTCTTAAATCACCTACGTCATCTTGAAGAGAAATCAATCTGTTTTCTCTGCCTATGGCATCAGAGTACCTTTTAACTGCAAGCCATAGAGTTCTAGATATTATTATAAAGATAAAAATAAATATCACTGATGTAATAGTAATTACCCAATCAGGTATCCTTAAAAACCATTGTGTTATAAAATGTTCCAATAACATCATCCTCCTTTTGGTAATTATAATTGGAATCTATAAATTGTACAACTTCATATCCTTTACAAACGAACGTTCATTCCCTATAATGTTTTTAAATGAGGGGAACGAGTGTGCGTAAAATATTAGAGAAGTCGGTAAAGTATGGCGAGACATTAGAAGTCATGTATATGTCCAAGACGAATCCACCCATCACTTTTTCAGGTTAAGCAAAGTCTGTACTTTCCATATCGGCATTCATTTGCAATAAGGACCACATAGTGAAGGTTTTAACTTTCAATGTATTCGACTTCACGCTGTACACCATCGAGGAAGAGGTAAGCTACTTCTTTTTGGATTAACCAATCAGGAAATCGGTAAGCGTCTAAAACATGTGAGAGAGAATGATCTTGTGTATGGGGAGTTTGGGAAGTGGCTTGAGAGTGTGGATATGGATCACAGGCAAGCTAATCGGTTTATGAAAGTAGTGAATGAGCTACCAAATTCGACAACGTTACCTAATTTGGGCGAAACAGCTTTATATCTAATAGCAACCCTGCCCGAACCAGAACGAGAAAAAGAACATACTTTTCCATCAGGTGAAACTAAAACACCTGATGAAATGACTGTGCGTGAATTACAGGAAGTGAAATGGGTGTGCTCAAAATTGAGCCTTCCTATTTACCATTCATAATTGAAAAGTGAGTAGGCGAATGCATTTATGGAGGGAGTAAGAATTTGATAAGAACAATAGGAGGGCGAGTCATTGTGATTCGTCTTTTTTATTTGTGTATAATTATTATTCGACTTCACTGTATAACTTACAGCATTCCATAATGATTAAGTTAGTATAAATATTCATAAGTAGACTAGAACACATAGTATTGCTACGTAGGCTTAATATTGATGAGGTGAACTTAAATGAATGGAAATAAGAATGTAAAAGTTTCAGAAGCCGCTAAAGTAATTGGTAAATCAGAACAGTTTGTGCGCATTGGATTACAACGGAATATATTGCCGTTTGGTTACGCGGTGAAGATGTCTAGCAAGTGGACGTATCACATATCACCTAAGTTGTTAGAAGAATACATGGGTCTATATAGAAAGGATTGACTGTAAATGAATAAAGCCAGAAGAGTACGTGGCGCGAAGAGCTTGTCCATTTATCTCAAAACTGAGGGTTGCCCAATATCAGAATCTACTATATATAGGATGATGCGAGAAAAAAGAATACCATATATGAAACCGTCGACAGGGATCTTGCTATTCAATTTAGATTCTATTGATAAATGGTTAAAAGAAACGGAGGTATGGGGATGAGTGTGAAAAATAACATGCCGTCTATTGAAACGCAAAAGAAAATGCACGCTTTTTTCATGAGAACTTCAGCACCCCGTATTTATCGAAAAATAAAAGAGCAAGAAGAAGCGGAGAGACTAGCTAGAGAAGAGAAGAGAAGAAAGAAGAAAAATAATTTTTCACAGCAAAATTCGAGAATGAAATAGGTCGGCTCAAAATTGAGCTGTCAGATTCACGGTCCGTTTTTGGGCCGATCAAAAATTGGTGTGGTTGACTACCCGAATTTTGGGAGTTAGAAATAGATGTCCTCAATTTTGAGGAGATGTGACGGTCCAAAAGTGGACTGTCGAATAATCGCCAGTGAAAGAAGTTTATAAAAATTCAATATTAGGATACAATGGCCGAAAGGGGGAATTATTGTGAAAAAATATCTGTTGTTGCCTACGTTGGCGCTCTTGCTTGCTGCGTGTGGAAGTGAAGATTCACAGGAGCCAATGCAAGAAAGTGAACAGCCGGATGTTATTATAGAAGATGAAGAAGTGGAAGGTATGTATACAAGTGATCCAGTGGAATTCGCAGACAAAGATTCTGACTTGATTTATCAAAGTGGAGAAATGAACTTAGAAATTGTTGCGCGATATAAAAATGACGATACAGATTCAAATGGTTTCAATACAGTTTCTTTCGATGGTTATGATTATAAGTTTGCAGTCGTAGCTATTGAAGGGTTTGGAGAGAAGCCGACTATCGCAGTCCTTGGAGAGACGGAGAACAATACAGAGGACTCAGTAGCGTTTAATTCAGACGTAGAAATTGTTACTGATAAGGGAGATCAGGAGCGTAGTTATGACGGAGTAGGACGTTCTGAGCCAGGGGTAAAGAAGAAAGCGTTCATCACGGTGGATATTGAGTATGGTGTTCCGGATAGCTTTAAACTTACTATGCAGCCGCCTATGAAAGAGGTCGGAGAAGACCAATATGAAGAAGGTCATTACGGAGAGCCTAAGGTTTTTGAATTTGAAAAAGAATAATACATTTAGCGTCTACCTGGTTAGGTAGATGCTTTTTTTGTTACGATCTTATCCACTTCTGTCCATAGCCCGCCTAAGATTTTTGTAAGCCCCAAACTAGCCCCAATTCAGCCCTTGATTTTAGCAAGCATCGTGGAATATTTTATGAAAGACTAGGGAATAAAGAGAGTTGGGGTCACTTGGGGTTAATTTGGGGTTAAAATTCTTATAAAAGTCTATAAACAGCTTAAAAAACATGTTACACTTTAAAATGAAAGTTGCAATTAAGGGCTATATAAAGGGTTTCTTATAGATAGGCATAATGATGACAGATACCTTGACAGGGTGGAGGTCGCTGGTTCGAGCCCAGTCGGAGTCATAGGTGCCAAACCTAAGTTATTTACCGTCGGAACACGGTTTATAACAATAAGCAGTCCTATTAGACCGAATGTCTAGGGGCTGTTTTTTTATGTCTAGATTTCAATTGGTTGTATAATTACTATTAAATGATAATCAAACACACTGATCAAACATGCGGTGTATACTTATAGTGCGAGCACCTATTTAGATAAGCAGGAGGGCTAAAATACGATGAAAAGAAAACAAGTAACATCTAACGTAAGAGAATACACGGTGGAAGAACCAATTGAACTACTACCGTATTTATTGAAGATCATGTCAAAAAGTAGTCGGAACTCGGTGAAATCTATTCTTACACGTGGCCAAGTGATGGTGGATGGTCAAATGACAACGAAACATAATCAGCCATTGGCTCCTGGACAAAAGGTCGAAATCCAAAGTAATAAAGCGGCTATAAACGTATCGAAGTTAGTGGGTGTATCTATTCTACACGAAGATGATGATCTCATCGTGATCAATAAAGATGCAGGCGTTCTTTCTGTAGCTTCAGAAAAAGAAAAAGATCAGACTGCATACAAAGAAATTATGAAGTACGTAAAGAGAAGCCGTCCTGACAATCGAATTTTTGTCGTGCACCGTCTGGATCGAGATACATCAGGTGTGATGATGTTTGCGAAAAATGAAGAGACACAGCAAGCTTTGCAAAGTACATGGAATGATTCCGTAAAGGAACGTTTGTATACTGCACTTGTCGAAGGGAAAGTACGAACAGAATCTGGAACTATTTCTTCTTGGTTAACCGAAAATAGTGCGTTCAGAGTGTATTCAAACCCTACGGACAATGGCGGTCAGCATGCCATTACTCATTATAGGAAAGTACAGGCAAATAAAGATTTTTCGCTGTTGGAAGTACTTTTGGAAACCGGTCGAAAAAATCAAATTCGTGTGCATATGGAAGAATTGGGACATCCCGTTGTGGGAGATAAAAAATATGGTGCTACAGGCAATCCGTTACGCAGGGTGGGACTTCATGCTACAGCATTGGCTTTTTTACATCCACGTACAGGGGAGCTAGTTCGATTTGAAGCAGAAGTGCCTCAGGTTTTCATTACGCGTTCTAAATAATAAACCATCCAATTTGCAGTTCCTTAATCTTTCTAAGGAACTGCTTTTTCACGTTAACTCATTCAAACGGACGTTTGAATGGTTAAATTGACAAAATATCCGGAATTGCATATACTAAAGCTAATCAATCAAATGGACGGTTGAATGATAAGGACGTTAAAAAGAACGAATTGCTGAGAGGACTGGTTACATGACTTCTGAGAAAAATGTCTATCGCCTGCAGAACTTATCCTGCACAAGTTGTGCTGCGAAATTCGAGAAGAACATCCGACAGATTGATTCTGTGGAAGATGTGCAACTGAACTTTGGAGCATCCAAGTTAACAGTTGCGGGAGAGGCCTCTCTTTTGCAATTAGAAGAAGCAGGTGCATTTGACGGGATCAAAGTATTCCCTGAAAAACAGCGGATTAGTAAACAGCATACGCCATTTTGGAAAAAACGTGAAAATCAAACGACTATTGCTTCGCTCATTTTACTACTAGCAGGGTATGCAGTATCTACCACGAATGGTGATCATAACTGGCTATCGATTGCTCTGTTTCTCTCCGCTATTCTAATTGGCGGATTCAGCTTGATGAAAGAAGGATTAACGAATCTTTCCAAACTTGAATTTGATATGTCTACATTGATGACCATCGCAGTCATCGGTGCCGCGCTCATTGGCGACTGGGCAGAAGGTGCAGTAGTCGTCTTCTTGTTCTCAGTCAGTGAAGCGTTAGAAAGTTACTCCATCGATAAAGCTAGAAATTCTATTACATCATTAATTGAAATTGCTCCCACGACTGCGACTGTACTCCGTGGTACTACTGAATATGAAGTAGATGTGGAAGACTTGCGAATCAATGATGTCATATTAATTAAACCCGGACAAAAAATTGCAATGGATGGTGAAGTCATTCAAGGTGACTCGTCCGTAAACCAGGCCGCGATTACAGGTGAGTCTTTGCCTGTTCATAAGGCAGTTGGAGACGAAGTATTTGCAGGCACATTGAATGAAGAAGGGGCAATGCAAGTCCGTGTAACAAAGCTTGCTGAAGACACTACCATCGCCAAAATCATACACTTAGTAGAAGAAGCACAAGCGGAAAAAGCACCGACACAACAATTTATTGACCGTTTTGCGAAATACTATACACCAGCTATTTTAATTTTTTCGTTACTGATTATGATCATACCGCCACTTTTCATGGGGGGAGTATGGGGTGAATGGTTCTATAAAGGCCTTGTCGTGTTAGTAGTCGGTTGTCCTTGTGCATTAGTCATTTCCACTCCTATTGCAATCGTTACAGCAATCGGCAACGCTGCACGTAATGGAGTATTGATCAAAGGTGGCATCCATTTAGAAGAAACAGGACAAATTCAAGTCGTGGCGTTCGATAAAACAGGCACGTTGACTGAAGGACGTCCTGAAGTAACAGATGTCTTGACGGTTTCGTCATTAACCGAAGATCAAGTATTGCAACAGGCAGCGTCTATCGAGAAGTTTTCTCAACATCCATTAGCCTCATCGATTATGCGAGCGGCTGAGAAATTACCACTTGGATTACTAGCGGTAGATCAATTCCAATCCATTACTGGCAAAGGTGCAAAAGCTGTGATTGGAGAGCATGTAGTGTATGTAGGCAGTCCCAATTTATTCAGAGAAATGAATACAGTAGAAGAGTCAATTGAACAGCAGATTCTAGTATTGCAGAAGCAAGGCAAAACCGTCATGCTCGTCTGGTCTGAATCGAGGCTAGAAGGAATGATAGCAGTAGCGGATCAAGTCCGTACAAGCAGCCAGAAGGTCATCGAGAAGCTTCGTGAGATGGGTAAAAGGACTGTGATGCTCACGGGAGACAACGATTCAACCGCTCAAGCAATTGGAAAGCAACTCGGCTTATCGGAGGTCAAAGCAGAATTATTACCTGACCAAAAAGTCGAGATGGTTAAATCATTGACTCAATATGGTAAAGTGGCAATGGTAGGTGACGGAGTGAACGACGCACCGGCGTTAGCTACAGCAAATATCGGTATTGCGATGGGTGGTGCAGGAACTGATACTGCACTTGAAACAGCAGATATTGCACTGATGGCAGATGACTTGGAGAAACTTCCTTATACTATTAAATTGAGCTCACGCACTAAACAAGTTATTTTACAAAATATTTCAATCGCACTGGGTTTAAAAATCATTGCGTTATTACTCATTATTCCAGGCTGGCTAACATTATGGATGGCGGTCATGGCGGATATGGGTGCTACTGTCATTGTCGTAATAAATTCATTGCGACTCATGAAAAACAACATATGACCTAGCAGAAACTTCAGTCGAATAAATCGTCTGAAGTTTTTTCTATTGAATAAAATGGTAGACTAATCATAAGAACCATCATGAGGAGTGTGGATATTTTGGCAATGACCGATCTGGAACTTGAAATGATTATGAACAAACAGAAACAATATTATACATCTGGAGTTACACGTAGTATTTCATTCCGAAGAATGATGTTAGAAAAACTGTATAAAGCGATTCAAAAACATGAAAAAGAAATTTCAGATGCATTGCATAAAGACCTGCACAAACATCCATTTGAAGCATATGTAGCAGAAATAGGATTCGTTTTATCCAGCATTACCCATATGCTCGATCACTTGGATGAATGGGCAGCCCCTGAAAAAGTGAAAACACCGCTCCATTTACAACCGGCAACGAGCTTGATCGTGAAAGAACCATATGGCACTGTATTGATTATCGGACCGTTCAATTATCCGTTCCAACTATTAATTGATCCGTTAATTGGTGCGATAGCAACAGGAAATTGCACCGTGTTAAAACCTTCAGAAGATGCAAGTCATACAGCAGCTATTGTAGACAAGATGATTTCTAGTGTATTTCCACCGGAGTATGTATCTGTAGTGCATGGTGAAAAAGAAGAAACACAACTATTACTTGGTGCGCCATTTGATTATGTATTCTTTACTGGAAGTGCAAAAGTAGGGAAAATCGTCATGAAAGCTTGCGCAGAGAGATTGACCCCATTGACGTTGGAGTTAGGCGGAAAGAGTCCAGCTGTTGTCGACCATACTGCGGATATCAAAAAAGCAGCGGAGAAGATTGTGTGGGGGAAATTCATGAATGCAGGCCAAACGTGCATAGCGCCTGACTATGTATTGGCTGACGTGTCGATTTACGATGAATTAATCCATGAAATGAAAAGCGCTATCCGACGTTTTTACGGGAAGGACGCACAAAAGAGTACGGACTACGGACGCATCATCGCAGACCGTCATTTCGATCGATTAGCGAAAATACTAGATCAAGATCAAGCATATATCGTAGAGGGCGGGAAGACAGATGCTACGGATAAATATATCGAGCCGACCATTTTAGCGCTGTCAGACTGGAAGAGTGCCAGTATGCAAGACGAATTATTCGGTCCGATCTTGCCTGTCCTGCCCTATGATAATTTAGGTATCGCAATTCAGCAAATTAGCATGTTGCCTAAGCCACTCGCTGCATACTTTTTCACTGAGAACGACGAGGCAGCTGATCATTTCATTGAAGTATTACCATTTGGTGGCGGTTGCATCAATGATACGATCTCGCATGTTGCAAATATTCATCTACCGTTTGGTGGGATAGGGCCTTCTGGCATGAATCAATATCACGGAAAAGCAAGTTTTGAAACGTTCTCTCATTCAAAATCCATGATGAAAAAGAGTACGGCAGTCTCGGTACCCATTGCGTTTCCTCCATACAAAGGTAAGCTTCCGTTAGTGAAGCGTATCATTCGCTAACGGTAGCGAAATCCAAACTTTCGTCCACGCACTTTGCTGGCTTTCGACCTGCAAAGTGCCTTTGTGGTCCGCAATAATTTTCTTTGTAATTACCATACCGAGCCCTGTGCCATCTTCTTTTGTAGAAAAGAAAGGCTGATCAATAGATGCTAAAGTCACCTGATCCATTCCGCACCCGTCGTCCTCAATGCAAACGTGGAGAGTTTCTTTTTGGACTGTCAGTGAAATTGTAATGTTTCCACTGTGCTCAATGGCATCACAACTATTTGACAGGATATTGTAAAACACTTGACGCAGTGAGGACTTGTCGCCTTGGATAGGAAGTTCTATTTTCTCAGCATGCAGTTGACAGGTAATCCCATATCTTTCAAACATCTCATCAAATTCGATGATCACTTCCTCGATGACTTCTAGAATAGAAAGTGGTGTAGTATCATGTAAAGTTGGTTTTGCTAATGCTAGGAAATCTGTCACGATTTGGTTGACACGGCTGATTTCATTCCCCATAATTTCTGAGAAATACGAGTAAGGATTCGCGGGGTCTTGATTCATCATTTGAATAAATCCTGTGATGGCGGTCATAGGATTTCGTACTTCGTGGGCTACTTTCGCTACAATCGTACTCATCGTTTGTAAACGCTCAAATTCAAGCATCTGTTGCTCCATTTGTAGGCGGCTCGTGATGTCGCGTGCAATATGAGAAATAGCCACCACTTCATTGTGCTCGTTAAAAATCGGTGTCATGCTAATTTCTGCTTGAAATAGTGTGCCATCTTTACGCATTTCGGTTACTCTTTCATTAGCTAACGATTGACCTTTATACAATAACTCACAACGTGTATGTACTTTTTTATATTCAGTTTCAGGATAAAACGAAATGGATTTCCCTAAGCACTCTTCCAAAGTCCAACCATATAACTGTTCGAATGCAGGATTACAAGTAATTATATTATCATCCAAATCGAACACGGAGATCGCATCCTGTGACTGCTCAAAAGATAAATCTAAATAATTCACATAACGTACGGTAGAAATAAAGTTTTTTGACATTTGATAGACACTCCATTCAATAATCTAGGGTGGATGTGATGAATAAAGACGCGTATGATATGGGTAATTGATTCATTATATAATACATTATTTTAAGGAATTAAGAATCATTTTTTAATGAAAGATATTTATTTGTTATAATGAGTAGAGTTATTCACCAATCTATTGGAGGAAATCACATGAATACGAAAGAATTACTATCTGTATTACCTGTAAAAACTATAAAAGGAACATTGCCGGAAAATGTGACAGACGTGGCGGTGGATTCACGAGCTGTTCAGGATGGTGGAGTATTTGTCTGCCTGAAAGGTTATACAGTGAACGGCCACCAATTTGTCAAGAATGCATTATTGAGTGGTGCACGTGTTATTATTGCATCAGAGCCGATCTTGATAGATGAAGACCGCACAGCGGTAGTGTATGTTGAAAACACTTCGAAAGCGATCGAGTTACTGGCGTCAAAGTACTATCAGTATCCTTCAAAGCGTATGAAGATGATTGGTGTAACTGGAACTAATGGAAAAACGAGTGTCGGCAATATCATTCATGACATGCTGCGACAGACTGAAGAAAAGACAGCGGTGTCAGGGACGATTGGTTTCAAATTAAATGATATTCTGTATGAAACAGAAAATACGACGACTGATGTTTTGACTACCCAGCAAATGATTGCACAAGCTGCAAATGAAGGTTGCGAATCGATGATTATGGAAGTTTCTTCACACGGCTTAGTTGAAGGTCGACTGGCAGGAACAGAATTTGATATTGCGATTTTCACTAACTTAACGCATGACCATTTGGATTACCATAAAACGATGGAGAATTACAGTGCAGCGAAAGGTTTATTGTTTGCGCAACTAGGCCAGCAGCTGGATCAGGAAAAGTTTGCGATCATCAATGCAGATGATCCGTGGAGCAGTAAAATGATGGAAATGACTTCGTTTCCTATCTTTACATACGGAATCCATGTGAAGTCTTCGTTCCAAGCAACGTCGATCGAAATGCAGTCAAACTATACGAGATTTCAATTGCAAGCACCAGACGGAACGTTCACCGTCACGATGCCGTTAATAGGTGAGTTTAACGTCTATAATTCCTTGGCAGCCATTGCAGCATTATATGCCAAAGGAATGGCGACGAAAGATATTTTACCGCTGATCGCGAACGTATCGACTGTGAAAGGTCGTCTTGAAAAAGTGGAAACCTCTCTACCACTGACAATTTTCATTGATTATGCCCATTCACCAGATGCAATTGAAAAAGCAATTGCTACCGTCCAACCTTTAAAAAAAGAAGGCAATCGTCTTCTATTCTTGATTGGAACAGGAGGCAATCGTGATCGTCTGAAGCGTCCCATCATGGGTGAAAAAGCAGCAGCTGCAGATTATGTCGTCTTTACAACAGATGATCCACGAGATGAGCCGTATGAGTCGATTATATCGGAACTTAGTGCCACGATGCCGCATAATCAGTACGCATGTATAGGAGATAGAGAAGAAGCAGTACGCCATACTATTGAACAAGCGAATGCCGGAGATATCATTATATTTGCCGGAAAAGGTCATGAAGATTTTCAAATTATCGGCAATACAAAATATGCGCATTCAGATGCACAAATTGCACTTGAAGAAGCGGCTAAAAAGTTTGGCGACACCACGATTAATAAATGAAGTGCAGTTTGAATTTGAGAGTCTATAGTTTTTTAGTCAATTCAATGAAAAACATTGAAATGCATCCCTATTCTCTCTATGATAGAAAACGTAAGCAAAAGGAGAGTACGATTGATGCAAAAGAATAAACATGATGAAATTACTTCGCGACGAACGTTTGCGATTATTTCTCACCCGGATGCCGGTAAAACGACAATTACTGAAAAGTTACTATATTTTGGCGGAGCGATTCGCGATGCTGGAACAGTTAAAGGAAAGAAATCAGGAAAATTCGCTACGTCTGACTGGATGGAAATTGAAAAACAACGAGGTATATCGGTTACTTCCTCTGTTTTACAATTTGACTATGCGGGCAAACGCGTCAATATTTTGGATACACCAGGACACGAAGATTTCAGTGAAGATACGTATAGAACATTGATGGCAGTGGACGCAGCCGTCATGATGGTCGATTCGGCAAAAGGAATTGAGCCACAGACGATTAAATTGTTCAAAGTATGTAAAATGCGTGGAATTCCAATCTTTACATTCATCAATAAAATGGACCGACAAGGTAAAGAACCATTGGAGTTAATGGAAGAATTGGAAGAAGTATTAGAAATCCAATCATACGCAATGAATTGGCCAATCGGTATGGGAAAAGAGTTCCTAGGTATTTATGACCGTTTCAATCAACGTATTGAGTTAGCGCGTCCGAATACAAGTGAAGAACGTTACCTTCCAATCGACGAAGAGGGCGAGCTTGCGGTAGAACATTCCATGAAAGAGACATCTTATTATAAGCAAGCGTTAGAAGATGTCATGCTATTGAATGAAGCAGGAAACGACTTCGATGAAGAACGTATTGCGAAAGGTGATTTAACACCTGTATTTTTCGGTAGTGCGTTGACTAATTTTGGTGTTCAAACGTTCTTAGAAACGTTTCTACAGTTCGCACCTGAGCCGCAACCTAGACTAACAAAAGACGCTGAATACGTAGATCCAGAGTCTGACGTTTTTTCAGGCTTCATCTTCAAAATTCAAGCTAATATGAATCCTGCACATCGGGATCGTATTGCATTTGTCCGAATTGTCTCAGGTGAGTTTGAACGTGGCATGACTGTAAATGTCCCACGTCTTTCAAAGAATTTTAAGTTGTCTCAAACGACTCAGTTCCTTGCGGATGATCGTGAAACCGTCAATCAGGCAGTAGCAGGTGACATCATTGGTTTATATGATACCGGTAACTATCAAATCGGTGATACAGTCATCGGTGGTAAAGCTAATTTCCAGTTTGAAGCACTTCCGCAATTTACTCCTGAGTTATTCGTTAGAGTAAACGCTAAAAACGTAATGAAATCCAAACAGTTTCACAAAGGAATCTTACAACTTGTGCAAGAAGGTGCTATTCAATATTATAAAACCTTGCATACTGAAGAAGTCATTCTCGGTGCAGTAGGTCAGCTTCAATTCGAAGTTTTCGAACACCGTATGAGAGCAGAATACCACGTGGAAGTTCAGATGGAAACGATGGGATCCAAAGTAGCACGCTGGATTGAAAACGAAGAAGATGTAAAAGAGACTATGGCAGGACAACGTGCATTACTCGTAAAAGATCGACATGAACGTAAAGTATTCTTGTTTGAAAACGACTTTGCGATGCGCTGGTTCCAAGATAAATTCCCAGATATCAAGCTATATAATCAATTATAAATTATAGAACATAAGACCCGGACGGATTACTGGTAATCCGTCCGGGTTATTTGTTCAAATTGTGAATAAATGCAGCGCTTATTCGCTAGTATTCGAGCAAATTGTGATGAAAATACCTTACTTAGGTGGTATGGTGTAGAGATGAAAAGGCTCCTTAGTTGGAGTGTTGAGAAAAGAGAGGAATAGATAAATGAAGATTAGTAGCTTTTCGGTCAAACGTCCCGTATTTACGTTAGTCACCATGTTTCTCGTCATTATTTTGGGTGCAGTATCCTTCTTTAAAATCCCTGTCACATTGATTCCTGACTTAAATCCGCCTGTAGCAGTAGTTGTCACGAATTATCCGGGTGCTTCACCGACAGAAGTGAGCGAGAAAATTACCAAACCATTAGAAGAAAGTTTATCGACAGCTCCTGGCTTAAAGTCGATGCAATCTTCTTCTCAAGAAGGCGCCAACTTAGTATTTCTACAATTTGATTGGGATTCTTCGATTGATGATGTCCAAATGGATATTCTCCAACGGATTGATCAAGTAGAGGTGCCCGATGGTGCTAATAAACCACGTTTCATGAAATTTGACCCTTCTCAATTTCCGGTCATCCAACTATCTTTACGTTCCGTCGATAAAGATACGGATATACGAAAAATCGCAGAAGAGCTGGAGAAAGAATTACGCCGTATTGAAGGTGTAGCCAGTGTGAACGTGTCAGGTAAAATCATCGAAGACGTTCAAGTGATTTTAGATCCTGATCAATTAAAAAAATATGGTTTAGCACAATCAGACGTCGTGCAAGCGATACAAGCTAGTAATGTATCTATGCCAGGCGATCCGATTGACACGAGTGATGGAAGAAAGTTAACTACAAGAATCTTAAGTACGATTCAGAGTATCTCGGATGTACGAAGTATCCAAATAGGTGCCAATCCGCAGACTGGTGACAAAATCAAAGTCTCAGACGTAGCAGACGTAGCCCTGTTGGAGCCGAAAGTACAAACAGAAACACGAGCCAATGACGAACAGGCTGTATTATTGTCTGTACTTCAAGAGTCGGGAGCCAATACTGCAACTGTCTCTAAAGAGTTTAAAAAGTCATTGGATAAGTTATTGGAGAAAGATGCATATAAAGATATTGAATCGGATGTTATTTTTGACCAAGGGGACTATGTACAGCTGGCAATCGGCAATATCGGTCAGTCATTGATTCTCGGTGGTTTGTTTGCCATGCTTGTGTTATTTGTCTTCTTACGTGGAATTAAGAGCCCAATTATCATTGGCGTTGCGATTCCGTACTCGGTTATTGTGACATTTGTTCTTATGTATTTTGCAGACTTCTCATTGAATATTATGACACTCGGTGCACTTGCGCTGGGTATTGGTATGTTAGTCGATAATGCGATTGTCGTGATAGAGAATATTGAGCGACATTTAGCCATGGGGAAAACGCCAACTGAAGCAGCAAAAGATGGTTCGAAGGAAGTAGGCGGCGCTATAACTGCGTCTACGTTAACTACTCTAGCTGTATTTGTACCGGTAATCTTCATTACGGGGATCATTGGTCAAATCTTCACGGAGTTCGCATTAACGATTTCATTCAGTTTATTTGCATCGTTAGTCGTTGCATTGACTGTCGTGCCGATGCTGGCAAGTCGTTTGTTGAAGACGCCAACTGAAGAAACTCTCGAGAAAAAGAGCCATGTGAAGAAAAATCAGAGATTCGAAAAATCTGTTAAATGGGCATTAGGACATCGTTTACTCGTGTTACTACTAACGACTGTTTTATTGGCAGGAAGCGCATTCGGGATTTTAAAAGTAGGAACGGAATTCTTACCTGCTACGGATGAAGGGGCTTTCAGTATTAATGTTGCGTTACCAAATGGTGCTTCACTTGATGCGACAGACGACGTAGTAAAACGAATAGAAGAAGAAATGAAGAAGCAAGACGACGTAGAAGTGTACGTCAGTTTAGTCGGTGGAACGCAACAAAGCATGGCACAAGGCGGATCAGAAAGTAATATGGCGGAAGTGTATGTGAAGCTAATTCCGCTCGACGAACGTGATCGCTCTGTCTTTGAATTTGTAGACAAAGTACAGCCAATCGTCGAGCATGAAATCGGTGATGATGCAGAAATTAGCTTCAATTTGCAAACCGCTGCTGGATCAAGTCCAAATACATTATCATTCTCTCTTCATGATACAAATGAAGAACGTTTAGGTAATGCAGTATCTAAGTTAGATAAGAAGTTACGTGAGCTGGATACCGTGACAGATGTGGAAAATGATTTAGTAGATACAGTAGAAGAAATAAAAATTGAAGTGGATCGTGAAAAAGCTTCAGATGTCGGATTGGCGCCGTATCAAATCGCGCAAACGGTTAGTGACGTTACGCGAGGTGTCTTTGCTTCACAAATCGTCTTTGAGAAAACTGGCGAAGTAGTCGGAGTAAACGTAGGGTACGATGAGCGTTTCCGCAATAGTATAGATAAGCTAAAGGAATTGGAATTAAAAACACCGCTAGACACGTTTGTTAAGTTGAAGGATATAGCGAATGTCGAAATCGCAGAAGGTCCTGCAACCATTGTGCGTGTAGACCAAGCACATTCCATCGCCTTTACGGTGAAATATCTATCCAGTGAATCATTGGGGGATATGACGAAAAAGGTAAATGATATTGTGGATGATCTGGATCTACCTAGTGAAGTGGAACTTTCATACGGTGGAGATCGTGAGTTATTTGAAAGCGCGATTAACGATATGCTGTTAGCGATTGTATTGGCAGTAGTCTTAGTATATATCGTAATGGCTGCACAGTTCGAATCGTTCAAATATCCATTCGTTATCATGTTTTCGGTACCTCTTATGCTAATTGGTGTTTCACTGGGATTAGTCTTTACGAACACACCGGTCAGTGTAACGGCAGTCATCGGTCTTCTCATATTAGTGGGAATAGTCGTCAACAACGGGATTGTATTGGTTGATTATATTAATCAACGTAAAGAAGCAGGACTCAGCTCGTACGATGCAATTATATCATCTGTACGCGACCGTGTTCGTCCTATCTTGATGACGGCCCTGACCACTATTTTAGGCTTACTACCGCTAGCTCTAGGACTCGGTGAAGGTTCTGAGTTGAATCAGCCGATGGGTATTGCAGTAATTGGTGGATTAATCAGTTCAACATTCCTGACGTTGTATATTGTTCCGATCATTTACAGTTTATTAGATCGTGACACACGCAGAGGTATGAAGACGCCAAAAAAAGCACGACCCGTAACGGAAGAAGATCAACCCGTCACGGTAACTGAAACGGTCACCGTGACCGAGACAGTAACGGAAACTGTCACTGTGAGAGAAACCAAGTAATTCAAAAAGCCGGCAAATGGGATTTTCCATTTGCCGGCTTTTTTATAGGATGTTGAATAATTTACACAAAAGAATAATATAGTAGGACTAGTAATGTATACGACAGTGAGTTGAATGCTAATGTGCTTGTTTTTATGTCGTCAAACATCTGCGCTTTTAATTTAATAGCACTATAGGCATCTCCTAAATCATTTGCAAATCAAAGTTATCATGTTATAATACTTTAAAAGTATCCGATATCTTAATAACTTTTGACGCAATGTCAAAGGGGAGTAGCTATAGGGAAACCTATTTCATAATCGTCAATACGTGACTGCCTCGACGGTCATCGGTTATGATAGCTGGATTTTGAACGTGAAATTCCGACTTAGCGAGACCTTTGCCTAATTATTAGGTGAGGGTCTTTTTATTTTGTAGAAAACAAGGAGGAATTATGTTGGATCCGATTTTAGTAGAATATGCATGGGTACTCTTAGTATTAATCGTGCTCGAAGGCCTATTAGCAACAGACAATGCCGTAGTAATGGCAGTAATGGTCAAACACTTACCAAAACTCCAACAAAAGAAAGCTTTATTTTATGGTTTACTAGGGGCATTCGTCTTTAGATTTACTGCATTATTTATGATTACATTTTTAGTGAAGTTCTGGGAGATACAAGCCATCGGCGCTATTTACTTGTTGTTCATATCGGGTAAAAATATATACGATAAAATTACCCATAAGCCGGAGGGGCATCCAAATCAAAAGCCGAAAAAACAATCAGGTTTCTGGATGACCGTGTTGAAAGTGGAACTTGCAGATATCGCGTTCGCATTAGACTCTATGCTCGCGGCTGTTGCGCTTGCGGTAACGTTGCCAGAGTTAGGTAACTTCCACGTCGGTGGCATTAACGGAGGACAGTTCGTAGTCATGTTGTTGGGTGGTATGATTGGTTTAATCATGATTCGTTTTGCGGCGAAACAATTCGTAGTGATGCTGGAAAAGTATCCTACATTGGAAACAGCAGCATTCTTAATTGTAGGTTGGGTTGGTGTTAAGTTAGTCGTCCTAACTCTTGCGCATCCTGAACTACTCATCATTCCTGAAGCATTCCCACATTCAACATTGTGGAAAATGACGTTCTGGACTGTGTTATTAGTCTTGGCAGTAGGCGGATATCTACTGGCCGTCGCAAAATCTAAAGTGAAAGCGAATAGATAATACGAAAACAGTCTCTTCCAAGTATGTTGGAGAGACTGTTTTTTTATCTGTAGTTTAGAATGATGTAAAGAGTGTAAAGTTCTGTATATAGCTATCTTTTCATCAGGGGATTTGATAAAGTAGGAAAATGAAGTTTCCGTTATGAAAGGAATTTGAAAAAGATGAGGCTTTCCAGGGAAGTTTTTCATAAGTTTACGCCAGCACAGATTATTGCTTTCTACTACTTTTTGGCGATTGCATCCTCTTTTCTTTTACTGAACTTGCCGGGTGTATATAAACCAGGTGTGAAAGTCGCCATTATAGATAGTTTGTTTACCGCAGTGAGCGCAGTGAGCGTAACAGGATTGACGCCTATTAGTATCGGGGAAACGTACTCCGTATTCGGCCTTTGCATGCTCATGCTCGTGCTTCAGCTCGGTGGTATCGGCATCATGTCATTAGGAACTTTTTTCTGGCTACTTGTAAAGAAGAAAATCGGCATGAGAGAGCGGCAATTGATTATGATTGACACCAATCAGTACACATTACAAGGCGTCGTTCAATTAATTCGTCAAATCATTCAATTGATCGTAGCCATTGAGATTATTGGTGGCGGTATTTTAACACTATATATTTATCGTTTTTATAATTCATTTAGTGAAGCGTTGTTGAACGGTATGTTCATGGCGGTGTCTGCCACTACGAATGCGGGTTTTGATATTACCGGTTCATCGATGATGCCTTATCATGATGATTATTTCGTGCAACTTATATTGATGATCTTGATTATTTTAGGTGCTATTGGATTTCCCGTCCTAATCGAAGTGAAGAGCTTCTTTTCGAAAAAAGTACCCCATTTTCGCTTTTCACTTTTTACGAAGATTACGACAGCGACATTCGGTATTTTATTACTAGTAGGTACATTAACTATTTGGTTGCTAGAATCATTCAATTCATTTAAAGGAATGAGTTGGCACCAACAATTTTTCACCGCATTATTCCATTCGGTTTCTGCGCGCTCTGCAGGTCTTGTGACATACGACGTGACGCAATTCAGTGAAGCAACAGATATTTTTGTTAGTGCGCTTATGTTCATAGGTGCTTCGCCAAGTTCTGTAGGTGGAGGAATCCGTACGACAACATTTGCTATTGCGTTATTATTTCTCATTAACTTTGCAAAGGGGAATGACGTCATACACATTTTTAAACGCCAAATTAAATTGATTGACGTATTCCGTTCGTATGCGGTTATTCTTGTCGCGTGTTTTATGGTGTTAGCGGCATTACTATTACTGTTACTTACAGAGCCTGGGATCCCTGTTATTCCATTGCTATTTGAAATCACATCAGCTTTCGGAACGTGTGGTATGTCACTTGGTATTACAGGTGATTTATCAGTGTTCGGTAAGTTGATTATTATGGTACTGATGTTCATTGGACGAGTAGGGTTGATCTCGTTCATTTATACAATCGGTGGCAAATCGAATAAAACACCGTATCATTATCCAAAAGAGCGTGTCATTATCGGTTAAGTCAAAATAAAAACCGCAGCAAGCGAATTTTCGCATGCTGCGGTTTTATTATGGAGAGACAGTTTCCAGTATTTGTTCGGGCAAATGGTAGTGCTGTGCTTTTTCACCTGGAGTGTATTGTACAATAAGATAACCAGGATTTTTTATGACAGAAAGATCTTCTTTCAATTGAGCAGAGGTTTTCGTAACGAAAACTTGCTTCCGGATAGTTCGTTCCGTATAACCAGTCGACTCAAATGAATCACCGAGCAAGTGTGGAGAACGTAAAATGGTCTGATAAACTTCTTTTAGCTGTTCTTCTGGTACTACAGTATTCCACCAGATCTTTCTAGGTAAGAACTTTTGGTGAAGTAAATAATCCATCTTCAATAGACTAACTGCAATAGACGTATCCATTTTCAATACTTCTTCTAGGAAACGTTCCAAGCGAGTGAATAAGTCTTCGAACTGATGACCGATTCGTGACCAGCCTTGTTTTTCCCAAAAGTCTCCGAACAGTTGGAAGAAGTCAAAAGGTGTATCGACCAATTCCGTTACGATATATTCCATAGAGTGTATAAATCGACCTGAATTCCAATATTTTTCGAGAATGTCTTCTGTTTGTTTGATCTTCAGCATATCATCAAAGGACAGGACGTTGTTTGATACAATTTCATAAGGAGCGGTGTCGATGTAACGATACCCATATTGTTCTGCTTGGATACGTAAACCAGTGCCGCGCAGTAGCTTCAAAAAGCCTAATTGTAATTCTTCAGGTCGTAAAGCAAACACTTCATTAAACGTGTCGCGGAAAGACGCATAATCTTCTTCGGGTAGTCCGGCAATTAAATCAAGGTGCTGATCAATTTTTCCGCCTTCTTTAACCATCGTGACTGTGCGTGATAATTTAGTGAAATTTTGTCTTCTCTTAACTAGTTCATTTGTTAAATCATTAGTAGATTGAACCCCAATTTCAAATCGGAATAGGCCCTTCGGTGCATTTTCATTTAAAAACTGAATCACTTCTGGTCGCATGATATCACCAGTTATTTCAAACTGAAATACAGTACCGGGCAAGTGTTCATCTATAAGAAACTGAAACATTTCCATCGCATAACTTCTACTAATATTGAAGGTGCGATCGACAAATTTAATGGTTTTAGCACCATTCTGCATTAAATAGCGAATGTCTTCTTTTATTGCGTCTCGATTGAAGTATCGAACACCGACTTCAATTGAAGAAAGGCAGAATTGACAGGAAAATGGGCAACCGCGGCTTGTTTCAATGTACATGACACGATTTGACAAATGCGCAACATCCTCTGGAAAACGGAAAGGGGAAGGTAGTTCACGTAGATCCAATTTAGGACCTGGAGCTGTGATTTTCAACTTTCCGTCTGTTCGATAGGCAATGCCTTGTACGGAGGAAAGATCTGTTTGTCCATCTACTGCTTGAAGTATATCTTTAAAGGTTTTTTCACCTTCACCTATCGCAATAATATCGATTTCTGGAACCCTTTCTAACCATTGGTCATAATCATATGTGACTTCAGGCCCGCCACAGACTATAACGGTTTTAGGGCTTGTTAGTTTAAGTAGGCGAATCACTTTTATAGTTTCTTCTATATTCCAAATATACACGCTGAAACCAACGACGTCTGGTGTATGTTGATACAGTTCTGAGACGATAGAAAGTGTAGGATCGTGAATGGTGAATTCCGCCAGCTCACAATGAAACTCCGGTGCTGCATACGCTTTTAAATAACGTATTGCGATATTCGTGTGTATATATTTAGCATTCAATGTAGATAAGACAATATTCATAGTAAAACTCCTAATCTTCAAGTAAAATAAATAATTGAGAAAACAAAAGCGGACTATAGTCCTATGTGAACAAGAGCGTCAATATGGCATAATAAGAATCACTCAGAAATTATTTACAAAGTTTGTAATGTCTTACAGGTCCATAATGGATAGGTGCAATTGAGTTGAGGGGGTACTGCCACAGTGTTGAAAACACTAAATATCAATCGTTATCTAGAAAGTTCACTTTTTAAAATCGTCTTAGATAAAGATGGCGATATTCTTGATATGACAGAAGCTGTTAAATTACTAATGCCTAAAGACTTTATACCACACCATATATCTGAAATATTTGATCAAAGTTTGTTAGAACAAATAGAGAAACGTTTGCTTCTGTTAAAAGAAGAAACGATAGCTGATCAAAATGTATTAATTGGTCACCTAGAGGTGCTGAATAAAAAACCTGAGCCTTGTTATATTATATACCAGCAATATAGCGGTAGGGCGATTTTAACAATAAAAATTGGTGAACAAAGTCATAAATTGCATCAACTTTATGAAAGCGCCTATGTAAAGGCGATTATGCCAATGGCGCTAGTGAATGAATCGGGTTATATTATTTCGGCGAATGATTTATTTTCGGAAATGTTTCCTTGCCAAGCTTCTTGTGAACCTCTACATCTAAAAGACATTTTTAATTTAATGGTCCCAACTTCTCCGTTTACTTTTGAAGAATACGTCTTAAAGGCACTAACTCAGGAATCATCGAAAGTAAAGATGTCTTACACATTTAAGGGAATACAGCGTTATCAAGAAGTGAATTTGACATTGGACTGTAAAACACAAATGTTTATTTTACGAATTGTAGATGTTACTGAGCAAGAACGTTTATTTGAACAACTTGCGCACTCCGACCAATTATGCACGACTGGAGAAATTGCTGCAAGTATTGCACATGAAGTACGTAATCCGATGACAACATTACAAGGGTTTCTCCAACTCCTGGAACACGAAGTAACGGGTAACGCAAAAATGTATGTCAACGTTATTCAAGACGAAGTCAAGCGCATGAACGAAATATTAAATGAGATGTTAGTACTATCAAAACCAGCAGTTGACGAAATTACTATATTTTCGTTATCCGTTTTAGTAGAAGAAGTACTTATATTGCTCCGTCCTAAAGCATTATTGGATCAAATTCATTTAGTGAATGAATTTAATGCCAAGGGATCTTTACTAATTCAAGCAAATCCGAGCCGTATTAAACAAGTATTTATAAATTTGATTAAAAATGCAATGGAAGCTATGAAGGCAAATGATACATTGTCTATCATAATAAGCGAAGGGGATCAGCAAAATGTGGATATCTTTATATCCGATACAGGTGCTGGAATGGAAGAAGAAATGCTTGAAACTATTTTCTTGCCATTTGTGACAGACAAACCAGGCGGGACTGGTTTAGGACTTCCATTCGTGAAGAAAACCATTCAAGAACATGGAGGATCTATATCTGTTACTAGTGAAATGGGTAAAGGAACAGTCTTCCATTTATCCTTTCCTCTAATTCCTGTAATATCATCGAAATGACAGAGAGTTCAACGAATAAAAGGCCGATCCAAAGGGATCGGCCTTTTTGCATTGGCAATATTACTTGATGGTCGCTGCCATGTTTTTGAATTCTTCCATATGTTCGTTATCTTCTTTGGCATAAATGGTTGCACGAATTAACTTGTCTTCACGTTCAATGACATAGCCTGTGAAATACCCTTCAGTAGAATCTACGACCGCACCTTTAACCGATGTAATATCGTCAGCTTGGGGAAGATCTGTTTCATCTGTAATCTCGTCTGGTGTTTCCCCGCCACTTGAAGCCATCAATAACTCTTCCATATTTTCATAGAGTTCCTCGAAAGAATACGATTCTTCATCAATAGCTATAACTTCAATTCGCATAAACATTTCACTATCTTCGTCAAGATATAGACTGTCTCTGCCTGGTTCTTCACTTGTCAGTGTATATCCAGGGAGCACCATCATGGAGTATTCCTGTTCATCGCTTGTTGTTTCCACGGCATCTTTCATCGCCTCTTCGGTTGCTTCTCCTTCTGTGGCTGTGTCTGTTTCGATTTCTGTTTCATTTTCGGAAGAAGTACTTTCTTCTACATCTGTTTCTGGAGCAGCAGGTTCTTCTATAGCATTACCTGTTGTATCTTTTTCTGGTTCTGCATCAGATGTTCCGCACGCTGCAAGCATGATCGAGGCGGTCAGTGAAGTGAAAATAATACGCCATTTGTTGTTCATTTGTACCACTCCTTCATATACTATTCTATTTTATTGGACGGATCACAGCAAAGAAGGTTTCAATCTTGTGTGCTGTTGTGTAAGATGATGTAACGTTTATGGTTGACCACTGTTTTTTCTTGCATTACTGATTCGTCGAAGTCTTCCATATACCTTAAGTCTACAATTACAGAGTTTTCGTTCACTTTTTCAACAATCCCTTGTAAGCCCTCTTTGAATTCAATGATATCACCAATTTCTGCAATCGTCATTCTAACCACCCTTTCTTCAGTTATTATTCATGTGAAGCAAAAATACGAAACTGTATTATGGGAATTCCTTTATAGTTTGCCTGATAATCTACAAAACGTAAAGCCTTATCTTCAGAAACTATAGAAAAATAGATCTATACATTTTGTCGAAAAATATCGATAGTATTTCGGTTTAATCATAGTATGTTGTTGGTATATTAAAGAGTAGAGTATTTACAGATGGAAGGTGTGCAAGTAGTGCGTAATTGCAAACTAGAAATAGAACGAGTTAGAGAGCAATTAATACAGGCTGCGGAAAAGTATGGTATGAACGCCGAAAATACCATAGAACTTAGTCGTAAATTAGATGTATTAATTAATAAATTCAATGGTAAAAAAGAAATATAACTATTTCGGATTTATACAAAATGAATGTTTAACTCATAATAAAAGTGGGAACAATATAAAAGAACACAGCAACATTCTCATTTCCCCCTTTTGTGGACCAATCTTGTATTGGTCCTCTTTTTTTGTTTAATTGTAAAAATATTTCAACTTCTGTACGATAGAGATTATCATACATAATGAGGAGTGAAAATATGCAAAGAGAAAAGATTGCATTCATTGGTACAGGTGTTATGGGTTCGAGTATCGTCAAGCATTTGCTAACGGCGTCTTATGAAGTAACCGTATTCACAAGAACGAAATCAAAAGCTGAACCGCTTGTGGCATTAGGGGCAAAATGGGCAAACAATGTAGCGGAAGCTATTGAACATGCGGATATTATTTTTACGATGATCGGTATGCCCGCTGATGTAGAAGAAGTGTATTTATCCGATCAAGGTATATTGGCGAACGGTCATCCTTCTCAAATCGTAGTGGATATGACGACTTCGAGTCCGGAACTAGCTATTGCCATTGCAGAAAAGGCGACTTCGTTACAAATGGATTCACTGGATGCGCCTGTATCGGGTGGAGATACTGGAGCTCGAAATGGTACGCTATCTATTATGTGTGGAGGTCAAAAAGAATTATTTGAAAAATTATTACCGATTTTATCTGTTTTCGGCAAACAAATTGTCTATCAAGGAGAAGCAGGAGCGGGACAACACGCTAAAATGTGCAATCAAATTACAGTCGCTGGAAATATGATAGGGGCATGCGAAGCAATTGCGTACGCTATGGAATCGGGTCTTGATCCGGATACGATGTTACAATCCGTCACGTCGGGTGCAGCGAATTCATTTAGTTTATCTGATCTTGGACCACGAATTATTAACGAAAATTATGAACCGGGGTTTTATGTAAAACATTTTGTGAAGGATTTACATATTGCATTACAGGAATCAGAAAGACTGAACCTTAAATTGCCAGGATTACAGCTCGCTCATGATATGTATGCAGATTTACTTGCAAAAGGTTATGGGGAAAAAGGAACGCAGGTTCTGATTAAAAAATATACAAAGTAAGACGTAAACAATTATGATATCTGCTTTATGTTTAGTGTGTAAAAAGCACGCAAGGGCAAATCTGTTGTACAGTAAACGGAAGAGCATCTATTTGCGAATAATCCACTGAGTGTAAAATCCGCATACTTACTCACTAATTGCACATGCTCTTTACTATAGTATGAGCGAAAAGGAGGGAGTTATGATGTGGGATTTTTGGTTATGGCCAATGGTGTTTGTATCAGCCATTATGCTGGGGATCGGATTAGCTGGAGCTAGGAAAACGAGTCGTTCTTTTCAGTTGAACGAAAAGAACAAAATACCTGATATTGCAGCGGAGCATCCATATGCTATGAACCCATTACTGTGGATCATCATGGTTGCTTCAGCTTTTATCTTTATCGTCATTTTTTATTATTGGGCCTCTTTCTATTCATGAAAGAGGTTTTTTTGTTTTATGAATCCGCTTTCTTTTGAGGTCGGAATTGGCTTTTTGTGGTATGATAGATATGAAGCAGTAAACGGACTTTTAGGTACATGTATGTAGATGAAGAACAGAAGGAGCGATCACCAATGGTTTCTATAAACAATAAAGACTTTCTTACCGCGCCTATCGTGGATCAAATTATTTCTTCGGAAAAAGTTGCTCACGTGCAAATTGGCAATAATGCAGAGCATGCATTACTTGTTTTGACCAAGACTGGCTATTCTGCAATCCCTGTACTGGATAATCAGTATCATTTAAAAGGGCTCCTCGGAATTGGGATGATTACAGATTCTATTTTAGGTATGGAACGCATTGAATATGAAAGATTAGAAGATATAAAAGTAGATGAAATTATGGATACGAATCTGCCAACGATTCGTGTGAGTGACCGTTTTCAACGTGCAGTAGATTTATTGATTAATCATCCGTTTTTATGCGTCACTGAAGAAGATGGAACATTTGCCGGCATTATTACGAGACGTGTGGTTATGAAAGAATTTAAAAAGTACATTTACAACGTGTAATACACCTACTGTAATAGAGCAGTAAAGCAAGTACTATAGTAAAATAGTAAAGGGCTCCGATATAGGAGTCTTTTTCTAATAGAAGGAGTTGAAATAGCTGTGCGCAAGGAAACGAATCGGCCCTTTGTTCTTGCTGCCGTGATGCTTGCTATGTTTGTAGGGGCAGTGGAGGCGACAATTGTTACTACTGCGATGCCGACGATTGCTTCTGAATTAGGTGGGTTTTCACGCTATAGTTGGATATTCTCATCTTATTTATTAATGAGTACTGTGACGGTATTAATTTATGGAAAGTTAGCGGATTTATTTGGGCGAAAGCCAATTTTTTTTATGGGGTTGACGATTTTTTTGATCGGTTCCATACTTTGTGGCTTTGCCGTCTCGATGGAGCAGTTGATTGTCTACCGCCTTATACAAGGTCTAGGAGCAGGGGCTGTTATGCCGATTGCGACTACGATTATTGGTGATATTTATTCAACGGAAGAGCGTGCGAAGATACAAGGATACTTGTCGAGTGTGTGGGGCGTATCGGCAGTTTCAGGTCCTGTTATTGGTGGATTGATTGTACAGTACGTTAGCTGGCAATACATATTTTGGGTGAACGTCCCGCTTGGACTATTATCAATGGGTGTCATTTATTTCTTTTTCCATGAACCAAAAGAAACTAAAAAGGCTTCTATCGATTACAAAGGTGCTTTTCTACTGACGTCTGCATTGTCTACGATCTTAATTTGGCTTGTAGAGGGAGGTCAAGGATTCGGACGTTTTTCAGCATTCGGCATAGCATTAATTGTACTGTCTGGCATTTCATTTTGGTTGTTTTTCAGACAAGAGAAGCTGGCGAAGGATCCACTGATCTCGTTTAGTATTTGGAAAAACCCTGTTATTTTATATGCAAATCTCGTGTCGTTGACTACTGGCGTTATTTTAATTGGGGTCTCCTCTTATTTACCTACTTACGTATCCGGAGTTATGGAACAACCAGCAATCATAGCAGGTTTCACATTAACTGCCATGTCGATTGGCTGGCCTTTAGCCTCCTCGCTGGCGGGGCATTTACTCATACGTTTCGGCCCGTTTCTCGTTTCGTTTGCTGGCGGTGTGTCTCTGGTAATCGGCACGATGATGTTTGTCTTCATGAACACCACACTGGGACCGGTATGGGCGGGATGTTCAAGCTTCTTCATAGGTGTTGGAATGGGGCTGACCAATACATCTTTCATCGTTACGATTCAAGGGGCTGTACCACGTGTACAAAGAGGTTCAGCTACTGCGGCGAATATGTTCATGAAGAACTTTGGCAATACAGTTGGTGCTTCTATGTTTGGAGCAATTTTAAATGGTGCACTCATTACCTATTTTACGAAAGAGAAATTGCCCTACACGATTGATGACGTGAATACATTGTTAACCGATGACGGTCGCTCGATGATTACAACACAAGAGTTAGTCAGTTTACAACATGGTTTAGAAAGCTCATTGCATTGGGTGTACATAGCGATTGCATTATTTGCAGTTCTTAGCTTATTATTGATTTTACGAATTCCACGAGGGAAGGTGCAAGATCATGTCAACCATTGAACTGGATATTATTAAAGCGTTGGCTGAAGAAGGCAATATGCGTAAAGCATCAGAGCGTCTTCATTTGTCACAGCCTGCTTTGTCACAGCGCCTTCAGACGATTGAAAAAGAGTGGGGGATGCAGTTGTTCATCCGTTCACAAAAAGGCCTAGAACCGACGCCAGCGGGTGAACACGTCATCAGCTACGCACAGGAATCATTGGCAAAGAAAGACGAGACGATGGAATTGATCGCCTCACTTGAAGATAAAGTACATGGAACATTGAAGATTGCTTGCGCCTCTATAATTGGTCAGACTTGGCTGCCTCAAGTATTGAAAGACTATGTGGCGCTTTATCCAGATGCCAAAATTTCTTTGATGACAGGATGGAGTTCAGAAATCTCCAAAGCTTTGTATGAAGGGGAAGCACATATCGGTATTGTTAGAGGGCAAACAGATTGGAAAAGTAATCGTGTCTACTTATTTCGTGATCAGTTATATCTAGTGGATTCTGAAATCTCAACCATTGATGAATTAAAAGACACCAATCGACATTTCATTCAATATAAAAGTGATTCGAACTACTACATGGAAATACAGCGCTGGTGGAATAAGCATTTCAATCAAAATCCAAGTCGCCAGATCATAGTGGATCAGATTGAAATGTGCAAGCAGCTTGCGTTAAAAGGGATCGGCTATGCCATACTGCCTTCCATCACATTGTCAGGGGATGAGAAAGTCAATCTAATTCCGCTGCTAAATAGTGAAGAAGAGTTTGAGCTGACACGTGATACATGGTTGATTGGATATGGTTCCACATTTGAGCTGAAGCAAGTGAAAGCATTTGTAGAGATTGTGCAGGATTACGCAGAGTTATTAAGGAAAGATCAATAAAAAACTTCCACTAATCGTGAAAGTTCATCATAATGAAGGCAAACTACTGTAGTAAAAGAGTTTGTCTTCATTTTTTGTATTAAGAATCGTGTATAACTAGTGGCAAACCTCTGTCTGAAATGTCCATCGACGACTACTATCATGATACTGTTTATGATGTTCTCGCGGACTCTATAAGTGACTTATTGTTCCGAGCCCAGTACAACGCAAGAATAAAGCAAAGTAATAGAATGATCGTGCCAACTATATAGGGTGATTCCCTATTGATGTCGAATATGTATCCCGCTGTAGCTGGACCAATCATGTTTCCTAGACTCATATAGGCATTCATCATACCGGCTGCGTAGCCTTGTTCTTGCCCGGCAAGTTTCGACACTAACGTGTTGACTGCAGGCCGTAATAATGCAGTGGTAGTAGAGAAAATCGTTGCAACCAAAAGGATAGTGAAAAATGTATTGACGAATAAAATTCCTAACATAGCAAAAGCCGCTATGACTAAGTTGATTAGAATGATACGCATTTCTCCAAAACGTTTGAACAAACGATCGATGACAAAAGTCTGGATAATGACGCCGACAAATCCGCCAACCGTAATGATAACTGCGATTTGAGAAGGTGTATAATTGTATTTTTGATCTACGTATAACGAGATGGTGGATTGAAAGTTAGCTAATCCGAATGAAAATACAAACATGACAATCAACATAACGAAATACGGTGTTTGTGTAGATCTACGCATTTGCTGAAAAATGTTTTCGTTCAGTGTGATTCCTTGTACTACTGGCTTAGGATTTGGTAGAAGCAGTAAAGACACAACTGCTGCTAAAACAGAAGCCGATGCAGCAAAATAAAATGGGAAGTATAAGCTGATTTTAGATAAAAATCCACCGATTCCAGGACCTATCATAAAACCTAAAGACATGGAAGCGCCAAGTAATCCCATTCCACGACCACGATTTTTAATTGATGTAATATCTGCTACAAATGCCATGGTAGGTGGAACAATAAAGGCGGCACCGAAGCCTGAAAAGAATCGTGCAACGTAGAGCATCCATAGCTCAGTTGATAAACTGAATGCTAGTTGAGAAAGACCGTAGATCATCAATCCAAAAATAATAATATTTTTTCTACCGTATTTATCTGAAAGATTTCCTGAAATGGGAGAGAAAATAAATTGTGCGAAAGAGAACATGGCAATTAATAAACCGAGTGCGCGTCCTGCCACCCCGAAAGTAGCTAAAAACTCAGGCATGATGGGAATGATCAAGCCGACACCAGCCATGGCGATGAACATATTGAACATGAGGATAATAAGTGCAATATTTGTAGGGATTTTATTCATTTGGTAGCTCGCTTTCCAAAAACTTTTCACTAATCGTATCATAAAATATTGGCAATGTCTGTATTGTGCTTGGTAGGGCATACTGTGAGGACAGTAGACATGAAAAAACGACTCCTTTTGCCAAGGAGTCGTTGGTGAGATTAATCTTCTTTTTTCATTTCGTCTAGTACACGATTCACACGTTTTTCAAGCATTTTCATACCACTGCCGCCAGCTTGAAAGTGACGTAACTGACCATCTTTGTCAAAGACATAGTAGGCAGGGACATATTGGTTTTCAAATGCGTCGTTTAACTTTAATTCGCTATCTACGAAGATTGGTTGTGTAATATCATGCTCTGCTGCTACGTTCTTGATTTGTTCCAAATCGACATCATCTTCTGAACGTGGCATGTGTACAGCCACAACATTTAGCTCGTCTTTGTACTGATCTCTGAAATTGTTTACATCGGGCATTGCTTCTTTGCACATGTGACAACTAACAGACCAGAAGTGTACAAGTGTCGGTTTTTCTCCAATGAGTTCCGATTTAGAAGTTTCGCCATTCAACCAAGTAGTAGCCCCTTGTAGTTCAGGCATTTGTTCACGTAATTTCATCAAGAATTCCTCCTAGCCAATTGGTTATATATGATGTGATAAAAAAATCCCCACGATTAATGTAACGTGTGGGGATGGTTGTCCAAAAAATTAAAGAGTTTCTTGACCTGGACGCCAGTTTGCAGGGCAAAGACCGCCAGTTTGTAGTGCTTGTAGTACACGAAGAGTTTCGTCAACGTCACGGCCAATGTTGTTGTGGAATACTGTCTGATACTGAAGTTCACCTTCAGGATTGATGATGTAAAGGCCGCGCAATGCAATACCTTCTTCTTCGATCAATACACCGTATTCGCGTGAAACAGAATGGTTAGTATCGGCTGCTAGTGGGTATTTTAGTTGTTCAAGACCATTATCTTTACGATCTGTGTTGATCCAAGCAAGGTGAGTATGGATAGTATCAGTAGAAACACCGATTACTTCTGCATCCAAGTCTTCAAACTCGTCGTAACGATCTGACATAGCAGTAATTTCTGTTGGACATACAAAAGTGAAGTCCATTGGATAGAAGAAAAGAACTGTCCATTTGTCATTTTTAATGTTCTCTTGCAAACTAACTCTACCAAAAGATTTATCAGCTAGTACTGCTTCCATTGTAAAATCTGGAGCCTGTCTACCTACCATTCGTTCAGCCATTATATAAAACCCCCAATTAGTCTTTTGTACAACGTCATGACTGTGTTGCACAATTCTTATATAGAATAACAAAGTTCCAAGTTGAATTCAATTGGGATGACTTGAAGATAATAACAATTAGTATAAAGAGCGGTAAACCTTATATATTTAGGGTTTGAGTATGTTTTTACTCAAAATCTTGTTTGCAGTCAGAAGGTTTTACTGGGCGTGTTTGACAAGTTTTACAATTTGGATCGCAAATCATTTCCCGCCATTCATCGCAATCCTTGCAGTAACGTGCGTCAAATTCATCGCTATAATGTAATGGTTCCATGCACTCTACACAATGAGAAGCCATCTCTTTCCACGTTCGGATTTTCTTATTGTTTACTAGAAAAATTCCTTCTAGATAATTTTCTTTTGTTGCGGGCTCGGCTTTTCGATTCCGCTTGGCATCAGAGTCCAAATAAAAAAATAAATGGTCTTCCAACTGAATCCCTCCTCAATATATGGTTTCATTCTACTATGTCATTTGCGAAAAAACAATTTTCATGACCATTTTCCTGTAAGCAATTTTCTCATTCGACATATTATAGATAGTTGATTTCGCTATCATTTTGTGTATAATAAGTAAGTTTACAACTGTTCATTTATTACAAGAAATCATACGTTACATAAGGAGGAAATTGATTGACTACTGAACCAATTATTCGTTTTGAGAATGTCACAAAACGCTACAATGAATCGACAACTGTTCTTGACCGTGTTTCATTTGAAATGGAACGTGGTAAGTTTTATACATTACTTGGACCTTCAGGATGTGGAAAAACGACGATTTTACGTTTGATCGCAGGTTTTACAGAGGCGACAGATGGATCGATCTTCTTTAATGGAAAGAAGATCAATTCTGTACCCGCAAACGAACGCCAAGTAAACACGGTATTTCAAGATTATGCATTGTTTCCTCATTTGAACGTATATGAAAATGTTGCATTTGGATTACGCATAAAAAAAGTGAAAAAGAATGAAGTGGATCGTCGAGTAAAGGAAGCGTTGAAGTTCGTCAATCTAGCAGGATACGAATCCCGTGAAATCACTGAAATGTCGGGTGGACAGCGTCAGCGTGTTGCGATAGCTAGAGCGATCATCAATGATCCTGAAGTGATTTTGCTAGACGAGCCATTATCCGCATTAGATTTGAAGTTGCGTTCTGAAATGCAATATGAATTGCGTGAACTCCAGCAGCGTCTTGGCAAAACATTTGTTTTCGTCACACACGATCAGGAGGAAGCGCTCGCGATGTCCGATGAGATTTTCGTCATGAATAATGGAGAAATTCAACAGTCGGGGACACCAATCGATATTTATGATGAACCGATTAACCGTTTTGTTGCAGATTTCATTGGTGAGTCAAATATGGTATCGGGAAGAATCATTGAAGACTATCTAGTGGAATTCACCGGGAAGCAGTTTGCCTGTGTAGACGGCGGGTTCTACCCCAATGAAAAGGTCGATATTGTCATTCGTCCTGAAGATTTGGAAATGACAACTGTTGAAGAAGGGAAATTAAGTGTCACTGTAGATACGCAATTATTCCGAGGTGTACACTATGAACTTTCAACGTATGACGCGGATGGTAATGAGTGGCTAGTCCATTCAACCAAACCTGCGGATGTAGGGACGTTAATCGGTTTGGATTTTGAACCGATGGACATTCATGTTATGCGTCTGAATGAATCTGAAGCGGACTTTGATGCACGTCTGGAATCGTTTGGAGTGGCGGAAGATGAGGAATAAAAATCCGTTACGTTTTATATATGCCACACCGTATGCAGCATGGTTGTTATTATTTGTGCTAGCACCTATTGCTGTCATCGTCTATTACTCGTTTTTTGATTTATCGGGCCATTTGACTCTGGCCAACTATCGGAACTTCTTTACGTCGATCTATTTCAAATTAACGATGAGTTCGTTTTGGTATGCGTTTCTCATAACTTTTTTTGCTCTATTGATCTCGTATCCAACCGCCTACTTCTTAACAAAGACGAAACATAAGCAATTATGGTTGTTACTTATTATCATACCATCGTGGATTAATCTGTTGTTAAAGACCTATGCATTTATCGGATTAATGGGGAAATACGGACCGATTAATGCCTTTTTAGAAGCGATCGGTATCGGCAATCAGCAAATATTATTCACTGACTTTAGTTTTGTATTTGTTTCTGTCTATATATTTATTCCGTTTATGATCTTACCGATCTTTAATTCCTTGGATAAAATCAATCCTACTTTACTCGATGCATCAAAAGATTTAGGGGCGAATGCATGGGTAACGTTTAAACGAGTGATTTGGCCAATGACTACTGATGGTGTGAAATCGGGTGTACAAGTTGTGTTCATTCCGGCATTATCCCTATTTATGATTACGCGCTTAATCGCTGGTAATAAAGTCATTACACTCGGTACCGCGATTGAACAACAATTCCTTGTTACACAAAACTGGGGAATGGGTTCAACGATTGCTGTGTTTTTAATCATTTTCATGTTCTTAATTATGGTACTGACATCGGGAAAAAAGGGGGGCATTATTAAATGAAGAAACTAGGAATTTTGCCAAGAATTTATTTGGCAGCAGTCTTTGTAATTTTATATGCCCCCATTTTTTATCTCATATATTATTCTTTTAACTCTGGGGGTGGGATGTCGAACTTCGAATCCTTCACTTTAGAGCATTATGAAGCGGTATTTCAGGATACGCGTCTTTTAATTATTGTTCTAAATACGATAATTATTGCATTATTATCCGGACTACTTTCTACTACGATTGGCGTAATAGGGGCGCTTGCCATTTATTTCATGAAAAATAAATCTGCGCGCCAAACGATATTGTCGCTGAATAATATATTAATCGTTAGTCCAGATGTAATTATCGGTGCATCATTCTTAATATTATTCACATTGATCGGAGTGAAATTGGGCTTTGCGTCGGTGCTGATTTCTCACATCGCTTTTAGTATACCGATAGTCGTCATCATGGTGTTACCAAAATTGCTAGAAATGAGTACTACGTTAATAGATGCGGCACTGGATTTAGGAGCTTCACGTAAAGATATACTGACGCGTGTCATTTTACCTTATATTAAGCCGGGTATTTTCGCTGGGTTTTTCCTGGCGTTAACCTATTCATTGGATGACTTTGCCGTTACTTTTTTCGTGACAGGAAATGGATTCTCGACATTATCCGTGGAAATTTACTCTATGGCCCGGACAGGAATCACTTTGACAATCAATGCACTGTCAGGTTTGATCTTCATACTCACTATGGTCCTAGTGCTTGGTTATTATATAATCGGAAATAAAGCGAAATCACCTCAGGGGGTGAAGAAATGAAAGGACTAATTGGCAGTGCGTTTGCGATCTTACTCGTTTCGGGTCTCCTGTTATTCACTAATTATCAACTCGAACATAAGGCGGGGCGAGCAGGCAAAGATACCATTACGGTCTATAACTGGGGCGAATATATTGACCCAGATCTTCTGAATCAATTCGAGGAAGAAGAAGGTATTAAAGTGATTTACGAAACATTCGATTCGAATGAAGGCATGATGGGGAAAATCGAACAAGGAGGAACCGCTTACGACGTGACGGTCCCATCTGAATACGCTGTGCAGATGATGGAAGAGAAGGATCTATTACTGCCACTGGATTTCTCGAAAATCCCGAATATTAAACATATCGATCCATATTTTATGAACTTGCCGTTTGATCCAGACAATCACTATTCGATTCCGTATTTCTGGGGAACTGTCGGTATAGCATATAATGCATCCTTATTAGAAGGTCAAACATTTGAGAGTTGGGAAAGTTTATGGGATGCTTCATTGCGTCAAAAACTCATTATAGTAGATAGTGCGCGTGAAGTGATAGGTGTATCATTGAATTCACTTGGCTACTCTTTAAATTCAACGAGTTTACAGGAACTGAAAGAGGCGACAGACAAGTTGGAAACGATGGGACCCAATGTCAAAGCTGTAATAGGTGATGAAGTTACGCAATTAATGATAAATAATGAAGCGTCTGTCGCACTGACATGGTCTGGCCAAGCGGCAGACATGATTTATGAAAACGACGACATTGACTATATCGTGCCGGAAGAAGGATCGAATTTATGGTTTGATAATATTGTCATCCCGAGAACATCCACGAACGTTGAGGGAGCGCATAAATTCATTAATTTCATGCTCGATCCTGAAGTGGCAGCGCAAAATGCAGACTACGTAGGTTATTCCACTCCAAATAGTTCAGCTTTGTCATTCATGGATGAAGAAACTACAAGCGATGAACGATTTTATCCTGACGAAAAAGCAAGAGAAAACCTTGAAGTGTATGAAAATTTAGGTTTAGAAACACTCGGCGTGTATAATGAGTTATTCCTAAAATTTAAAATGGGATTGCGATGAGAATATAACTTTTCGCAATGGCAAGGAGTAATGAGATGAAAAAGGAATTTGTAGTAATTGGCTTAGGACGTTTCGGTGGTAGTATTGTTAAAGAATTGATTGAACTGGAAGCAGATGTTATGGCGATCGATAAGTCAGAAGAACGCGTAGAGGAATACGCGAATATTGCCACGCAGGCTGTAGCTGTCGATACTACGGATGAAGCTGCATTACGTTCTTTAGGTATCCGGAATTTTGAACATGTTGTGATTGCCATCGGAGAAAACATTCAAGCGAGCATTTTGACAACGCTGATTTTAAAGGAAATCGGTGTACAACGTATTACAGTGAAAGCGCAAAATGATTATCATGAAAAAGTATTGCGTAAAATTGGAGCCGATCAAGTCGTTCACCCCGAGCGAGACATGGGGAAACGAATTGCGAATAACTTGGTTTCCAATAATATTTTGGATTATCTGGAGTTGTCTGATGAATATTCCATTGTGGAGATTCAAGCGAATAATCACATAGCAGGGTCTTCGCTGATCGATTTGGACATTCGTGCCAAATACGGTGTGAACATTGTGGCGATTAAGCGTGGAACCCATATACTCGTCTCTCCGCAAGCGATTGAACAGATAGAAGTTAATGATGTGTTAATTGTGATTGGTTCCGATCTAGATATTCACCGGTTTGAACGAAAGGCATTGCATTGAGTGTGGATTAGGGCGAAAGCGCTGGTGATTCATCATGAAACACTTCTTGTATAGTAAATTAAATAAAAAACTGAAGACATGCTCCGAGTTAATAGGAGTTGTCTTCAGTCTGAAGCAAGTGCTAAAGTGCACTTGCTTTTTTATGTGTTTTAAAGCTCCATGATGACAGGAAGAATCATTGGTTTACGCTTCGTTTTCTCATATAAATAGGGAACGAGTGTATCGATGATGTCGCCCTTAAGATTGTTAATAGAATCCGGTTTAGCAGCCAGTTTACGCTGTAATGTTTTGGACAGCATGTATTGGGCTTCGTTGATCATTGCGCCGGATTCACGCATGTAGACGAATCCACGTGAGATAAGGTCTGGGCCGGATACTAAGCGGTTCTTTTTCGTGTCAATTGTAGCTACCACGATGACCAGGCCATCTTCTGAGAGAATTCGTCTGTCGCGCAGTACGACGTTACCGATGTCACCGATGCCGCTTCCGTCAATGTACACATCACCTGAAGGTACACGTCCAGCAAGTCTAGCTGTCGAGTCAGTAAGTGCAAGTACGTCGCCGTTACCCATGATGAAAATGTTATCGGGTTCAACATCGCAGTCTATTGCGAGTTGAGAATGCATATTCATCATACGGTATTCACCATGAATTGGCATAAAGTATTTAGGTTTGATTAAACGCAACATAAGCTTTTGCTCTTCTTGCGATCCGTGACCAGATGTGTGAATGTTGTTCAATGGACCATGAATAACTTCTGCACCCGCACGGAAAAGTGAGTTAATCGCTTTGTTTACGCTTAGTGTATTACCTGGGATTGGTGAAGATGAGAAAATAACCGTATCTCCAGGTTGGATTTGAACTTGTCTATGTGTACCGTTCGCAATCCGTGATAGTGCAGCCATCGGTTCACCTTGGCTACCCGTACATAAAATCATGACTTTATTAGCGGGTAATCGGTTGAGTGATTGTGCATCGACGAATAAATCTTTTGGAGCATCGATATATCCAAGTTCACGGCCGATCGTGATGGCGTTATCCATACTACGACCGAAGACAGCAATTTTACGACCGAAAATCTGCGCTGATTCAATCACTTGTTGCAATCTATGGATATTGGATGCAAATGTAGCGAAAATAATTCGTCCATCTACTGTACGGAAAATATCATTCAAGCTTTCTCCAACTTTACGTTCGGACATTGTGAAGTTAGGTACTTCTGCATTTGTACTGTCTGATAACAAACAAAGTACGCCTTCACTACCGATTTTGGCCATCTTATGCAAGTTCGCAGGTTCACCGACAGGCGTAAAGTCGAATTTAAAGTCTCCTGTATGGACGATATTACCGGATGGAGTTTTAACCACTACACCAAATGCGTCAGGAATACTGTGCGTAGTTCTGAAGAATGATACTGCTGTTTTACGGAATTTGATAAAATCATCTTCTTCAATCTCATGAATTTCCGTAGTGCGCAACAATCCGTGTTCTTCCAACTTATTGCGAAGTAATCCAATTGCTAGCTTTCCGCCATAGACGGGGACGTTCACTTTGCGTAATAGATAAGGAATTCCCCCGATATGGTCTTCGTGACCATGTGTGATGAAAAGTCCCTTGATCTTATCGATATTGCGTTCAAGGTACGTGTAATCTGGAATCACATAGTCAATACCTAGCAATTCGTCTTCAGGAAATTTGATTCCGGCATCAATAATGATGATTTCATCTTGGAATTGTACACAATACGTATTTTTACCGATTTCACCTAGTCCGCCTAGGGCGAAAACGGCTGTTTCATTGTTTTTAATAGATTTCATTGATTAGACCTGCTCAACGTGAAAGTCTGGGGAAGCTTGTTCATATGTTAAATGCTCGCCTTCCAGCTTTTGTACGTATTCAATCATAAGATCGCGATCTTTCAGTTGATCACGGACTTCTTTTTCTGTTTCAGCTTCTACATACAAGCTGAGTGTGTTCTCGCGGACTGGGACTTCATGTACGTTTAAATGGTAATATACTTTGTAAATCATGTTTAACTCTCCTTTTTACGTTCCTAATAATACATATCATCAATAATAGCATGCAATTTCCCTAAAATAAAGAAAAGCCCACCAATTTAGTTGGCGGGCGTAAAAGTCTAAGCAATCGTCTTTTTACCGAGCAGGCCATTAAGTCGTCTTAGCAATTTGCGTTTTAGACGTTTATACATGGCATCATCACTCCTTGACAAGACTGTAACAGAAAATCGTCGTTCTGTCAAGTTTAAATGCTTTACTCTCTGTCAAATGCTGTGGCACCGGGAATATCTTTGTATGGAGCGCTCTCGTCGATATGGTCATAGAACATAATGCCGTTCAAATGATCCAATTCGTGTTGGAAAGCGATCGCAGGCAATCCTTTTAAACGCTTCTTAATAACGTTACCTTCCTTATCAAATGCTTTAACGGTAATTCTCGCATAACGGGGGACATAACCAGGCACTTCACGATCTACTGATAAACAGCCTTCGCCGGTCTCTATATAGGTTTTTTCGACGGAATGGCTAATGATCTTAGGGTTAATAGCTATAAAGTTTTCTAAAAGATTTTCACCGTCAGGTATATGCAAAGCGAAAATTCTTTTGGATGCATTGACTTGTGGAGCGGCTAAACCGATACCTGAACGTAGGCCGTATTTTTCACCCAACTTGTCATCTTGGCTATTGACGACATACTCCAATAAATCATCGCATAATTGACGGTCTTCATTACTTAAGGGAAAACTCACCTCTTTTGCTTTTAAACGCAATGTTGGGTGACCTTCTCGGATAATATCATTCATTAAAATCATTTCTACTCTTCCTTTCGGATATATTAAGTACTGTATAGTCTATCGTAAACTGGTAACTGACGTGTAGTAAGGGTATATAATCGTAAGAACCAACTTCCTATTATACAGTATAAACGAATGAGAAAAATGGTGAAAGAAAAAAGTATATAAAGCGTCAGGAGGGTAATTAATGAAAAAAGTACTGTGTGTATTGTTTGTGTTCCTTCTACTAACTAGTTGTTCTCGAGAATCTGAAGTAACTCAACAATTTACAGATTTACTTGTTGCAGTGAATGAAAAAGAAAAACAAGGGAACAACTTTGGAAGGAAGTTGTTTGAGAAAGAGCAGAAGGAACAGGCTCTGTTCATTGAGACGATGGAGCTGTCTCAACAACAATACCAGGAAGTGAAGCGGCGAGTAGTTGCGATGAAAAAGTCTGCACATGAACGAGCTCTATTATTAGAAAAAGAGGAAAGTGCTTTACGTGAGTCGAAGAGAGCGATAGACCAAATGTCTGAATGGGTAAAGCAAGCAGATGTAACGAACCAATTAGATGAAGTGGTGGAAGAACATGATGAACGTTCAGAAATACATGAAGCATTCATCATGCAGTATAAAAAGCTACTAGACAGTCAGGCGCAGTTATATACACAACTTGAAGATCAATCCATCCGCGAGCATGAACTCCAAAAGCATGTCAATGTAGTAAATGAATTAATTGCTTCTTGTCAGCGGTTACTTTCGGAATTCAATGATGCGACTAAGGAAGTAAACAGATTAACAGCTCGCGCTTTGAAAAGTTTAGAACAGCAGTAAAGAGGAAATGTAAAGTAAAGAGTTCAAATAGGTGAAACGGATAAGTAGGCATACGACAACTCGTGATCAAGAGATTTTTAGGAATGTAGAGGGTTTGTGATTTGAAATTGCTTTACGGATCCCTGTTGAGTACTTTCATCCATATTGATTTCGTAGTATATGTCACAAAAAACCACCTCTGTACCAATACAGAATAGATATTGTTTTAGTACAGTGTGTTTTTTGAAAAGTATAAAAAACAAGAGAAAGTCTTTAATCACAAGGGTTGACCAAGCGCTCAGTTTTGCGTATACTAATAAACATAAGAAGTTGTATTAACTTTATTTTTTAAATATATAATACAGATACGAAGGAGAGATCAAGATATGGTAGCTAAAAAAGGTAATCAGTATGATCCAGTGAAAGCGCTTCAACTGATTGAAAGCCAATTTGATATGGTGCAAATATTAAACGAAGAAGGAAAGATTGTAGATAAAGACTTGGATCCGAAACTTCCAGATGAAGAATTAGTGGAATTGATGAATCGCATGGTGTATACACGTATTCTTGACCAACGATCCATTTCGTTAAATAGACAAGGACGTCTTGGGTTTTATGCTCCGACAGCGGGGCAAGAAGCTTCCCAGTTAGCTTCTCAATATGCGTTAGAAAAAGATGATTTTATTCTCCCGGGATATCGTGATGTTCCTCAGTTATTATTCCATGGCTGGCCGTTGCATATGGCATTCTTGTGGTCAAGAGGACATTATGCAGGAAGTGTTATTCCTGATGGACTCAGTATCTTCCCGCCACAAATCATTATTGGTGCTCAATATGTCCAGGCAGCTGGTGTAGGTCTAGGCTTTAAGAAAAAGGGACAAAAATCAGTTGTCATTACGTACACGGGTGATGGTGGAACATCGCAAGGTGATTTCTACGAAGGATTAAACTTTGCGGGCGCATTTAAAGTACCTGCGATCTTCGTCATTCAGAATAACCAATATGCAATCTCTACTCATCGTGATGTACAGACAGCGGCAAAAACACTCGCTCAAAAGGGTGTGGCAGCAGGTATGCCAAGTGTATTAGTTGATGGGATGGATCCATTGGCGGTATATGTAGCAACACGTGATGCTAGAGAACGTGCAGTGAACGGAGATGGACCAACACTAATCGAAACTATGTGTTACCGTTACGGTCCGCATACGATGGCTGGCGATGATCCAACACGCTACCGTACATCGGATATTGACGATGAGTGGGAAAAACGTGACCCGATCGTTCGTTTCAGAACATATCTAGAAGCTAAAGGCATCTGGTCTAAAGAGCAAGAAGAAAAAGTCATTGAACGTGCGAAAGAAGAAATTAAAGAAGCGATTAAAAAGGCGGATGGACAGCCTAAACAAAAAGCAACAGACTTTATGAAAATTATGTATAAGGGCGAAATGCCGTTTAACTTACAAGAACAATTGGATGCGTATGCTGGAAAGGAGTCGAAATAACCCATGGCAGAATTAACAATGATTCAAGCGATTACAGATGCACTTCGTACGGAGCTGAAAACAGATGAAAATGTATTGCTGTTCGGTGAAGACGTAGGTGCAAATGGAGGTGTCTTCCGCGCGACGGAAGGCCTTCATAAAGAATTTGGAGAAGAGCGGGTGTTTGACACTCCATTAGCCGAATCTGGTATTGGTGGATTGGCGATTGGACTAGCGCTTACTGGTTTCCGTCCTATAATGGAAATCCAATTCTTTGGTTTTTTATTTGAAGTAATGGATTCTGTGAGTGGTCAAATCGCAAGAATGAACTTCAGAACAGGTGGACATTTCAATGCGCCAATTACAATTCGTGCACCATTTGGTGGCGGTGTAGCGACTCCTGAAATGCATGCGGATAGCTTGGAAGGTCTTGTAGCATCACAACCTGGCTTAACAGTAGTAATTCCGTCGACTCCTTACGATGCAAAAGGGCTACTCATATCTGCGATTAAGAGTGATGATCCTGTAATTTTCTTGGAGCATATGAAACTATATCGTTCATTTAGACAAGAAGTTCCTGAAGAAGAATATTCTATACCTTTAGGAAAAGCTGATGTGAAACGTGAAGGTAAAGATTTGACGATTGTCACATATGGTGCAATGGTGCAAGAAAGCCTAAAGGCGGCTGAAGCACTTGAAAAAGAAAATTACTCAGTGGAAGTAATTGATTTACGTACGATTCAGCCTCTAGATATAGAAACTATTATTCAATCTGTTGAAAAAACGAACCGTGCAATCGTAGTACAAGAAGCACAGCGACAAGCAGGAATTGCGGCTAACGTGGTTGCTGAGATTACTGAACGTGCGATCTTGAGCCTAGAAGCTCCTGTGTTACGTGTAACAGCACCGGACACGGTATATCCATTTGCAGCGGGCGAAAATACTTGGTTGCCTAATGCGAAAGACATTGCAGCGAAGGCGAAAGAAGTTCTGACATTTTAAATACTGATTGGACAAACCAGGAAGGGTGAATTACGTGACTTATGAATTCCGATTACCAGATATTGGTGAAGGTATACACGAAGGGGAGATCGTCAAATGGTTCGTAAAACCAGGCGATGAAATCCAAGAAGATGATACATTACTAGAAGTACAAAATGATAAATCCGTAGTAGAAATTCCGTCACCTGTATCAGGTACAGTTGAAGAAATTTATGTTACTGAAGGTACTGTGGCAGTTGTTGGAGATAAATTAGTGCGTTTTGATGCACCAGATCATAATATTCCAGATCATGAGGACGATGAAGATAGTACGGATACTTCTAAAGAAGAAGCAAGTGCAGAAAAATCTCACGAACAAGTAGGGGAAGCACTTGGTAGCGTAGATTCCAAGAAACCTGATCAAGCATCTGAAGAACAACCACCGGCACAGCCCCAAGAAGAACAACCGGCTAAGCCATCTACTAGTGAGGTGGATGAAAATCGTCGAGTCATCGCAATGCCGTCTGTTCGTAAATATGCACGTGAACAGGATGTAACGATAGCACAAGTCGCCGGTAGCGGGAAAAATGGTCGTGTACTAAAAGAAGACATAGATTCATTTAAAGCCGGAGATCAACAACCTGTTGATGAAACGACGAATTCACAGCAAGATGCGGAAACACCTTCAACTGCGGAGAAACAAGCTCCTGTCTTCGAAGGCGAATTCCCAGAGACTCGTGAGAAATTGTCTCCTATGCGAAAAGCTATCTCGAAAGCTATGTCGAACTCCAAGCATACAGCGGCTCATGTTACATTGCTGGATGAAGTCGACGTCACTGCATTAGTTGCACATCGTAAAGAATTCAAAGCGATTGCAGCAGAGAAAGATGTGAAGTTAACGTATCTTCCGTATGTAGTAAAAGCACTTGTGGCGACACTGCGCGAGTTCCCTCAACTAAATACGTCATTGGACGATGAGACAGAAGAGTTAATCCAAAAACATTATTATAATATTGGAATTGCGGCAGATACGGATCGCGGTCTAATGGTTCCGGTCGTGAAAAATGCTGATCGTAAGTCGATGTTTGCCATCTCAAATGAAGTGAATGAGCTCGCTGGAAAAGCGCGAGATGGAAAACTTCAAGGAGCAGAAATGAAGGGTGCTTCTTGTACAATCACGAATATTGGTTCTGCAGGTGGACAATGGTTTACACCGATAATTAATCACCCGGAAGTAGCGATTTTAGGTATCGGAAGAATTTCTGAAAAACCTGTAGTAAAAAATGGTGAAATTGTAGCGGCACCTATGTTAGCATTATCTTTAGTGTTTGATCACAGAGTGATTGATGGCGTAACGGGACAATTAGCGTTAAACTATCTTAAGGAATTAATTAGTAATCCATCACTTTTATTAATGGAGGCGTAAATCACATGGTAGTAGGAGATTTTCCAATCGAAGTTGACACACTCGTAGTAGGTTCAGGTCCAGGGGGATACGTTGCAGCAATACGTGCAGCTCAACTGGGTCAAAAAGTTACAATCGTGGAAAAAGGTACAATTGGCGGAGTTTGTTTGAACGTCGGATGTATTCCTTCCAAAGCAATGATCTCCGTTGGACATCGCTTTGTGGAAGCACAGAATGCAGATGCAATGGGAATTACTGCGAAGTCTGTCGAATTAGACTTTTCTAAAGCAATGAAGTTTAAGGAAAGCGTTGTTTCTAAGTTAACTGGTGGCGTATCTGGTTTACTAAAAGGAAATAAAGTAGAAACGGTTGCAGGTGAAGCATATTTCGTAGATGCAAATACTGTACGCGTGATGACAGAAAACTCTGCCCAAACATATAAATTCAACAACGTGATTATCGCAACGGGTTCACGCCCGGTTGAAATACCTTCATTCAAATTTACTGACCGTGTAATCAATTCTACTGGCGCTTTAAATTTGAAAGAATTACCGAAGAAGCTTGTCGTTGTGGGTGGCGGCTATATTGGTACAGAGCTTGGTTCAGCTTATGCTAACCTAGGATCTGAAGTAACCATTCTTGAAGGTGCGGATGATATCCTGGCTGGTTTCGAAAAACAAATGACGCAGATCGTTAAAAAAGGTCTGAAGAAAAAAGGCGTTGAAGTAGTTGTAAGCGCATCTGCTAAAGGCGTTGAAGAAACAAAAGATGGCGTCGTAGTCACATATGAAGCTAAAGGTGAAGAAGTGAAAATTGAAGCGGACTACGTTCTTGTAACTGTAGGTCGTCGTCCAAATACAGATGAAATCGGTTTGGAAGGCCTAGGCTTGAACATGTCTGACCGCGGTTTGATCGAAGTGGACAAGCAGTGCCGTACGAATGTACCGAATGTGTATGCAATCGGTGATATCGTAGCAGGTCCTCAGCTTGCACACAAAGCTTCTTACGAGGCGAAAGTAGCGGCAGAAGCTATTTCTGGAGAGAAATCTGAAGTAGACTATATGGCTATACCAGCTGTATGCTTCACAGATCCAGAACTGGCAACTGTTGGCTTAAATGAAAAACAAGCAAAAGATGAAGGGTATGACGTAGTAAGCGGTAAATTCCCGTTTGCAGCAAACGGACGTGCGCTTTCATTGGATGCTACAGAAGGTTTCGTGAAGCTTGTAGGTCGTAAAGAAGATGGCTTGTTGCTAGGCGCGCAAATCGTTGGAGCAAACGCTTCTGACATGATTGCGGAACTTGGTTTAGCGATTGAAGCAGGTATGACGCTTGAAGATATATCTATGACAATCCATGCGCACCCTACACTAGGCGAGATTTCTATGGAAGCAGCAGAAGTTGCTCTTGGTAAGCCGATTCACATGATGACGAAATAAAACAGCTAGAATTGAACAGCCCATGGGAATATTTTTCTCATGGGCTTTTTTAGATTTTGATAAAGGGGGATGTTTATGTGGAAAACTAGAGTGACAGAACTTTTCGGAATTGAATACCCGATTGTGCAAGGTGGACTCGCGTATTTGGCTTATTCAGACCTTGCCGTTGCCGTTTCGGAAGCGGGTGGACTCGGCCAAATTACAGCAATGAGTCTCCCTTCGCCTGCAGCATTGAAAGAAGAAATTCGCAAAGTTCGCGAAAAAACAGATAAACCTTTCAGTGTGAATTTTGCAATTGGTAATCATGGTCGATCATATGAAGCAATGGTGGAAGCTGCACTTGAAGAAAAGATTACTGTTATTTCGGTTACAGGGGGAAATCCTGCACCTCTTTTTGATATGCTTAAAGGGACTGATGTGAAGAAAATGGTGTTAGTCGCTGCTAGAAGACAAGCACAAAAGGCTGAAGAGATTGGTGCGGACGCTGTTATTGCTGTTGGACAAGAAGGTGGCGGGCATTTAGGGCGTGATGATATAGGTACGATGGTATTGATTCCAAGAATTGTAGATTCCGTCAGTATACCGGTCATTGGATCCGGAGGTATTGGTGATGGACGAGGTTGGATGGCTGCACAAGCACTCGGGGCAGAAGGAATTGAGATGGGGACTCGTTTCATAGCGACGAAAGAATGTGTCGATGCGTCACCAGCTTATCTGGATTCTCTTTTGGCAAGCAGTGAACAAGATACAACAGTTATTAAACGCACAATCGGTGCACCTGCACGCGCATTAACAAATCAGTGGACTGACAAAATTCTAAAATTGGAAGCGGAAAATGCCGGCTATGAAGGATTGAAAACATTCATTAGCGGGGACGCGAATCGAAAGTTCATTCATGATGGAGCAAAAGACCAAGGTTTTGGTTGGGGTGGTCAAGTAGCGGGTATGATTGAAGATGTTCCAAGCGTCGCTGAATTGTTTGAACGAATGAAAAATGAAGCAAACGCTATACGAGAAAAATGGAGTGTCAGATAAGGAGAGAAGTAAATGGCAGGTTATCAATATCCGCTACGTGCAGATTGGTCAACAGAAGAAATTGTTAAGGTAGTCAACTTTTTTACAAAAGTAGAGCAAGCATATGAATCGAATATTGAACGAAATGAATTTATGGAATACTATCGAGCTTTCAAAAGTGTAGTTCCATCCATGGCTGAAGAAAAAACGTTGTGCAAGGAATTCGAGGAAAGTAGTGACTATGTAGCATTTCGTGTAGTGAAAGCGGCAAAAGAAAGTCAACCAGGCGAACTATTAAAAGTGAAAAAGTAAGTAAAGCAAAAAAAGGTTGGGACAGAACAGAAAAAACGTAAGGGGGTTTATGAGTCCCTTTACGCTTTTTTCTGTTCTTATCAGTAAATATTTTTTTAGAGTATCGGAGTGCAGGGAAACGGGGGAAGATAGTTATGTCCCAGCCTCTTTATTTTTAATCTCACTTTTACATGGGCTCTTTTCTCCGGAATTCCATATTAGTTGAATGTAATAGGAAACATTCGCCCAGTACGTTAATCAACGGTGTGTTATTATTTGCCATGTTGATTTTCAATCAAAGGAATGAATAACTACATCGTAAACAGGCAATAACTTCGTGAACGTATCCTCTGCATACTCATAAAACTGCTCTTCACTCATTTTGGTTGCCTCATCTCTAGATAGGTGCCGACCAACTAAAAACTCTGCCTTTTTCACAGTTTGTAGACGATCCAATAATTTCTCAAGTCCTTCTGTACCTACTTCACTTATACGCTCAGCTTCAGGTTTCATATGATCTCCGGACACAACAAAATCGTTCGGTAACGAGGACAGGACATGCAATTCTTTTTCCAAACGTTCAGCAATCCCTTTTTTATCGGGATTTTCATAAATAATTGCCAGTACGATGAATAAATGAGAGCCCCATAAGCCAATCTGAAAGTGAGGTAGCGCTTTATAACCTCGCTTGGCAGGAGCAAATGCCACCCAGCTATCTCGTGGCGGATTTACAGTGCGTCTTGCGTGTTTTGCGACATGAGGGAAAAATTCACCCGTACCGTGTGCGGAAAGGCGGTGTGCAAAATGATTTCCTAATTCTATGAATTTCGGTTGTATCTTTTTCTGCAAAGCTGTCATGCGATGATCTAAGCCATCAATGCTAAAAACATCAAAATCATTTGATGACCAATAAGACTGAATCAAGAAAATCTCCTCCAGTTTGTAGTGACTACGTTTATCTTACCAGTAAACGGGGAATAATTTAAATTAACAAGGCTTCTAACCAATAAGAGTCGGAATCTTTGCATATCTTACTTATAAGGCGGTTAGAGTCAAATATTACCTAAAAGGGGTGCTACTTATGAAACAGGTCGTTCATTTTATCCGAAAAGAAGATGTTGAGAGAGAATATGTGAGAACATTACAATTGGAATTGGATTATGAATTAGCTACTCTATACGACGCACTACAAGACGAAGACACGGTTCAGGAAGATAAAAGTAAACTACGATTAATGGAAATTCACAATGAAATGGAGAAACTTGATGTTTTCTCGATGTAACTATAGTTTAATAAAAGACATCCCCATTTTACTTCAGAATTGAAGAAAATGTGACGGGGTGTCTTTTTACTTAATATGCTATAACTGTTATCTCTTTTGTTCCGTTGCCTCTGTGTTATACTAGCGATAGTCGGAATGGGAAGAGGTGGCAGAATGAATCTTAATGCGATAGATCGATATGCGAAATCGTTGATCAAAGAGGCTGGCCACAAAATACGCGTGTCTTTTTTTAGTACAATTGACATCGATTCAAAGGCAGACGCTAACGATTTAGTTACCAATATCGATAGAGAAGTCGAAAGCTTTTTTGTTGAACGGGTAAAACAAGACTTTCCGGAGCATAAAATGGTTTCAGAAGAGGGATTTGGAGATAAGATCACTTCGCTTGACGGAGTAGTTTGGTTCCTGGATCCAATTGATGGAACGATGAATTTTATCCATCAAAGAAGAAACTTTGCGATTTCATTGGGGATTTATGTAGACGGCGTGGGGATGCTGGGCTACATATATGATGTAATGCGGGATGAGTTATACCATGCAGCGAAAGATGAAGGTGCTTATTTCAATGATGAGCGTCTTCCGCAGTTGGAAATTACACCACTTGAAGATGCAATTATCGGCATCAATGCTAGTTGGGTTGCTCCAAACCATCGAGTGGAAAATGAAAAGATTATTGAGCTCGTCACACGTTGCCGCGGAACACGTTCATACGGTTCGGCTGCGATTGAACTAGCATATGTATCGTCAGGAAGGATTGACGCGTATATTTCTATGCGGCTAGCACCTTGGGATATAGCTGGTGGAATCGTTATTGCGCAAGAAGTAGGGGCTGTAGCGACAAACTTAGAAGGTGTGAGACCGCATCTCCTTGGAACTGACACATTTATTGTCACACGTCCAGGATTACATGAGGAAATTTTATCAAAATATATCCGACTAAAATAAAAAAAGGGGCTGTTTGTTAAACCTACACGGTTTAATGTACAGTCCCTTTGCGTTATTTAAAGCGTGCCTTCTCTACGCATACGTGCTTTTGTTTTGAATCCATTACCCATTATTAATACTAGAGCGACAATTGCGAGAATGACAACCAATATGCTACGCATACCTACTCCCACGCCTATTGCAGACATGGAAAGTACAGCGCCGAGTGAATACATTACGAAAATCCACTTAATGTCTTTCAAAAAAATCCCTCCATATAAATTAAAATATTATTTAATTGGACTATCTTGTGCTATAATAACACAGTTGAACATCTGAAATAAAGATAAACGGAGTGAAAAAATGACAAACGAACGTACTGATCTTAGAAATATTGCAATTATTGCCCACGTAGACCATGGTAAAACGACATTGGTCGACCAATTACTTAAACAATCCGGTATTTTCCGGTCGAATGAGCACGTAGATGACCGCGCAATGGATTCAAACGAACTAGAGCGTGAACGAGGAATTACGATTCTAGCTAAAAATACAGCTATTGAATATAATGACACAAAAATCAACATCATGGATACACCAGGACACGCCGACTTCGGTGGTGAAGTAGAACGTATCTTGCGTATGGTAGACGGCGTAATTTTAGTTGTCGATGCATTTGAAGGTTGTATGCCACAAACTCGTTTTGTATTGAAAAAAGCATTGGAAACAAACCTCAAGCCAATCGTTGTTGTAAATAAAATTGACCGTGAATTTGCAAGACCAGAAGAAGTAGTAGACGAAGTGCTTGAATTATTTATAGAGCTCGATGCAAACGATGAGCAATTAGAGTTCCCAGTCGTGTATGCTTCAGGATTTAACGGTACAGCAAGTCTTTCTCCTGATCCAGAAACACAGGAAGACACATTGCGTGTACTTTACGAATCCATTTTAGAAAATATTCCTTCACCAATTGATAACCGCGATGAGCCACTTCAGTTCCAAGTGTCATTATTGGACTATAACGACTATGTAGGCCGTATTGGTATCGGACGTATTTTCCGTGGAACGATGAAAGTTGGAGAACAAGTCGCAGTACTTAAGCGTGACGGTTCAGTAAAGAACTTGCGCGTAACCAAATTATACGGTTTCTTAGGCTTGAAAAGAGTCGAAGTACAAGAAGCATATGCGGGTGACCTCGTAGCGGTTTCTGGAATGGGAGATATTGACGTAGGTGAAACAGTTTGTCCTACTGATCATCAAGAGGCCCTTCCTGAACTTTATATCGATGAACCTACGTTGCAAATGCGTTTTCTTGTGAATAACAGTCCTTTTGCAGGCCGCGAAGGTAAATGGGTAACAGCACGTAAAATTCAAGAACGACTAGATCAACAGCTTGAGACTGACGTTTCATTGCGTGTGGATCCAACAGACTCTCCAGATGAGTGGATTGTATCCGGCCGTGGAGAATTGCACTTGTCTATTCTTATAGAAAATATGCGTCGTGAAGGTTATGAACTTCAAGTATCTAAGCCTCAAGTAATCATTCGTGAAATTGATGGCAAGCGGAGCGAGCCTTTCGAGCGTGTACAAATTGATGTACCGGAAGAACACACTGGATCTATCATCGAGTCTATCGGTGAGCGTAAAGGTGAAATGTTGGATATGATTAATAACGGAAACGGCCAAGTGCGATTAATCTTCTTAGTTCCTGCTCGTGGATTGATCGGGTATACAACAGAATTCTTGACACTAACACGTGGATACGGAATTCTTAACCATACATTTGACAGCTACAAGCCGGTTACTTCAGGTAAAATTGGCGGCAGACGTCACGGTGTACTGGTTTCCATGGAGAACGGTACAGTTACTGGTTACAGTATAATGCAGTTAGAAGACCGTGGAACCATGTTCGTGGAAACAGGTGCAGAAATTTACGCAGGTATGGTAGTAGGGGAAAGCAACCGTGATAGCGACTTAACAATCAACTTGACGAAAGTCAAGCACGCTACTAACGTTCGTTCAGCTACAAAAGATCAAACCGTTACGACGAAAAAACCTCGTATTATGTCGCTTGAAGAAGCATTGCAATACATTGGCGATGACGAGTACTGTGAAGTGACACCACAAACTATTCGTTTGCGTAAAAAAGTTCTTGATAAGAACGAACGTGAACGTGTAAATAAAAAGAAGAAACTTGGCGAATAATAGAAATAGAAGGGAATGTATGGAATGAGAGTAGAGGATTCAGAAATGGTCTACAATCGGTTGTCGGGAACCGCTCGTATAATTTATGAGTATTCACCCAATTTTACGGCAGCTGGATATATTCTGTTTGCACTCGTTTTCATCATGTCTGCTATTGTGTATAAGCTTGGATTTGCGAGAAAGATTAGTTTTGGTCGAAATGTCATTATTTATACGTTCTTATTTATTGGATGTATAATACTAACATTCTTAGCTTTCTTCCTTCCGATCGTAGAAGGACTGTTCGTGGCTGCTGCCATTCTTATTATCTATCGTGTTCGACGAATGAATGAATATAAAAAAGACTCCGTTACTCAGTAACAGAGTCTTTTTTATTTTGTTTAAAAATCTTTTTCGGTAAGATCTGAACTGCGGTGAAAAACAAAGTTACCAGTCGCAATTCGTTTCTCGGTCAAGTTACTGATCCGCTCTTTACATTCTGGACACATATACGTATGAATAGGGCGATTTCGTAATTTTTTGGCCAGCGGATTGTTATCTTCTAATTGATCGTTTTGATCACATATAACACATTTTACGCGCATTGAAATTTCTCCTTCAATCCACTTGGATAGCCTGAACATGACGAATCGGTGAATCTTGATTCGATCCGTCTTTAAACAGAACATGTACGGGACCGTCTTCCCGAAGAGGTTTACCGTTATGACTGAATTTGAAAATAATGTTGCTTGCTTCCTCAAGTGGATAGGTGTATTTTTCATCTTTAGTAATAAGTGTAAACGTAGTTGCGTTTGCTGAAGGTACAGCATTGTGTATGAATGGCTTTAATACGATGCCGAAGCTGCTGGATAACATCTTATCTTTTTCAAACCTTTTTTCGCTTTTTAAAGTAGGAGGATAAGTAGCGCCTTCCATGATTTCTCTAGACCAGTGCTTACCCATTTTTTCTTTGTACTCTTCCATTTCATCTTTTTCGACAAAATCCTCTGAGAAGAATTCATCTAGATCGATCCGTCGATCATCAAAGATCCAAACAGTAGGATCTAAAGTTATTGCGTGTTTCACATTTCCTGTAATCGGTATAATAAGTTCCAAAATATATCCTCCTCAATCCATAGTCACTAGTTTCAGTATACCTTTTCATAGGAGAAGTGAAAAGGATTTCATTTCAGTTCAATTTTTTCATTGGGTAACACTTGCAATTTGTAAGAGCAAAAGATACAATTTAGACATTAACACCTTGCGGGAATAATGAATAATGGGGGCGTCTCCATGGATATAGAAGTTCAAGATACGTACAAAGAACAAGCCATGAAACAACTACAAATCGATGCAGAGAAAATCGCAAAGCTGATTAAAGTTCAAATGGATAATTTAACAATGCCGCAATGTCCACTATACGAAGAAGTACTTGATACGCAAATGTACGGATTATCCCGTGAGATTGATTTTGCCGTTAAGCTTGGTCTAGTCGAACATGACAAAGGCCGTGAAATAATTTCTGTTCTGGAAAAAGAGTTAAATGTTCTACATGAACTGTATACAAATAAGTAAATGGAAGACTCAAACTACTCCAACGGTTTGAGTTTTTTATTTAGGACGATGAGGTTTAAAGAAAATGAAGACTTATATGAATCGAATTTTACGCAATTTTGATTATCCATTATTTATCGTATATTTACTGCTCTGTCTATTTGGATTAATTATGATTTACAGTGCAAGCATGGTATGGGCCATGAATATTTATAATTTTGAACCATCCCATTTCTTTAAGAAACAATTGATGAACTTAGCTATTGCTATTCCGGCGTTTCTATTGGTGTCTATAATTCCTTACCGACATTATCGAAATAAAAAGTTCTTATACGGTACGCTAATTATGATGTTTACTTTATTGATCCTAGTAAAGTTCATCGGATTTGGAGACGCTGTCGGAGCTAAAAGTTGGCTTTCCTTACCATTTGGAATAGGGAATTTACAACCAACCGAAGTAGCGAAAATTGCATTTATCGTATATTTCTCGGGTGTATTTGCGAATAAATACTACGCAGGAACATTGGATGAAATCAAAACTACTATCTTTCCGACGTTTTCTGTTTTAACGGCATCCCTATTATTGGTTTTATTGGAACCAGATTTTGGAGCGACAATGATTTTATTTCTTGTTGCGATCTCAGTCATCATGGCAAGTGGGATGAAAGTAAAAAATTATCTAATCATCAGTCGTTTCTTTGCTTTACTTGGCGTATTGATCGGTATTGTGCTATGGATCAAGTGGGATACGGTCATGACTGCTTCACGTATGGGTCGCTTTCTCGCCTTTACAGACCCCTTTGAATACATACAAGGTTCAGGTCTTCAAATAGTCAATGGATACATTGCGATTGGTGCTGGAGGGCTCAAAGGAGTGGGCTTAGGGAACAGTATTCAGAAACTTGGCTATTTACCTGAACCACATACTGATGTTATTATGGCAGTAATCTCTGAAGAAACTGGGTTGCTCGGAACGACACTTGTTCTGGGAGGTCTCTTTTTCATCGTGATGAGAGCGTTTACTGTTGCCTTGCGTACGAAAGACGCCCATGCAAGAATGCTCGCAGCTGGCGTAGGTAGCTTGATTGCTATTCAAACACTGGTAAACTTAGGTGGATTGACAGGACTGATTCCGTTAACAGGCGTTACGTTGCCATTCATTAGTTATGGTGGTACATCGGTTGTATTCTTGTCAATTGCGCTTGGTATACTGATGAACGTTTCTATGTTTGTGAAGTATGAGAGAACAAAGTAGAGGGGATTGATTTGTTGGTGGAGAGAAGAGAGATTAGGAAAGTACTAGTCGCAAACCGCGGCGAGATTGCAATTCGCGTATTTAGAGCATGTACAGAGTTAGGCATTGCGACAGTTGGTATTTATTCAGCGGAAGATCGTGCCTCGCTACATCGTTACAAATCCGACCAGTCATTTATGGTGGGGGAAGGCAAGAAGCCGATCGATGCATACTTGGATATTGAAGGAATTATCGACATTGCTAAAAAAGCGGATGTCGATGCGATCCATCCAGGTTACGGTTTTTTAGCAGAGAATGCTCAGTTTGCAGCGCGTCTTGAAGAAGAGGGGATTATATTTATTGGTCCGACATCAGGCCATTTAGAAATGTTCGGCGATAAAGTAAAGGCTAGAGAACAAGCAATATTGGCCGATATCCCAGTGATTCCGGGTAGTGATGGACCGGTTACCTCCGTAGAAGAAGTGGCGGCATTTGGTGAACAGCATAGCTATCCGATCATTATTAAAGCTTCATTAGGTGGCGGAGGACGAGGCATGCGAATCGTCGAATCACCGGAAGAAGTACAAGAGGCTTATAATCGAGCGAAATCCGAAGCGAAATCTGCATTTGGCTCTGATGAAGTCTATGTAGAAAAATATATTACCAACCCCAAACACATAGAAGTACAAATACTAGGTGATACATATGGAGAGATCGTCCATTTGTACGAACGTGATTGTTCTATTCAGCGTCGCCACCAAAAAGTCGTGGAGATTGCTCCTTCTATTTCATTAACCGAAGAATTACGTCATGAAATATGTAATGCCGCTGTTAAACTATCAAAAAATGTATCCTATATCAATGCAGGTACCGTAGAGTTTCTAGTAGCTGACGATTCTTTCTATTTCATCGAAGTCAATCCGCGTATTCAAGTAGAACACACAATCACTGAAATGATTACAGGAATTGATATCGTACAGTCGCAAGTGTTAATCGCGGCAGGTGAAGCGCTTCATTCTGATCCGATCAACATACCGAAGCAACAAGATATTCCGTTATTTGGTTTTGCTATTCAATCACGTGTGACAACGGAAGATCCGTTAAATGATTTCATGCCTGATACAGGCAAAGTAATGGTCTATCGTTCAAGTGGTGGGTTTGGTGTTCGCTTGGATACGGGCAATGCGTACCAAGGTTCTGTTATTAGCCCTTATTACGACTCATTACTAGTAAAAGTTTCAACTTGGGCCCCTACTTTTAGGGACGCTGCAAGCAAAATGCACAGAAATTTGAAGGAATTCAGAATTCGGGGAATTAAAACGAACATACCTTTCCTTGAAAATGTCGTATGTCATGAAAACTTTTTATCAGGTAATTACAACACGAGCTTTATCGATGAAACTCCAGAATTATTTACATTTGCCAAAAAGCAAGATCGAGGAACGAAGGCTTTATCGTATCTTGGAAATGTTACGATTAACGGATTCCCTGGCATAGATGATGCAACACGTCCTGTTTTGCACCCGGTACGTATCCCGAAAATCGATTATAATTCACCGATACCAAAAGGAACGAAACAGATTCTAGATGAGCAAGGTGCAGATGGCTTAGTCGAGTGGGTATTAAAGCAAGACGATGTATTATTGACAGATACGACTTTCCGAGATGCACATCAGTCTTTACTGGCAACGCGTATGAGAACGAAAGAGTTAACACAGATTGCGACAGAAAGTGCGCATCTATTACCAGATCTCTTCTCATTCGAGATGTGGGGAGGCGCAACATTCGATGTAGCGTACCGCTTCTTGAAAGAAAGTCCGTGGGATCGACTAGAGAAATTACGCAAGCAAGTACCTAATGTCTTGTTCCAAATGCTCTTTAGAGGTGCTAATGCGGTTGGTTATACTAACTACCCTGATAATGTTATCCGTGAATTCATTAAAGAGTCGGCTGCGTCAGGTATAGATGTCTTCCGTATTTTCGACAGCTTGAATTGGATTAAAGGTATGGAAGTAGCAATTGATGAAACACGTTCAACAGGAAAGATTGCAGAAGCAACCATTTGTTATACAGGAGATATTCTGGACGACAATCGTGCAAAATATACGGTCAATTACTACAAAGAGATGGCTAAAGAACTCGAATCAGTTGGAGCTCATATGCTAGCGATCAAAGATATGGCAGGACTGCTAAAACCGGAAGCAGCTTATCGTTTGGTTTCAGAATTGAAAGCGTCAACAAGTCTGCCAATTCATTTGCATACACATGATACAAGCGGAAATGGTATTTATATGTACGCCAAGGCGATAGAAGCCGGAGTAGACATTGTCGATACAGCAATTGGCTCCATGGCGGGTATGACTTCACAACCTTCTGCCAATTCACTTGCGTATGCAATGCAAAACAATGAACGTCATGTACGTGCAAATACAGAGTCATTAGAAAAATTATCGCATTATTGGGAAGATGTGCGAAAATACTACAAGCCGTTTGAGAGTGGTATGAACAGTCCGCATTCAGAAATCTATGTACATGAAATGCCGGGTGGTCAATATTCTAACTTGCAACAGCAGTCTAAAGCTGTTGGGCTTGGAGAGCGCTGGGAAGAAGTGAAGAAGATGTACTCCCGCGTGAATTTCCTCTTTGGAGATATCGTGAAAGTGACACCTTCTTCTAAAGTAGTAGGGGATATGGCGTTGTTCATGGTGCAAAATGAATTAGATGAGCATACGGTTATTGAAAGAGGACAAACTATCGATTTCCCGGAATCGGTAATTGAGTTTTTCGAAGGTTCAATTGGTCAGCCATATGGCGGTTTCCCAAAAGAGCTGCAGGAAGTAGTATTAAAAGGCCGCAAAGCGATCACAGTACGTCCTGGTGAGTTATTGGCGCCAGTTAACTTCCAAGATGTGCTTAAGAAGCTGACTGAAAAAATGGATAAGCCTGCTACTATGCATGATGCGCTAGCTTATGTCCTGTATCCGAAAGTCTTTGAAGAATATATCAAAACAAGAAAACAATTTGATGATGTTTCTGTCATCAATACGCCAGAGTTCTTGTATGGCTTACGTTTAGGTGAAGAAATCGAAATAGAAATTGAATTCGGAAAAACACTCATCGTCAAATTGGTATCAATTGGTGAACCCAATCCGGACGGAACACGCACGCTGTATTTCGAATTAAACGGACAGTCACGTGAGATTATTATCCAAGACTTACAAGTGGAAACAAAAGGTGATACAAAGCAAAAAGCGGATCTTTCAAATGAAACGCATATTGCAGCCACTATGCCGGGAACGGTTTTACAAGTTGCAGTATCTGTTGGCGCAAAAGTGAAACGCGGTGAACATTTGCTAATTACAGAGGCTATGAAAATGGAAACAACGATCCAAGCTCCTTTTGCGGGAGTTGTAAAAGCGATATATGTAGGTCCTGGAGATTCGATCTCGTCAGGTGACTTATTAATTGAATTAGAACATTAAAAAACAGCTCCCACATGTCGTTAAGACAGTGGGAGCTGTTTTTGCTACCCTTTGTATACGAAAATGCGCAACAGTCTTTAAAGAGCTGTTACACGCGCTTTTGTTACTTCTTCAATCGGCTGCGAGATACAAGGAGAACTAGATACGTTAATAAACCAAATAATAAAGTGACGAATAATGAATGCAACAATGCAAAATAGAGATTCAATTTAGTCAGCACGACAATCATCCCTGTCGTTGCTTGTGCAAGCACTAAACCAAATGCTGCAATCCATCCCCAGTAAATGACACGTTGATCCCTGTACTGTTTAATGGCTTTGATCGCGATAAACCCAATCCATACAACAATTAGTGCTGCAGCCAAGCGGTGACCCATTTGGATCCATTCATACATATTGTTCGGTAAACTGAATTCGTTATTTCGGCACAGTGGCCAGTCAGAACAGACCAGACCTGAATTAGTATGACGAACAAGAGCACCGGTATAGATCACAATGTATGAGTAAATGGTTACGCCGATGGTGTGGAAACGTAATGATTGATCTATACGTATTTTATCTGCGTCAAACTTCTGGTCCACTTCAAAAACCAATAACGTCAGTAGGAAGACTGACGCAAAGGATAGGAGTGAAATCCCGAAGTGCAAGGCTAGGATAAAATCACCTTGTCCCCATAATACTTGCGCTGCTCCAATCAATGCTTGTAGAATTAAGAAAAATACTGCCATAAAAGCTAAAAACTTTGTTTCGCGTACGTGACCTAGTGCTTTCCATGACCATACAGCCAATATGACAATGAAAATACCTACCGAACCTGTTACTAACCGGTGTGAGAATTCAATTAATACTTCTGCTGTAATGACGTCAGGAATAAGTTGTCCATTACACCCTGGCCAGTGTCTTCCGCAGCCCATACCGCTGTCGGTCTTGGTAACTAGTGCTCCACCAAGTAAGATCGCAAGCATTCCAATTGTAGAAGCTACACCAAACCATTTTAAAAATCTGTTGTATCGCAAGTACGAAACACCTTCTTCTATTGAATTGACCATTAAAAGGTCGATTTACGTAAAATTTTGCCTGAACTCCCAAAAAAATATCAAGAGATATATAGTTCAATCTCAAGCGTTTCTATGAAATTCAAGCATCTATTGCAAGCCTTATGATAACGAAAAACTGACAGAAACACAATGCATGAAGGTAATAAACCACTGATGTATAAGGCTTTTCACAAATTGTTCATAAAATAGTCTCTTTAACTTCACAAATGAGAGTTGGAAATGCATTACTATATAGAAGGCGAAGGATAAAGACACAAAGGTTGCACAAACCGCTATAAATTGAGAAATGGTCTGGAAATTTCGGACGATTTTAGATATAGTAGGTGATAGGGTCTTTGCCGAAAACTTTGAAAGGAGGGTTATTATGTCAAACGGTCGAACGCTTTCGACAGTTGCAGATCCAAAAGTAGAGACAATTACCTTATGGAAAGACTTTTTGGCGCTAATCAAAATAGGAATTGTCAACTCGAATTTGATCACTACGTTCACCGGTCTTTTTTTGGCATTTCAATTCACTGGTAAAAGTTTTCTCCATAACTTCGATCTACTGGTATTTGCGATTCTAGGTACTGGATTGATCATCGCATCTTCAGGCGCTATGAATAACTTGATTGACCGCGATATTGATCCCGTCATGTCGAGAACGAAGTCGAGACCGACAGTAACAGGTAGATTTAAAGCTCCCGCTGTGATGACGTTAGCCGTTACATTCCTAGTGGCTGGAGAAGTATTATTATTCTCTGCTTCACCTATGGCAGGTTGGCTTGGCATCTTGGGTGTATTCGCTTATGTTGTTTTGTATTCCATGTGGTCTAAACGTAAGCACGTGAGCAATACCGTAGTAGGAAGTCTTTCAGGAGCAATTCCACCTCTGATCGGATGGGCAGCTGTTGATCCTACACTGCCAATGGGAGCGTGGGCATTGTTTTTCATTATGTTCATATGGCAACCACCGCACTTTTATGCGTTGGCTATGCGAAGAACAGAAGAGTATCGAGCGGCTAACATTCCGATGTTACCAGTAGTAAAAGGCTTTGAGCGGACGAAAAAGTCGATGCTCATGTGGGTATTGTTACTATTCCCACTACCTTTCTTGTTACCACAGCTCGGTACCGGATTTATAGTATTTGCAACACTGTTGAATGTTGGATGGCTTTATTTAGCTATTAAAGGATTTAAAGCCAAAGAAGATTTGAAGTGGGCAACGGGGATGTTTGTATATTCTTTAAATTATATGACAATCTTGTTTGTATCCATGATTATTTTCTCTATATTCATCTAACGTATCGGAATTCTTTCTTTAAAACAGGAATTCATCATAAAGGGGCACTCAGTCCTCCATAGTAGAAAAACATTTTTTAGAAAGAGAGGTATTAGTTAGCGATGATTAAAGGACTCAAAAAGTGGCGTCTCTTTTCTTTACTAGCGGTTTTCGCTTTGTTCATGGCAGGTTGTGGTAATGAAGAAATTTCAACCTTCCAACCAGCAGGACAAGTCGCTAATGACCAGTTCAAATTGTTGCTATTAGCATCAGGAATTATGTTACTGGTTATCATTGTAGTAGTAATTATTTACACTGTTGCACTATTCCGCTTCAGACGTTCGAAGTTGGGTGAAGATCACATACCAGAGCAAGTGGAAGGAAGTCACACACTTGAGCTGCTTTGGACATTCATTCCAATAGTTTTACTTTTGATTCTTGCTGTTCCTACCGTTCACTACACGTATAAATTAGGTGATGTGAAAGCAATGGAAGCAGTTGATGATGACGGTAACCTTGAAAACTTAGTAGTAGATGTTACTGCGAAGTTGTATTGGTGGGAGTTCGAATATCCTGATCTAGGTATTGTGACTGCTCAGGAACTAGTTGTACCTACTGATGAAAAAGTTTATTTCAACTTGATTGCAGCAGACGTAAAGCACTCATTCTGGATTCCGTCAGTTGGCGGTAAGCTAGATACGAACGTTGAAAACGTGAACAAATTCTATCTGTCATTTGAGAAAGAATCTGAAGGCTTGAAAGATGGCGTATTCTACGGTAAGTGTGCTGAGCTATGTGGACCTTCTCACGCATTGATGGACTTTAAAGTAAAAACATTACCGAGAGATCAATTTGACAGCTGGGTCGCAGCTATGCAAAAGACAGCAGAAGAACCTGTTGTTGCAAATGCTGACGGCGAAGAGGTCTTCTCTCAAAGCTGTATCGGTTGTCACGCAGTTTCGGGTGTAGGTGAGTCTGGTGCTCAAGGGCCTAACTTGGCTTCATTCGGTGATCGTAATCGTGTAGCAGGTTTCCTTGAACACGATGAAGAAAATCTGAAAGACTGGATTCGTGATACACAGAAACACAAACCTGGCAATACGATGCCTTCATTCAGCAAAGATCAAATTTCTGATGAAGACTTAGATGCATTAGCTGAATACTTGATGGGCTTAAAAGTTGCAAAATAATTTTCAAGCGGAAATTGAATAGGAGGTAACACAGTGAGTTCAGTTGCTCAAAAAAGTGGCTTTGGCGCAACGCTATGGGATTGGCTGACAACAGTCGACCATAAGAAGATCGGAATTCTGTATCTCCTCGGGGGATTATTCTTCTTCGTTCTAGGTGGTATTGAAGCGATGATCATTCGTCTTCAATTGATTACACCAAACAACGATCTCGTAAGCGCAGGGCTTTTTAATGACTTAATTACAATGCACGGAACGACCATGATTTTCTTGGCAGCCATGCCGATTCTCTTTGGTTTTATGAACGCGATCATGCCGCTTCAAATTGGAGCACGTGACGTAGCGTTCCCATTCATCAACTCATTAGGTTTTTGGATGTTCGCATTTGGTGGTTTATTCCTTAACATCTCTTGGTTATTCGGTGAAGTTCCAGATGCTGGATGGACATCTTATGCATCGTTATCACTTCACTCTCCAGGACATGGCGTTGATTTCTATGCAATCGGTTTACAAATCGCGGGTGGCGGTACGTTAATGGCGGGGATTAACTTCCTAGTAACGATCATTAACATGCGTGCGCCAGGGATGACGTATATGCGTATGCCTTTGTTTACATGGACTACGTTTGTTGCGTCTGCGATGATCTTGTTCGCATTCCCTCCGTTGACTGTTGGATTGTTTTTCTTAACGTTTGACCGTATGTTTGGAGGTAACTTCTTTGATCATACGATGGGCGGGAACACGATTATCTGGGAGCATATTTTCTGGATCTTCGGACACCCTGAAGTATATATCTTGATCTTACCGGCATTCGGTATTTTCTCTGAAGTATTCTCTGTATTCGCTCGGAAACGTCTATTCGGTTACACAGCGATGGTATTCGCAACAGTGCTAATCGGTTTCCTAGGATTCATGGTATGGGCTCACCATATGTTTACAGTTGGTCTTGGACCGACAGCGAACGCAATATTTGCGGTAGCTACTATGGCGATTGCTGTACCTACAGGTGTAAAAATCTTTAACTGGTTACTGACAATGTGGGGCGGTAGTATTAAAGTTACGACTCCAATGCTTTATGCTTTAGGTTTTATTCCTTCATTCGTAATGGGTGGAGTAACAGGTGTAATGCAAGGAGCAGCACCACTTGATTATCAGTTACACGATTCTTATTTCATCGTAGCTCACTTCCACTACGTAATTGTAGGTGGGGTAGTATTAGGTATTTTTGCAGGCCTTCACTATTGGTGGCCAAAAATGTTCGGTACAATGTTGAATGAGTTATTAGGTAAAATTACTTTCGTATTCTTCTTTGTCGGTTTCCATATGACATTCCTAATTCAGCACTGGTTAGGTTTCTGGGGAATGCCACGTCGTGTTTGGACGTTTATGGATGGACAAGGTTGGAACATTGCGAACTTAGTAAGTACAATCGGTGCACTATTGATGGCAATTGGCTTTACAGTTATGGTGATCAACATCATTATGACAACTATTAAAAATGAGCCTGTTGGCAATGACCCTTGGGGCGACGGACGTACGCTTGAATGGGCAATTCCATCACCACCACCTTTCTATAACTTCCCAGCAACTCCTTTAGTTCGTGGTTTGGATACTTTATGGATTGAGAAGATGGAAGGTAGTAAGGAAATGATTACACCAGCTGAACCAATTACGGACATTCATATGCCGAACGGTTCAATCATCCCAATGTTGATGACGCTTGGATTATTCATTGCTGGATTCGGTGCAATGTTCCACCAAGAAACTTCATGGGGATTAGGAGTATTGATCTTTGGTCTTGCATTCACATTCGTTGCAATGGCAGCTCGTTCATTAAAAGATGATCTAGGTTACTATGTAACAAAAGAACAAATCTTACAAGATCAAGAAAATAATAAAAGGGGGCGTAACTAATGGATTTGAATACAAAATTCACCCCTGAAACGTGGCCCGCTCATCCTGAGAGAGCTACTTTGGAAGCAAAGAACAAATTCGTTGGATTCTGGCTATTCCTAGGTGGAGAGACTATTCTCTTCGCTACGCTGTTCGCAACGTATATGGCTTTGAAAAACAAAGGTCCAAGTGGCTTTGGTTTCACAACGCAAGAATTGTACACATTACCGTTAGTGTTTGTTATGACAATGCTTCTTTTAACATCATCACTAACAAGTGTATACGCGATGTATCATTTAAAGAGTTTCAACTTCAAAAAAATGCAGTTATGGTTAGGTTTAACAGCATTATTAGGACTTGGATTCTTGATGTTAGAAGTGTATGAGTTCTCTCATTACGTTCAAGAAGGATTTACGTTTAGTAACAGTGCGTTCAGTTCCTCTTTCTTCACATTAGTAGGAACACACGGCTTCCACGTTGCAGTTGGTCTAGTATGGGTTACACTATTGATCTTCCGTAACTCCAAGCGTGGGTTGAACTTGTATAACGCAACTAAGTATTATACATTTTCACTTTACTGGCACTTCATTGACGTAGTTTGGGTATTCATCTTCACTGTAGTTTACTTGATGGGAGTGGTCGGTTGATGTCAGAAGTTCAAATGATTAAAAGATCTCCTGCTGAACAGTCACTGTCTCAACGTCGTGCAAAAGAATCAATGCGCAGCCAAGTTGCGATGTTTTCTTTGATGATTTTCTTAACACTTATATCGTTTTCTATGGTGTTTGCTCATCTTAATGACGTTGCTGGTTTCTCAAAATTCTTTATCATTCCTACATTATTCCTCTTTGCAGCTGTACAAGTTGGTCTTCAACTCTACTACTTCATGCATATGAATGAAAAAGGACATGGCATTCCACAAATGTTTATGTTTACAGGTGCAATATTAGGATTCTTGATCCCACTTACATTTGTAACAATCGTTTGGTGGTAAGCAACAAAAAGAGCTTATGGATTCTTCCATAAGCTCTTTTTCTATTCATTATTAGATGAAATTGTCAAAGTTCGTACATTGAGTTATGCGTTATAAGCTCGTATAATAGGCAGTAGGTAAGACTTTCGTTAACTTTGTGCTGTGATGAAATATATAGTGAATACATGAGCACTATACACAGAATAGATTCAGCGAATTGATTATTAAAGGAGAGTGGTTATTTTGCCGTTAAGTATCTTTGGTTTTAGGGCTTTATGGAGTCCTTATTTTTTAATAGTTCTAGCACTTGGAATCGTTCTATATTACCTCATAACAGTTAAATGGCGGGATCGCTTTGAAGGGTCACAACCGTTAACAAAACGACAAGCTGTTTATTTCTTATCATCCATGGTGTTGCTGTATATTGTCAAAGGTTCACCAATGGATTTAATCGGTCATATTTTATTTTCCGTCCATATGGCTCAAATGGCTATATTGCTTTTAATCGTAGCACCGTTCTTCATCATCGGTATACCGAACTGGGTATGGGAAAAGCTACTATCTTTGACGGTTTTCAGAAAAGTATTCATGATACTGACTAAGCCACTCATTAGTCTGTTAGTGTTTACATTTATGTTCTCGATGTATCACTATCCACTCATACTGGATCAGGTGAAGTTGAGTTTGCCTTTACACACTATTTTCACCATCACACTTTTCCTTTCTGCTATATTTCTCTGGTGGCCAGTAGTGAATACAGTAAAAGGACAGCCGCAATTACATGGGTTGAAAAAAATTGGTTATGTAATATTGAGTGCTTTGCTCATAACACCCGCTTGTTCGTTAATCATCTTCGTAGATGTGCCTGTGTATGAAACATACAGTAGTGGTGAAGCGTGGCTACAAGCGATGGCGCTTTGCGTACCAAGCGGAACCTTAGCTGGATTGTCAGGCCTTGGCATCTCAGGACCTGAGCTATTCACAGATATGCCTACGCTCTATGATCAGCAATTAGGCGGTATATTGATGAAAGTCATCCAAGAAATCGTTTATGTAGTGATTATTGGACGCATCTTCTTAAGCTGGTCACAGTATGAAAAAGATAATGCGGATGAAATTACTAGACAAGATTTACTGAAACGCCATAACTTAACTATGCATGGCTGATTGACCAAAAGGGGAGTTTGTGGGGGATGGAATTACCACTATTGCCGACTATCAGTACGTTTTTCATCATTTTATCAGCTATTTTGGTTGCAATTGGTTGGAATTTGATACGCCTGGGAAAGATCAAAGCCCATCAAAAAACCATGATTGCAGCAGCTGTGTCTGCAGTACTGTTCTTTATCATGTATATTTCTAGAACAGTATTTATAGGTAATACAGCTTTTGGTGGACCTGATGACTTGAAAATGTATTACACAGTATTTTTAGTCTTCCACATCATATTAGCAACGACAGGGGCGGTCTTCGGGGTTATTACGATCCATGCAGGCTTGAAGAACCTTCTTGTACGCCATTGTAAAATGGGTCCTATCACAAGTGTTATCTGGTTCTTCACAGCCATTACAGGGGTCGCTGTATACTTATTGCTGTATGTCTTTTATAAAGGCGGAGAAACTACTTCTGTATTTAAAGCGATTCTTGGTATGTAATATTACGCTTAAAAACTGAACCCGTAGCCTATAGGCTGTGGATTCAGTTTTTTATATCTAGCTACTTCATATTGCTGACAGTTATACATACTAAAAGGGATTCCTCGACTGAGGAATCCCTTTTAGTATTAAATTTTGAAATTCAGTTTAATGATGCCTGCTTCTCTTGCAGTATTAAAAAGTATGACGAGCAATGGTCCGATGAAGAAACCGAGGATACCGAATAATTTTAAACCGATAAACATCGCAATTAATGTAGGCAATGGAGACAAACCGATTTGTGAGCCCATTACTTTAGGTTCGATGGTTCTTCTGATAACCAATAGTATGACGGCCAGTATCGCTAATTTTGTACCCATTGCGATATCGCCTGAAATATATTGATAGATCGACCAAGGTGCCAAAATAATGATAGAGCCGAGTATCGGAATGATATCAATAATCCAGATCACCAAAGCCATAACTACTGCATATTTAGGAATAATCATTAGTAAGCCGATAAAGGAAACGACGAGAATGATTAAACTAACAAGCATTTGAGCTTTGACGAATCCTAGTATGACAAACCGCAATCTGTTCATCATATAGTGTACTTTTTCTGCAGTAGCATCAGTTAAATGAAAGTAAACAGTCTTTTTTAAATTTGGTAATTCTAACATGAACAAAAATAGTGCGATCATAAATACAATAAAACTGACAAGGAAATTTGGAATATCCGAAATCAACGCTAAAATTCGATCGTAACTTAAAAGTGTGATGATTGATATGCGAATGGATTCGATAATTTCATTGAATTCGTTCTCTAGCATAGCTAAAATGTCTTCAGGCATGCCTACCGTGTACTGAAATAGTTTGCTTTGCGTGTTAATCCATACACTTGAGAGGGAATTTAAGTAGTTAGGAATCTCTTTTGTAAAATGAACTATTTTACCGATGAGTGTGGTGACAGTATAGAAAAGTAATAGCACACTGATTCCGACAAAAACGATGAAATTTACAATAACGGAGACTTTACGCTTCCATTTGAACCGTACTTCTACCGATTTAACAAGTGGATCTAAAAATAGTGCCGTGAGTAATGCCAAAATAATTGGGATGGATACGGGTAATATAAAAAATATAATGACCAATAGTACGATGATACTGAATGCAATCATAATATTTCGTTTCGTAAGAAATTTCAAAAGTGATCGTCCTCCACGTAGATACTGTTTTTATTATAACCAAATTAGTGGAGTAATAGTAGAAAAGCCGAAGAACTTTTAGCTCTCCGGCTTTTTCGTAAAATTACAAACTATATTGCTTTAACTCGTCATATACTTTCTTTAACGTTAGTTCGCAGTCTTTAACTAAGCTAGCAGGAAAGTTTTCTTCTTCGCCATACTCGACGCCGTGTGGGTAGTAGTACTTTCCTAGAACTGGTTGCTTTAGACGAACCGTAGCTTTTCTACCATCGATGTCGCCTTCGACGAGCTCACCGAAAACGCGCAAGTAGTATGTACCTTCTTTAACAATATACTTTTTGTCGAAAGTTACACGCTCATAATCCCATTGTCCGTCAATTTCAAGATTACTTTTATTCATAATTTCTTCCATTACGCGTAAATCTGCTACAAGGCCTTTAAGGCCAATATTTTCAACATACATCTGTATATCCCCCTCTATGTTCGTCCTGACGAATACGTATACTATTATATCATAAAACAAATCGATTTTACTTGCAATGACAACATTGTGTCAACGCTTTCTTTCCCGGCTTATATAGATGACTATAGTGTGTGTCTTCTGTACAATATAAGTAAGTTATCATTTTTGTATAGATGTTTATTTCGAATAACTATTCATTTCATGATGATTTCTACCAATACGTAATATTCTTATAGAAGTAGCATATACAGTGGAAAGGAAGATAGCATGTGGAGAGTAGGATGGAAGATTCTTGTTTTACTTTTGATTGTAATGGGTGTTTATTATTTCATGACGGATAAGGTAAGTGAAAATCTACCGCTGGAATCACCAGTACAACATGGCTCACCAATTGCAGTGCCTGAAAAAGGTCCGTCGATCGGTGGGGAAGGGATGCCGAGACCAGAAGAAGGCATGTCAGTGCATGTAGGGCAAAAAGTCGAGAAGATGGAAGAACAGTTTGGCAAACCATCTAGGATAGAACCATCGAGTTTTCAGTATGAATGGTGGGTGTATACAGAAAAACCTCGTTTTATGGCTGGCGTTTTGAATGGAAAAGTAAATCAAATCTATACGGCTGATGGCGTATCAGATGTAGCACCGTTTAAAATTGGACAAAATGTACAGGAAATTCACCGTTTTACACCGATTGAATCAGAGATTGATGTGAAGATTAAAGAAAATATTTATACATTTTCATTAAATAGTGAAGATATTAAAAATCGTATCTTGATACCATATGAGAATTTATTTGTGCAATTATATATAGATCAAGTAGATGGTGTGATTGAAGGTGTTCGGTTTATCAACCCAAGTACTTTAGTGAAACACCAACCTTATGACATGACGTATCTTGGAGAAATGATCGAAGCCCCAAAACCAACATCAACTGTTCAGACTGAAGTAGATCGTGCGATGGAGCGCCAGACGTTTGAATTGACTAATCAAGTGCGTGAAGAGCATCAACTACCTCTTCTGTCATATAATGATAAGCTGGCTACACTCTCAAGAAAGCATAGCCAGGAAATGATATTCCGTAAATATAGTTCTCATGAGGAAGGCCCTGTGGAAGTGTTTGCCGAGCGTTTAAAAAATGTTGGACTAACTCCAAGCAAGGCAGGCGAAAACACGGCGTTTAATTATATCGACGCAATTGAAACTGTACATGGCTGGCTCAATTCTCCAAAACACCGGGAAGTTTTACTGAATCCGAATTTCACGCATACCGGTATAGGCGTTTATAATAAATATTATACCCAGTCTTTTATAGCGCAGACTGAATTAGAAAACTCCATACATGATGACTAAGGGAGAATCCATGTACCTTCCTCGTTTGATGCGATGCCTCGTATATGAAGAGGCATCGCTTTTTGCTTTGCATAAATCGCTGCTTTTTCTTGAATAACCGGTCGATTGCATTTTAATAATGGAAGGAATTCATCAAATGTGAGCTGATTAAATCGCTTATAGTTAGATGTAGTATGTGGATCTGCAGACATAACACCAGGTACATCTTTGAAAAACTCTACATGGCGGGCGTGCAATGCAGAAGCTAATGCGATTGCCGTCAAATCACTGCCACCTCTTCCAAGAGTCATAAACTTTCCTTGTGTATTCATTCCTTGGAATCCAGGAACGATGATGCATGAGTGAGTTTGAAGTGTATTGACGATATGTGTACTGTTAATTTTATCAATCGTTGCATTACAGAATTCTCCTGATGTCCGAATGCCTGTATTTTGTCCATAGATAATCGTGTTGTCTATACCTTCCGTAGATAATTCAGCAGATAATACGGCTGCTGCGATTAATTCACCGCAGGAAGCAGCCAAATCTCTGGCTTCGCTGGATTTCGAGAAGGAGTCTGTCAGGGTAAGCAAATCGTCTGTGGAATAAGCGTCGCCTTTTCTACCCATTGCAGAGACTACAACGATGACGGCACGGTGTTTCGACAAGGCCTGTCGAATATGCTGAATACACTTTGCTCGTTGGTGTTGATTCTGCATGGCAATTCCTCCAAATTTCTGGATAATCATAGAATCCCAACTTTCTTCGTGACATTCTTCTTATGCCTTTCATAGAATACTTTATGCTTCGTTTCATTATATTCTCTGAAGAATAAAATGTTCGGGAAGGGGCGAGAGACCTTGCTATTATCTGAATTACTTAAGGATTGGCCATGCACTATATTACAGGGTTCAATTCGACGGACAATTGATGGAATCACGGAATCTTCTAAGAGGGTCAAGAAAGATTATGTATTTGTAGCAAAGAAAGGGGTTTTGGCTGATGGAATGGCGTTTATTGAAGAGGCGATATCAAATGGAGCCAACACATTAGTGGTCGATCGAGATCATTTAGATTTAACGCGGATACCGGTGGAAATTACAGTAGTTCTAGTTCCTGATAGTTCACTATTTATTTCATATGGAAGTGCGAAGTTTTCAAATAACCCAGCTGAGGAATTACTCATCATCGGTGTTACGGGAACGAACGGTAAAACAACAGTTAGTCACTTTATCGGACAGTTATTAAAAGAGCTCGGGCATAAAACAGCCGTTATAGGGACGACAGGTCTTTATATTGACGGTAAATTGACGGAGACAATTCAAAATTCCATGACGACGATACCAGCTGAACAATTTCATCCTATTTTACGCAGGTGCGTGGAGCAACAGGTGACCCATATTGTTCTTGAAGCGTCTTCGATTGGGTTATCTACTCATCGTTTAGCGCACTGTCCGTTAACTGTAGGTGTTTTTTTGAATATTGGAATGGATCACTACGCTGAACATGGAGGTAGGCAGCGATACATCGATGCAAAAAAACTACTCATTCCATTGGCTGATCAGTTGGTGATGAATGAAGATGACGAAACTTGTCGCGCTATAGGAGAGGGGTTGCCCGAACCACCCATTTATTTCAGTAGGCGACATATTAATGGTGAGCAGCCATCACAGGTACTACTCCCGAATCTAGGTCACCATAATGAAATGAATGCAAGAGCGGCTGTAGGAGCTCTTATGGCAATTGGTTATTCATTACGGATGATACAACCTCATTTGCATGCTTTGCGACTTCCGACTGGACGCCTACAGAAGTATGAAGAGGCAGGGGTTGAAGTATATGTAGATTATGCACACACACCGGATGCCTTGCAGGCGGTGTTGGAGGCATTGTCAGAGTCCTCCAAACGGCTGATTATTGTATTTGGGTGTGGAGGGGAAAGAGACCGTGACAAACGGCCGCAAATGGGTGCAATAGCTGCTCACTACAGTTCACATGTAATTTTGACTTCAGATAATCCGAGAACAGAAGAGCCATCTCAAATTATAGTGGATATTTTGTCGGGCATGGCAGGGTTTGCAACACCTGTCGAAATCTTCGTCGATCGTCATCAAGCAATCCGCTACGCTATCACCCAAGCACAACCAGGAGAGATTGTACTCATTGCAGGTAAAGGACATGAACAAATACAGCAAATAGGGAATCAGACGATGCATTTTTGCGATATGGAAGAAGTGAAAAAATCATTCAGTTATAGAAATGCTATAAAGTAAAAATCTTAATGAATAGTCGAGGCACCAGTTTTTTGTTATAATAGTTGTGATAGGAGGTGCGGCAATTGGTGATGATGACAGATGAGTGGATGCGAGTCATCGATATGGCAGAGGAACTTTCCGATATGCTGCTGTGTTCTGAAGTGGTGAAAACCTATCAAGACGCACATGACCGTGTATATTCAAACACTGATCTACGAAAAAAAATCATAGATTTTACTAAAATGAAAGAACAATACGAGGACGTGCAGCGCTTTGGTCGCTATCATCCAGATTATAAAGTAATCATGAAGGAAATACGTCTTCAAAAGCGTGAACTGGATTTGCAAGATGAAGTGGCTGCCTTGCGCCTGGCGGAAAATGACGTGCAGGATTTATTGGACGAAATAGGTATCCTGATCGGTCAATCCGTTTCAGAAGCTGTGAAAGTACCAGCTGGCGATGGGACTTTCTCTAACAGTTCTTGCGGTGGAGGTTGCGGCTCAGGTGGCAGCTGTTCTTGTTCAGCATAAAGCATTTCATAAATACAAATAACCCCCTGCAGAAATAACTCTGCAGGGGGTTACTTTCAAATAAAGGTAGTGGCAAAAGAGAAAATCACCTGAATCGAGCAACCAGTTGGACGCGTGTCTTGTAGACTTTCGATACGCCATCTAGTCTCTTTGTGCGTTTAGTCGCCATTAAAGAACGTCAATAATTGTGTTGGATGATTTGTTATAAAACCATCCACGTTCAATTTAGTATGTTTTGGAAGGTCATCCGTCTCATCTAACTCATAAAATACAGTTATATTGAGATCGTGTAAGAAGCGAACGAAGCCTTCTGAAGCAAGCGGAAACATACCAAGTTTTTCGGGCAGGCAGAATAGATCTGCATTCGGGCGATACAAATGACCGAACTTACTCGTGTAAGCGACGTATGCTTTTTTTATTTCCTCACTTCCGGCACCTAAAGCGACAGAGTTCTGTGCATATAGATTAAAACGATCAATTTGTTCATCATAGTGGCTTGTGACCACAACGCGGTCAGTAGCATCCGTTTCTTTTAGTAATCGCCACAATTTAGAAGGGATTAAACTTCCTTCATACGTTGCTGGGCAATCACTCATAGAAACCACAAACAATAATTGTGGGAACTTTTCCAACAGTTCACGTAACGGCACAACAGATAAATCTCCGTTCAGTATATCAAGATCGTAATCATAACTAGATTCGACATGGATTTCATCTAATGTATAGTCGGAGATTTCATCGGGAAGCACAAGTTCTTGGCTTGGCACTAAAAGAATTTCTTCATCTTTTGTAAGACGTACATCGACCGCGAAGCCGTGAACGCCTAAATCTGCTATTTTCGTATAAGCAGTAAGTGAATTCACAGCGACATCTTGATGTCGCTGTACATCAGTTAAAACAGCTACTTCTGAAAAAAGAAGCGCTTTCTTTTCAGTGCGAGGTTCTTGTTTTGCTATCACTTTTGAAGCCGCCCATGCAGCCACACTTGCAGCGCCCACAGTTATTGCAACATTTGTTTTTCTTCCCAATCTAAAACCTCCTCAATAATTATAGTAAGTCCTCATTTTTTTATTTAGCCAATGTTTATACTTCAACTGTACAGAAAAGACTTGTATTCAGTCATCTATAAAAGAATAAAGCGATTGAATTCGGATAAATATCTACTTAAGTGTACCCTATTCCAGAGAAGGTGTGCAAACAAAGATGAAAGATCGGCTTGATTTCACTTGTATCTATGCAAACAATTTTTGTGTAAGGTTGCAGGACTTTTCTCACCTATGGTATTGTATGGAGTAAGAAAGAGGGGGAGAATCATGATTGATCGACAAGGCATAATTGTCTATCTCCATCATTTAAAACAAGCAAAATCACTGCGCAAATTCGGGCATGTTCATTATATTTCAAAGCGAATGAAATACGTTGTGCTTTACTGTGATATGGAAGACGTGGAATCAACGATCACGAAGTTAGAGCGTTTGTCGGCTGTACGTAAAGTATTACCTTCACAGCGCCCTTTCGTCAGTACGATATATGAAAACGCAAAGCCCGATAAAGCAAAAGAATATGATTATAAAACAGGCTTGTAATTTGTTGCCGCTTATTAATGTAGCGGCGGCAACAAGTGATTTAAGCGTAAAATCCCGGTAATATATTGGTAAAATAGCTCGTTTTCAGCGAATTCGGATGAGTGCTTTATTTCCACTCTGACGGGCTTTTTATTCAGCGACTCTGCATGCTTAACAAACAAGTCATAACGTTTAGATGGTTTGTCCGCAGAATAGCGAATTCCTTCTCTGCAAATATAGATTGGCATGAAATGATTGTTTTCAGTTGCGGGAGAAAAAGAAACAGCTAATGACAATTGTTCATTAGAATGATAATTGGATGATAAGATATAGGTCCTATAAATTCGGTGGGCGTTCGTAGACATTAACTCGAGTAATTCATAGATGTCGCTATAGCCTTCCCCTAGTTCGATAAAACGTTGTTGGATCATAATCAAGCGCTTCCTTTCAGGCGATTAGTAATGGTTCATGTCCATCATACCATGTGATGAGGTGTTGTACGTTGAAAGTTATTATAAGGCTCGCATTTCTTTTGGCGGCAGTAAACGGTGTACTCGTTTATTTGCATTACAGCCAATCGGTCAATGCAAATGGAGAAGGCGCGAATTCAGGAACCTATCGTCAGGAAATCGAAGTCATCAATCGAGCAGATGGATTGTACATTCGTCACCACTTTTATAACTTGTCGGAAGGTAGACACGAGATTATTTGGCCAGAAGAAAGTGTAGAACGTGGATGTGAAGCTGTGGAATCCTCTTCATGTGCTCGACTTAATGATTCTAGTGTGGCATTCGAAGAAGGAGAACGTGATCAACAATCCATTGCCTATAAATTGCCGAAAAAGACGCCGCTTACCGGACGTAAATTATTTAAAGAGCCTTTTGTAATTCTTCGGGAGGCAAAACCATTGACGACTGTTCTTCATGTGACAGATGAGCAAGATATTGGTGGCATGTGGGTAACGGGGTTGGAACGTGTAGGAAAGGCAAATAAAGAACGCATTACCTATCGTTTATACCGTGGCGTAGGATTTGTTAATGAACTGTATTGGCAATCGCTGGACGTGCCTTTGGCATACTCTTCAAACAAGCTGACGATCTTCGGTGAAGGTATCGATAAAAAGTATAATGATCGGCTTGTACAAATGATGGAAGCCATCGGTGGAAACCATGTGAGTGTAGTACTAGCTTCAGCTAATAAGCCGCTGTATGCGGAGCGCTTTATTGTGGAGAAAATGGACAATCTATCGCTAGTAATAAAACAAGTAGCTAAGATGAGTGTTCATTCACGTTTCATTTTACAAGCGGATGAACCATCTATGAGCAGCATGATTGCGTCTATACTTGGAGAGGCTCCAGTAGGAACGAAAGCGGAACAAGCCGCGTTTACTCGTTTGAAAGAATCGATCTCAGCAGAGCAATATCAAGCATTACGCCAAAACGTCCAAGAGAAAATTGGTAAAAAGCTATCGTCATCCGATTTGGATCAGTCGTTGTCAAAAATACTTGCATTCGACACTCAATATTTTCATATGACAATGAAGGAACAGCAATACAACTATCCATTTCTGTTACTTGATCCACGGACTGTATTGCTTGATGGAGAAGAAGTTCCAGAAGTGAAGGTAATAGTACAGGACGGTAAGAGTTTTTATCCAGCAGAAGAATTATTGTCGAAGATGGGCTATTCGATACGTTCAAACGAGCAGTCAATTTATATCGACGGTCCAAATCGTACTTATCGTTTTTCGAAATTAGAGCCTTTCTACGTTATGAATGACCGTAAATTTGATTATACAGAAAAGCCTTATACCTCAATTAATAAAAAGTTATATTTTGATGAAAATTGGTTGCGACGAATCTTCTTTGTATTAATAGATAAGTCGGATGAAACCATTTCTATCGAACAAATTGAAAAGATGATAAAGGAGATGGGAAAAGAATGAGAGTCATTTCCGGTTCGAGAAAAGGTACGTCTTTGAAATCCTTGCCAGGCACGTCCACGCGTCCGACATCAGACAAAGTAAAAGAGTCTGTTTTCAACAAAATTGGCCCTTACTTTGATGGAGGAACTGTTGTCGAGTTATTCGGCGGTAGTGGCTCCATTGCTATTGAGGCGTTATCAAGAGGGATGGAACAGGCTGTTGTATTTGAGAAGAATCCGAAAGCGTGCGCTATGATCAAAGCGAATGCAGAAAAGTGCCACATGGAAGAATGTCTGCAAATCGAAAAAAAGGATGCACGCCAGGCTGCTACGGTTCTTAAGTCTAAAGAAGTTTCTATTGATCTGCTATTTGTAGATCCCCCCTATGCAACGGTCGAATACTATGATGTAATTAAAGACGTAATAGTACAAGGAGTAGTGGCGGAAGATGCAACCATCATTTGTGAACACGATAAACATATAGAATTGCCTGAACATTATGATACATATAGTCAAATCAGTTCCGCCACTTATGGAAATACTGCTATTACGATTTACAAGAAAAGAGGCTAACAGCATGACACAAATTGCAATCGTACCGGGAAGTTTCGATCCGGTAACGAACGGACATTTAGATATCATTGAAAGAGCAGCAAAAACATTCCCAGAAGTGCACGTTGCCGTGATGAATAATTCTTCCAAAAAGCCATTGTTTACCGTGGAGGAACGTATTGCGCTGATTCATGAAGCTGTATCAAAGTATGACAATGTCAAGATTGACACGTCTTCAGGACTGTTGATTGATTACGCACAAGAAATTAACGCGTCTGTCATCGTTCGCGGCTTGCGCGCAATTTCAGATTTTGAATATGAAATGCAAATCACATCGATGAACCGGGTATTAGATGAAAGTATTGAAACGTTCTTCGTGATGACAAAGAGTCAATATTCATTCCTCAGCTCAAGTATTGTCAAAGAAGTGGCACGTTACGGTGGAGATGTCTCCACACTCGTACCGCCACATGTCAATATAGCACTAAAAGGAAAGTTTGAAAAATAAAAATACGAAGTGAAAAATGAGAAAAGGATGTCCTCTACGGGCATCCTTTTTTACGTAGAATTACTTGTAGCAACGAATACTTTTCGAAGTGTAAGTGAAGAATAAGTGAGAAAGAATTGTACTTCATCATGATGTAGTACTTGCTCAATAAATCCAAATGAACAATATAGGGACGAGTAGCGTGTTCCAGACCCTTGCAATCACATAAGGGAGTATGCGTATGCCAGCGCTCTTGGCGATCGTCATGACCTGCATGTGGATGCTCATCCCGTTAATCGACAGAATTGCCGCGATAAGCATTGGATAAATCGCATCTTTAGCAAAGTGCTCGGTAGCAGACTGAACACCAGAAGTCATCTCGAAGACCGCCAGCAATAGAGTTTTCATTACGCCCATATCCACAGTGATGACGGAAGATATGGAATACGAAAGCACATTACCGAGAGAAGAGAAAAAGATGACCGTCGTGGCCACTAATAATATAACGGATGAACTATCCTTAATCGAGCGCAGCAAAGGAGATGTTTTATGATCTTGTTGAGGGATGACGGGTATAGCTGTCTGTTGGTACCGGCTACCTAGAAGAGACATGGCCAATACGAAAAAGACGATATTAGCTAGATGAATGGCAATCAACAATTTCCAACCACTTGTAGTACTACCGAATAATTCGTTACCAACAAAGCCAATAATGAACATAGGCCCTGGTGCATGACAAGAAGCAACAAGCAAACTACTTTCAGCTGCAGAAATCTCACCGTTCTTTTTCATTTCACTAACAGTCACGGCACCTACTGGAAAGCCCCCAAACGAACCGAGCACATAAGCCTTTATGTAACGACTCCATTGACTAGTGCCTTGCTTGCTAGGCATTTTCAATAACCATTGCGTTAATATAATATACGGTAGTAAATAGGGAAGTAACGCATGAGTGAATAATTGGGCACCCGAAACAGCTCCTTCATGTGCGACATCTGGCTGCAAAATAAATAAAATAATTAGCGCCCAGATGAAGAGTACATTACTCATTGTTCGATACGGCAGGATTGTCATTAAAAAGCATCTGTCGCACTCCTTCCTAATTTTTGAAATACATTACCATCTACCGTAATATATATGTAGTATTCGTACAGGCTATTAATGGAGGTGAGCTTTTATGAAAATGCGTAAATGGGTGATCGCTGCGGTAATCTTGCTAGTGGTAGTGGTTTCAGCACTTTATCCGTTAGATATGTATATTTCTCGACCAGGTGGAGCTTATGATTTGGCACCACTCGTAGAAGTAGTTGGCGGGGATACGGACGAGATAGGAACATTTAGTTTGATGACCATTGCAATCGGCAAGGCAACACCTGTAACGTATGCTTGGTCAAAGTTTTCAGACAAAATGAAACTGTTGCCGGCTACTCAAGTGAGAAGGCATGGTGAAAGTGATGAAGAGTACGGGGTGCGCCAGAAGAAATTGATGGCTGATTCTAAAACGCATGCCATATCAGTGGCGTTCGATAAGGCAGGTTTGCCAATCAACAGAAAATTCACAGGCATCTTTGTAGCGGGTGTATTACCGGCAGGAGCGTCAGCAGGCAAGCTTAAAGTGGGGGATGTGATTCAATCAATTGATCAACTAAATCTCACCTCAACAGATGCATTTATGCAAGAGATTAGTGGTATGTCAAAAGGTCAGAAAGTGCATTTACAAGTGGAACGTGGAAAACAGAAGTTGGATGTTCCAGTAGAATTAAAAGAACTTCCAGGGAATGACGGTCGAGTAGGTCTTGGAATAGAGTTTGAAGAGCAGGTCAAATTGGAAACGGACCCCAAGGTAGATATTCGTACAGAGGAAATCGGAGGGCCTTCAGCGGGTTTGATGTTCACGCTGGAATTGATGAATCGTCTAGTGGATGTCGATTTAACAAAGGGGTATAATATTGCGGGAACTGGCGAGATGCTCGAAGATGGATCTGTAGGACGGATTGGTGGGATTGACTTCAAAGTTATTGCAGCTGACCGTCAAGATATTGAGATCTTTTTCGCGCCTGACGATGAACTACCAGAAGAAGTGAAAAAGAAGAATCCGCAGCTTCTCTCAAATTATGATGAAGCGAAAGCAACTGCGGATAAAATAGGTACAAAAATGAAAGTGGTCCCAGTGAAAACGATTGATGATGCGTTAAGTTTCTTGGAAAAGCTAGAAGAAAAGTAAATGGTCACAGCAAAATGGGTGGTGTTTTAATATCGAGACCTGGCTCTCTTTGGATACCACACATATAAATGTCTGTACTTTTAATATCCATTAGTAGTGAAGGGTCCTTGTATGAACCTGCACGACTTATAACAGGCAAAGTCACTTCTTTTTTTTCTGTGCGTAAATAACTTCTTCCACTTGTAGACATACCAAGTAACCGCAGATAAGAAGGACTAGTAATTTGTGCACGCATTGATTTTCGATAACCGGTCAATATATGCACTAACATTCGTTGTATTCGCGTCCAAGTGTAACGTTTGGATTTCACAGCTTTCATAAATTCTTGGAAAGTAGCATGTTCTTTTGCAGCGCGCCATAAAGAAAATTCAATTCCTTCCGTAATATCTGCAATGGATGCCAATTGTTCAGGCCCTTCACGAAGAATCATATACCGAAGAAATGGATAGAGATGATCCCAGCTTTGATGAGGTTGTTGTTGAAGCAGCTCAAAAGAAGCTGAAGGCATGAAAGGTCGGACGTGCGTAGCATCAGTCTCAAATAGTTCTTTGCGTATTCCTGTAGCGCTAGCAATAGAATCTTCAGGCAATACTTCATCATGATAATGTGTGCCTTTTCGCTCGAGTGTGACAGCCATCATATTCGACTGAATTTCTTTTATGGCTTGCATGTAATGAAAACCTAGAATGTTATTCGGTTCTGATAAATCAGCAAGTGGTTCATCAGTCATGCGTGAAATTTCTTCATATGCAATTCGCAATGCGTTCGGATAACTGATGCCTTCTTGCATGGCATTCTTTATAGTTTTGTCATAAAGTTCTTTATGTGTATTCATTGTGTCCAAACTATGCATAAATGGCGCGATGTGTCCTTCTTCACTGCCGAAACAAATGTACTTGCATTGAAGAGCATCCAAGATTTGTACAGCTCCTTTCGCGAATTGTGGAGCGTGGGCTGTAGAAAAAGCATAAGGCAACTCGATGACGAGGTCTGCACCACTAGCCAGTGCCATGCGTGCCCGTGTCCATTTATCAACGATCGCAGGTTCACCGCGTTGAAGAAAATGTCCGCTCATCACGGCGATGATGACATCCGCGTTTGTCAGTCTTTTCGCTTCACTGAGATGGAACAAATGGCCATTATGGAAAGGATTATATTCAACGACAATACCAGTAGCTATCAATGGAATCCTCCTCTGTACTTGCGTATAATGAATTATAACGTTAAACTTATAAGGGTGACAAGAAAATATCTTGACATCCCTTATTTTAAATACTATAATCAACATTGTTGTCTTGAGGTGATAGACATGAAATGGTCCATTCATCAATTACGGAAACATAGGCAAGGCCCGCTACTGTTTGACGAAACAGTGAATTTGGATTCCGTGAAAAATCGGAATGAAGAAATTAGGGCAATTCAGCCTGTTCGAGTAAGTGGAACATGTACAATTGGTGAGAAAAAGTTAACATGCCAGCTTCGGCTAGAAGGTTCAATGATTTTGCCTTGTGCACGTACGTGGGAAGACGTCGATTATCCTTTCTCCATTGAAACAGTTGAACAATTCAGCTGGGACGAGGAGACACTTCAAACGGATGATGAAATTCATCCGGTTGATGGAGAAATAATTGATTTCACTCCTGTATTGGAGGAACTGATTTTGCTTGAAATTCCGATGCAAGTATTCTGTGAAAATGCAGATGAGATGCAACAGATGGAAGGCAAAGGTTGGTCCTATACAACCGATGAAGAATTGGAAGCGCAACGACAAGAAGCAGAAGAAAAAGTGGATCCTCGCTTAGCGGGATTGGCTAATTTTTTTGAAACCGATAAAGAGTAAACCCTTATAAGGAGGTGCCCCCCAATGGCAGTACCAAAGAGAAGAACTTCTAAAACAAAGAAAAATATGCGTCGAACTCATTTCAAAATTGAAGCGCCAGGTATGACTACTTGCGACAACTGTGGCGAAATGAAATTGGCACACCACGTTTGCAAATCTTGCGGACACTACAAAGGAAAAGACGTTGTAGGCGAATAATTTAGATTCTACACAACGAATATAAAGACTACCTTGAGACCATGGCTCAAGGTAGTCTTTTTTGTTTTGTGCAAAAGTGGTATGCTAAATGGAAAAGGGGGAATTTCTTTGTCTTATTCTATAAAGATCGATCAGTCCATAGCGTATTTTACAATTAATCGTCCTGCCATGCGAAACGCGGTAAATTATGATGTCATGGAAGGGCTTGAATCCTTTCTAGATCAAATTGAGGATGATCCTGAAATTTCTTTTGCCGTCATTACAGGAGAAGGTGACATGGCATTTTGTTCAGGCGGAGATCTTAGTGATTTTCACGGCTTTCGGACAGCAGAGGATGCATTTCCGATGCTGAGTAGAGGGGCTAGTATTTTATATCGGATTGCTACATTACCGATGCCTACAATCGCACTGGTAAATGGAGCAGCAGTTGGTGGTGGCTGTGAACTAGCAACGGCTTGTGATTACCGTTTGGTTGCCTCCTATGCAAGAGCTGGATTCATTCAGGGGACTCTGGCGATCACGGCTGGTTGGGGAGGAGCCACACTGTTATTCGAAAAAAACGGCCCACATGATCGTTTGCTGAAGTTTACGAGTAGAGCCGGCATTCATTCACCTGAACAATTACTGGAGCTTGGCTGGGCAACTGAAGTGTATGAGGGGGATACCGAAGTAGCGCTTGATCAATTTCTAGCTCCTAAGCTAAAAGTACATAGAAATGTACATCGTGCGTATAAATCTATTGCCACTAGGAAATGGAAAACAAACGGGCTTGAGCAGGCTATGCAAGAAGAAGCCCGCATTTGTTCCGTTCTCTGGGAAAGTGATGCACATCATGAAGCAGTTCAAAGTTTTTTGACGAAAAGTAAGTAAAGTTCCCATCCCGGCAGGCATAGACTGTCGGGACTGTTTAAAACATACTTGTAAACGGTTTCACAAGTGAGATACACTATCTATTAAGAAGTTATTTTCAAGAAGAGATAGTACTAAGGAAATGAGGAGTGATAGTATGCAAGAAGTAAAAGCAACTATGGCAGGTACGATCTTTCAGATTGAAGTGAAAGAAGGAGATACAGTGACGCCGGGACAAGTTGTCGTTATTTTGGAATCAATGAAGATGGAAATTCCGCTAGAAGCCGAAGTGGATGGAACGGTGAGTAAAATCCACGGGGCTGAAGGCGATTTTGTAGATGAAGATGAAGTGTTAGTTACTATTCAATCGTAACGAAAGGTGGGGAATTCTTTGACAAAAGAATCATCAAATACCTCGTATAATGAAAAGCTTCAAGAAATCACTACTCACGTTATGGCGGGTGGTGCAGAAAAATATCATAAGAAATTAGAGGAACAAGATAAGTTATTCGTTAGAGAGCGGTTGCGCCTTTTATTTGATGAAGGCAACTATGTAGAGGATGGAAAATTTGCAAACTGTGAAGCGAAAGATCTGCCTGCAGATGGAGTGGTAACGGCTACTGGGAAAATTGATGGTCAAACGGTTTGTGTCATGGCTAACGACTCTACAGTGAAAGCGGGTTCATGGGGTGCGAGAACGGTAGAGAAGATTATCCGTATCCAAGAAACAGCTGAAAAGCTTCGTGTACCATTACTGTACTTAGTGGATTCCGCTGGAGCACGTATTACAGATCAGCTAGACATGTTCCCAAATCGTCGTGGAGCTGGTCGTATTTTCCACAATCAAGTGCGTTTATCGGGTGTCATCCCGCAACTGTGCCTCCTATTCGGACCATCTGCAGCAGGCGGTGCCTATATTCCAGCTTTCTGTGACGTCGTCATCATGGTAGAAGGCAATGCTTCCATGTACTTAGGTTCACCACGGATGGCTGAAAAAGTCATAGGTGAGAAAGTGACGCTAGAAGAAATGGGTGGCGCACGCATGCATTGTACTGTAAGTGGTTGTGGCGACGTGCTAGTAGATACGGAGGAGCAAGCGATTGCAAAAGCTCGCAAATACCTCTCGTACTTTCCTGAAAATTTTGAAGCACCTGCCAAATTAGGGGTACCCCATGAAGCGAAAGAAGGGCGTTCATTAGAGGAAATTATTCCCGCAAACCAAAATGCACCATTCGATATGTATGAAGCCATTGATCAATTAGTAGATGATGGTAGCTTGTTCGAAATCAAGAAGTTATTTGCACAGGAGGTTATTACAACTCTTGCACGTATTGACGGACGGCCTGTAGGGATTATTGCGAATCAGCCTAAAGTAAAAGGTGGCGTGCTGTTTGTGGATTCCGCGGACAAGGCAACAAAATTCATTGCATTATGTGATGCTTTCTCCATTCCATTGTTGTTCCTAGCAGATGTGCCGGGGTTCATGATTGGGACGAAAGTGGAACGGCAAGGAATTATCCGCCATGGAGCTAAACTCATTATGGCGATGAGCTCCGCCACTGTGCCGAAAATTTCGGTCGTTGTGCGTAAAGCGTATGGAGCAGGTTTGTACGCGATGGCAGGTCCAGCTTTTGAGCCAGATGTCTGTATTGCGTTGCCGACTGCGCAAATCGCTGTAATGGGTCCGGAAGCAGCTGTCAACGCGGTATATTCAAATAAAATTGAAGCCATTGCGGATCCAAAAGAAAGAATGGCATTTATTAAAGAGAAGCAGCAAGAATATAAAGAGGAAATCGATGTCTATAAAATGGCCTCGGAACTTATTATTGATGAGGTAGTTGCGCCTCATCGTCTTCGGTCTGTGCTTGCTGAGAGATTTGGATATTATGAAACGAAAAAAGTTATGAATTCTTCGAGAAAACATCCTGTCTATCCTGTATAATAAAATGTACCAACAGAGACGCCTTCACTGGGTCTCTTTTTTAAGGAGGAAAGCTATGCGATTTGTAGTGGTAGGTGGGGGATCTATAGGATTGTTAATCGGTTCCTATTTAGCTCAACATCAGGCAAATGTCACCTTTTGGGTAAGGCGAGAGGAGCAAGCAAAGCATTTACGTAGTGGTCTGGTGAGAGCGCCAGAAAACTTTACATATGAAGTAGATTCAACTTTACATATTGAAGAGTTGCCGACAGAAGCGGTATGGATTATTGCGGTGAAGTATGATGCGTTACCCGTTGTATTGTCTGAAATCAGCACTTTACCTATACAGCCCCATTTATTGTTCATCCAAAATGGAATTGGACATCTATCGTTGATTGAGCAGTATCCACTCGGGCATGTGTCGTTCGCTACAGTCGAGCATGGGGCAGCTAGAATAGATGACCGAACAGTTTCACATAACGGTATCGGGCCTATTAACATTGTAGAAAATGATCAAATTGCCCCAATCATACAGTGGTTGCAAGAAATAGATCCACAGAACTTTCCGATTACTACGCAACAAAATGCTAAACAGTTATTGTTTCGTAAAGTACTGATCAATTGTGCGATCAACCCACTAACGGCATTGTTGGGAATTAGGAATGGACTGTTGCTAGAAAACCCTTACTTCCATATGTTATTCCGCCAGCTATGCGAAGAGTTGCTCAGTAACTTTGAAGAGTATAGTGATCTACTGAGCTATGACGATATAGAAGAAGTATGTCGAAAAACAGCCTCTAATCAATCATCTATGCTTGTAGATAGAATAAAAGGCCGGAGTATGGAAATCGAGACAATTTTAACAGCAGTGTTGAAAGAAATTCATCAAAAAGGTGGCAGTGCTCCTTTTTTACGAACGCTTGAGACTGCACTGCTTGGAATAAACAGGAGTGAATGTGGCGGATGTTAACGAATATACTTGGAGCGTTATTGTTGTTCCCTTTTATAATTTTAGTCGTATTAATTATTGTGGCGAAGAAAATAGGATTACCTAAAAAGAAGAGGATCGGATGGGCGGTAGATTGGACGACACCGTTTATGGTATTGACCGTTTTAATTTTGATTCGTTCGATTTGGGATGTTTGGCTTCCCATACTATTAATCGGAATATTATGTTTGATTGCGATCGGATTTGCAGTTATAGAACGGTCCAGGGAAAAAGAGTTTCGGTCTTCTTGGGTGTTACGCAGAACATGGCGAGCGTATTTTCTACTTTTAACAGTGGCTTACTTTTTACTGTTCATTATTGGAATTACGGTGCAGATCATCCGCAACTTGAACTAAGGAGTACTCGTAAGCGTATCAATTCAACCTAGTCAGATGAGATGATATACTTGCGTTAGTATGGTACATAAAGGAGTTTGTGTAATGGACTTGGACACAATGGAGTTGCCGAAAAAGAATAAATTGATGGAATCGTATCGTCACGATCCGCAATTTCTCCATAAATATTTTGAATATGAAATGACACCAGTAGGGTTTGAAGATAGAGCAGAAGAATTGCATCAACGCTCTTTTCAAAGAGAAAAACTAGCTGCTGCGGTAGAAAGTTATATGGAGCCATTTGGAATATCCGATGTGGCTGCTCAGTATATACAAGAGCTTTCGGAAGATGCGTTAGTAGTGATTGGCGGACAGCAAGCGGGGGTTTTGACAGGTCCTTTATATTCTGTTCACAAAGCGATATCTGTGATTTTATTGGCACAAAAACAACGGAAAATACTAGAAAAACCTGTAGTGCCTGTTTTTTGGATTGCAGGAGAAGATCATGATATCAATGAAATCAATCATACATACACTGCGAAGGCAGGAAAAGCGATCAAACGGCAGTTTAAACAGCAAACCATTTTAAAAACGATGGCTTCAGACACACAGTATGATCAAAAAGAAATGACAGCATATATTAAGAAGATTTTTAAAAGCTACGGAGAGACATCTTATACGCAAAAGTTATTGCATGATGTGTTGCAAACTGTAGAGCAAGAACAGAATTTCACGGCATTCTTCACCTCGCTGATGAATGAACTATTTACTGCGCATGGATTGTTATTTATAGACGCTGCTTATAAACCATTGCGTCAATTGGAATCGCCTTACTTCTCACAAATGATTGAAAATACTGAGGCCATGGCAAAGAGCATTTACTCTACAGAACAACAACTCCAAGCAGATGGGTTTGCAAAGCCAATCGAATCAGAAGAGCAAGATGCTAATCTATTTTATGTTCATGATACAGGGAGGGTATTGCTCCGAAGAAAAGATGGAAAGTTCGTCAATGAACAAGCGGGGATTACCTTTACAGAACAAGAAATGCATCATCTTGCAAAAAATGAGCCTTGGTTGCTAAGTAACAATGTAGCCACAAGACCTATTATGCAAGACCTCGTATTTCCTGTATTGGCATTCGTCGGCGGTCCTGGCGAAATTGCCTACTGGTCTTTACTGAAAGAGGCTTTTCATCTTATGGGAATCAAAATGCCGGTCATTGTACCAAGACTTTCTATTACTTTGGTCAACAGACAAGTCCAGGAAGCTTTAAAACTTACGGACATTACGATGACGCAAGTAATGAATCACGAACTACCTGATCTTCTTGAAAAATGGCTAGAGCAACAGCGAGATGAGCAATTTGACCGTCTGTTGATGGAAACGCAGAGTCAATTACAAACGCAGTATGAACAGTTACATTCACATCTAGAAACGTCAGATCCCGGACTACTGCAATTACTTGATAAAAATTTACAGTTCCATAAGAGCCAGTTTGACTATTTACAGAAGAAAAAAGAGCAGTCTATTTTGCTGAAACATCACGTACAATACGAGCGCTACCAGGTTATTTCGGAACAGCTATTTCCTGAAGGTTCCCTTCAAGAGCGTCTCTACTCACCATACTTTTACATGAACCAGTTCGGTAAAGGATTGATTGATGAGTTACTAAAACAACCTTATACATTTAATGGGTCACACCAACTAGTCTATTTATAAGAAACTACTTAAACCCGCCATTCGTTCTATGAATGGCGGGTTTAATCTGCGTGTAGAAAATTGAGAATTCGTTGTAGTGAGAGTTGTTACTTTAGAAGAGCCGTATGTTGGATTTGTAGAGAATAGATATTCTGAGATCCATACGTAGTACGTTTCGTTCTTGTATAACAAATGGTAGTCACTCGATGTTGTGAATTGAAGTAGTAGTTGAAACTTTTTGTGGATGAATTAAATCTAAACTCGAAATTAAAATAGTTTATATGTAACACTATGTCCCATACTAATTTTATATATGATTTATTGCCCATCCCACTTTTCTCTGCATACTTTAAGCTTCCCTAATGAGAGCTGCTAAATCTTCTTACTCACTAAACAAGTCCCGATTGAAACTAGAAATTTTTTAAGGGTAACGGCGTAAGAAAATTGCGAAAAAGGTAGTTTTATCGGGATACGGGGAGGAATGTAAATCAGAAAGAAGTACTATTGACACATTTTAATAATTATGCGAAGAAAAACGGCATAGTGGGTGGAGGAAAGTGGGGGGATGTGGTACATTATTTCATACAGTGGGGTGAATTATATGTTCATGGGTGAGTATCAGCATTCAATTGATATGAAAGGTCGACTGATCGTTCCTTCGAAATTTCGGGAGCTATTAGCAGAAGGCTTTATTTTAACCCGTGGACTGGATAATTGCTTGTTTGGATACCCACTGGATGAATGGCAAAAGCTTGAAGAAAAGTTGAAAGCGTTGCCGGTAACAAAAAGAGATGCTCGTGCATTTACTCGTTTTTTCTTTTCAGGAGCAAGCGAAGCAAGTCTAGATAAGCAGGGGAGAGTAAATATACCTGCAAACTTACGGGAATTCGCGAAGATTGAAAAGGACTGTATGATTATCGGTGTATCCAGCCGGATTGAGATCTGGTCTGCAGAACTATGGGAAGCGTACTACGAGGAATCTGAGGAATCATTCAATGACATTGCAGAAAACCTTATTGATTTTGAATTTTGAAAGCAGGCGGAATAACCATGTTTAACCACACAACAGTATTACTGCATGAAGCCGTCGAAGGCTTGAATGTAAAAGAAGATGGCATTTACGTGGATTGCACACTTGGTGGTGCAGGTCACAGTGAAGAAATTGTCAAGCTTTTATCATCTGAAGGACAACTAATCTGCTTCGACCAAGATATGACAGCTATTGAAGCAGCGCAAAAAAAGTTATCGAACTATACAGCACAAGTACACTTCGTTCATGCAAACTTTAAAGACTTGAAAAATGAATTAGCAAAATTGGGAATCTCTCATGTTGATGGGATTTTATATGACCTAGGCGTTTCTTCTCCGCAATTGGATACACCTGAACGAGGCTTCAGTTACCATCATGACGCTCCCTTGGACATGCGTATGGATACGTCTGCGCCATTGACAGCTTATGAAGTGGTCAATGAATGGTCGTATTCAGATTTGGTCAGAATAATCTTCCGCTATGGTGAAGAGAAGTTCTCCAAGCAAATCGTTCGTAAAATTGAAGAAGCACGCGCTAATGCGCCTATACGTACAACAGGAGAACTGGCTGAACTTATTAAAACAGGTATACCAGCAGCTGCCAGAAGAACTGGAGGCCATCCTGCGAAACGTGTTTTCCAAGCTATACGAATTGCGGTCAATGATGAGCTAGGAGCAGCTGAACAATCTATAACCGATGCCCTTACGTTATTACGTAAAGATGGCCGAATCAGCGTAATTACCTTCCATTCACTTGAAGACCGCCTATGTAAAACTATTTTTAAGGAAGCTTCTTCCATGCCGGAGTTGCCGCCAAACTTACCTATTATACCTGAGGGGATGGATCCAGATTTCCGTCTTATTACAAGAAAGCCAATCATTCCCACAGATGAAGAAATAAAACATAATAAACGTGCCAGATCGGCAAAGTTACGAATTATCGAGAGAAAATAGAAAAGGGGAATTGAGCCATGGGACTAGAACAACGGAACTTAAATACGTCACAGACACCAGAGATCGAACAACAAACTGACCAAAATCAGCCACAGGTTGTCCGCCGTGTAAAAAAGCGTTTTTCTAAGGGCGAAAAGATATTGTTCACTTTATTTGCAGCATTTACAATCGGATCTTCATCTATGCTGTTGCAGACACATTCTGATATAAACGCTGTAAATAAAGAAGTGCAGTTGATGAATACTGAAATTGAAAATACTGCAAAACAGAATAATGAATTGTCTATTCAAGTGAGTGACAAATCCACTTACGAACGTATTTGGAAAAAAGCACAAGAGAATGGTCTGAACCTTAACGAAGGTAACGTAAAGGTCGTACCTGGACGATGAAGAAGTTTCGCTTTCAATGGGGAGCCTTTCTAATGTTTGTAGTATTCGGAGGGCTCTTTTTCATATTATTCGGCAGAATTCTTTTTATTCAGATGACGGGCCAAGTAGATGGTAAGGAATTAGCGAAGATCGCTTCTAACCAATATGAAAGAAATGCAGTTTTACAAGCAAGTCGCGGGGCAATTGTCGATCGAAATGATGTGCCGATTGCATCGGATACATTAAGCTATCATGTGGTAGCTGTAGTGAACGAAGCTGCAAGTAAAAACAGTAAAAAGAAATACCACGTAGTGGATTATAAAGAAACGGCGAAAGTATTAGCGAAGTATTTGCCGCTAAAAGAACGTGAAATTTACGATAAAATGAAAAACGCTAGAGAAGGCGCTTGGCAAATTGAGTTTGGGCGTGCGGGCAAAGATCTGAACCGCGAAACGATGATGAAAATGAAAGAAGAACTCGATAGAAAAAAATTATCGGGTATTTTGTTTGTAGAAGGTAAAAAACGATTTTATCCTAATGGTCGCTTCGCTTCTTACTTAGTGGGCTTTGCTCAAAAAGAAGAATTGGAAAACAATCAAACGGTTACCAAAGGGAAAATGGGGCTTGAAAAAACATATAACAAGCAACTAACAGGTGTCGATGGAAAAGTGAATTATCAATCGGACGGTTGGGGATATTTATTGCCTACCGCTAGCAAACAAATTGAAGAACCACAGGATGGACAGACGATTAAGCTAACATTGGATAAGACAATTAGTAATTTCGTAGAAGAAGCGATGGATCAAGTAGAAGAAGAGTATTCTCCAAAAAAGATGCTAGTTCTCGTATCTAATCCACAAACGGGTGAAATCCTGGCAATGAGTCAACGACCGACGTTTAATCCGATGACGAGAGAGGGATTGACAGAAAACTGGTTGAATGATGCAGTGGAGCAGACGATTGAACCAGGTTCTCCAATGAAAATGTTCACATTGGCAGCGGCGGTAGAAGAAGGTAAATGGGAGCCAGATGACTATTTTAAATCTGGATCTTACCGCATTTATGACAGAGTGATAAGTGATGTAAACGTGAAAGGCTGGGGGACGATTACTTTTATGGAAGGATTGCAACGTTCCTCCAACGTGGGAATGGCCTACTTACTCGAAAGAATCGGTGATCAGAAATTCATTGAATACGTTCACAAATTTGGGTTTGGTAAAAAAACTGGAATCGATTTGCCGAATGAAGCGTCAGGCGTTGTACTAGATAATTATCCAGCTGAACGATTGACAACTTCTTATGGGCAAGGTTCTACCGTAACACCACTACAAATGATACAAGCTGCTTCTGCTATTGCGAATAACGGTGTCATGATGAAACCATATGTAATTGACCAAATTATAGACCCGAATACGAAAGAAGTGCTAGAGAATCACGAACCTGAAGAAAGTGGAACACCCATTTCCGCAGCTACAGCTAAAGAAGTGCGTGAAATCCTTGCAACAACAGTAACTTCAGAAAAAGGTACTGCACAAAAGTACCATCTGGAAAATTATGCAGTAGGCGGTAAAACGGGTACAGCAGAACTTCCTAAAACAGATGGAAAAGGATATATGTCTGGCTATGGGAACTACCTATACTCTTTCCTTGGAATGGCACCGATTGATGACCCGCAACTTTTGATTTATGTAACGGTTCAGCAACCTAAGTTAAAAGCAGGCGAACAAGGGTCCGACCCTGTATCGAAAGTCTTTAACCCGATCATGGAAAACAGCTTGAAATATTTGAATATTGCTCCCGACGATGAACAATTGATTCCTGTGAAAAAGGTTGGGGAATATGAAGGGGAAGATGCGGAAACAGCAGCTTCATCGGCAGCCGAGGATGGTTTCCAAACTGTATTAATCGGTGAAGGTGGCAAGGTAATTAAACAAATACCGAAAGCGGACACGAAATTGACGGAGGACTCAATGATTTTATTAGAAACAAGAGGCGATACGACATTCCCAGACATGACAGGTTGGTCGAAAAAGATGGTGCTTTCCTTTATGAACCTTTCCAAATTGGACATTCGAATCAACGGGGAAGGCTATGTGGTTGGACAAAGCGTAACGGAAGGAACGTCAGTAAACAAGAATGATCCGATTGTCGTTGAACTTCGTACGCCAAGGCAACAGTATAATAAAAAGAAAAGTAATGAAGACAAAGAGGCAAACGAAGAGGAGCAAATCATGGGCGGCTAATGAATAGCGTGCGATTTCACAGCATACCTTAATAGAAAAAAAGGTAGTGAGTCATTGCGTTCATTTATTGATATGCAGTCCAAAAAACGTTTACGTGCAGCTTTCTTATGCTTTCTTATCTGTCTATTACTCGTAATCGGCAAACTATTTCATGTTCAAATTATCAAGCATGAGTGGTTGAAAGAAAAGGCAGAAGAAAATTGGGATATTGAAATTCCTTTCGGTGCTATGCGTGGAGATATTACGGACCGAAGCGGTAAGTTGATTGTAGGTAATAAACTAGCCCCTACATTGTATTTCATGCCAGCTCAAAATCCTGACATTTCTAGCGACATACCTGCAATTGCAAAAATCCTTAACATGCCGCCAGAAGCATTGGAAGAAAAGCTGAAGAAAAAAACGTATATGGTGAAATTAGCTCCCGAAGGAAAAAATATTACGAAGGAGCAAGGGGACGAGATTACTAAACTACAAGTAGCCGGCTTGTACGTGGGAGTAGACTTCGTCCGATACTATCCATATGACGATCTATTAGCGCGGTTGATTGGTTTTACGGGCTATGATGGTGATGGTTTAGCGGGTATTGAGTATGCTTATGATGAAATTTTAAATGGAACAGGAGACAAAGTACGACTGTTCACGGATGCTAAAGGAATTGCATTGCCCCATGTAGAAGATAGTTTCGAACATGGAAAAGACGGCTCAACCTTGGAGCTGACCATCGATCTGAAAATGCATCAAATTGTGGAACGCGAACTGAAACAAGCAATGGAAAAGTATGATGCGACACAGGCGCTGGCTATCATTATGAATCCTAAAACAGGAGAATTATTGTCACTGGCATCTGTACCTGGCTTTGACCCGCGAGAATACCAATCAGCCGATTCCACTATCTATAATCGGAACTTACCCGTATGGATGACGTACGAGCCAGGTTCCACGTTTAAAATTCTTACACTGGCAGCTAGCTTGGAAGAAGATGTTATCGATTTAGAGAACGAAAATTTTTATGACCCTGGTTATAAAGTCGTTGCAAACGCTAGATTACGATGTTGGAAGCGAGAAGGTCATAAAGATCAAACATTTTTAGAAGTTGTAGAAAACTCGTGTAACCCGGGATTCATTACGATGGGGCAGCGGCTTGGAAGTGAAAGACTAGATCGCTATATTCGTGAATTCGGTTTCGGTAGCTCGACAGAATCAGGCATTGCTGGAGAATCGAAAGGTATTCTGTTTTCCAAAGAAGCATTTGGACCAGTAGAACAGGCAACTACTTCGTTCGGGCAAGGGATCTCTGTCACCCCCATCCAACAAGTGCAAGCAGTTGCCGCAGCTATTAATGGCGGTAAACTTTATAAGCCTTATATTGTCAAATCAATAAAGGACTCTGAAGGTAAGACATTAAAAGAATTTGAACCCGAATTAAAAAGACAAGTAATCAGTGAAGAAACATCGGCTAAAGTGCGGCATGCGCTTGAATCTGTTGTGGCTAACGGATCGGGTCGTAATGCGTTTGCAGATGGACTTCGAATAGGTGGTAAAACAGGGACGGCACAGAAAGTAGAGAATGGTCGTTATAAAGATGGCGATTATATCGTCTCCTTCATTGGTTTCGCGCCTGCAGACGACCCTGAATTACTCGTGTACCTAGCTATCGATAGTCCAAAGAACTCCATTCAGTTCGGTGGAGTAATCGCTGCACCCATCGTGGGACGCATCATTGAAGAAATTGCCCCGATTGCTAACATTGAAAGAAGAAAAGAGCAATTAGAAAAAGAATACCGATGGGGAGACGCGATCACATTCCGTTCACCTGATTTACTTGGAATGAATGAAAAAGAATTGCTGTCTCAAAATTACACGTTTAAAGTTAAATGGCATGGAAAAGGTAAGAAAGTGATTCGACAGTTACCCGCTCCCCATACTTTAATGACCGTAGAAGACACGATTCATTTGTATACAGAATAAGCAGTGCTTCACTGACAGGCAATTGATAGTAGAAGGAGAACTTAACATGACACTCGGCACCACAGTTACGATCATCGCTGTCGCATTTTTCGTATCAGCGATGATCGGGGTGATCATCATCCCATTACTTAGAAGGTTGAAATTTGGTCAAAGCATACGGGAAGAGGGTCCGAAAGCACATTTGAAGAAAGCGGGCACGCCCACAATGGGCGGGCTCATCTTTCTTCTTTCCATATCGATTTCAACACTCGCTTTATCTTACATAAACGACACATTAACTACTCATACGATTGTGTTATTGATCGTGCTGATTGGTTTCGGAATCATCGGCTTCCTGGATGACTTTATCATCATCGTAGCGAAGCGTAACTTAGGATTGACATCACTTCAGAAATTAATAGGCCAGATCATCATTGCGATCGTTGCCTTTTTCTTACTGAAACTCGGACCATTCGAAACTACAGTCATGATTCCTTTCACGAAACTAGGAATAGATCTCGGTGTATTTTATGTGGCATTTTTGGTCTTTTGGCTCGTAGGTTTTTCTAACGCAGTCAACTTAACAGATGGATTGGATGGTCTCGTCGGTGGTACATCGACTATAGCATTCACTGCATTTGGTGTATTGGCGTTAGTGTATGAACAGAACGATATCGCATTATTTGCATTCGTCGTAGCAGGTGCGATGCTTGGATTTTTATTATTCAATATCAAACCAGCGAAAGTATTCATGGGAGACACGGGTTCATTGGCATTAGGGGGCGTACTCGCTATGATTTCCGTATTGATCAAACAGGAACTATTATTGTTGATCATCGGAATTGTATTCGTAGTAGAAACGCTTTCCGTCATCATTCAAGTCATTAGTTTTAAAATGACTGGAAGACGCGTCTTTAAAATGAGTCCTATCCATCATCACTTTGAATTATCGGGTTGGTCTGAATGGAAAGTAGTGATTGTGTTCTGGGGAGTGGCATTGCTTGCGGCCCTTGTACCGGTCTTCTTGGAGGTCATGTAGATGAAGAATACAGAACAATTCATAGGAAAAAGAGTACTTGTAGTTGGTCTAGCCAAAAGTGGAATGGCAGCAGCAGGTTTACTCTATCGTCTAGGAGCAGAAGTTGTAGTCAATGACTCTAAGCCGTTAGAAGGGAATGAAGAGGCGATAGAGCTTCAAACTCAAGGAATTGAAGTCATTGGCGGGGGGCATCCAAGTAATTTGCTGGAACGAAATTTCGACTTCATCGTGAAAAATCCAGGGATTCCTTATAGTAATTCATTGATAGCTAGTGCTGTTAAGCAAAAAATCCCGATTTGGACCGAAGTGGAGTTAGCAGGTATTCTCAGTGAAGCACCGATCATCGCCATTACGGGTTCAAATGGTAAAACGACTACTACGACATTGCTTTATCACATGCTTAATATGGCGGAGAAAAACCCGTTGATTGCCGGCAATATTGGAACTGTTTCTTGTACAGTGGCGGAAAAAGCTCAGGCGAATGAAGTGATTGTACTTGAGGCCTCTTCATTCCAATTAGCCGGAACAGAAAATTTCACTCCGCATATAGCGATTTTCACGAATTTATATGAAGCGCATTTGGATTATCATGGGTCCATGCAAGAGTACTTGGATGCCAAGTTACAAGTGGCCCGCAATCAAACTTCAGAAGAATACTTGATATATAACGCTGATCAAAGGGTAATCCAAGAAGCAATAGAATCACTTGAATCTCAAAAAGTTCCATTCTCGGTACTTGGGAAAACTAGAGAAGGTATTTCAGCAGATGGGCAATGGATTTATTGGCAAGGTGAACCTTTCATAGAAATGAAGCATATTAAATTGCCGGGCCAGCACAACTTAGAAAATATCTTATCTGCAACAGCTGCAGCCATATTGTCAGGGTGTGAAAAAACTGCAATAGAAAATGTCTTAAGTTCTTTCACCGGTGTTCGCCACCGCATGCAGTTTGTTCGCGAAGCGAATAGCCGAACCATATACAATGATTCAAAAGCGACCAATACGTTAGCGACAAAAAGTGCGCTTTCCTCATTTAAGATGCCAATCGTCTTGATTGCCGGTGGACTTGACAGAGGTCATTCATTTGAAGAATTACGACCTTACATGAAAAATGTCCGTGCTGTCGTGACGATAGGGGAGACAGCAGAGCGTTTTGAAGAGTTTGCTAAATCTTGTGGTGTGACAAATACGGCCCGGGCATCTACTATGGACGAGGCTGTTGAGAAGGCATATGCATGTAGCTGTGAAGACGATGTGATTTTATTGTCGCCAAGCTGTGCAAGTTGGGATCAATACAAAAGCTTTGAAAATCGTGGCGACCAATTTGTTGACGCGGTAATGAAGTTGTAAAACCATTGTAAGAGTTGGAGAGTAAGTCGAAGAAGTGATTGATTAATTTGAGGAAGGATGCGAACGCTGGAAAGAACCTACCGAATAATCTTTTTGACAACCGCCTTACTACTATCGCTGATTGGATTAGTATTCGTGCAATCAGCGGGATCTTATTGGGGAGAAGTGCATTACCAAGATTCTTCTCCATTTATCGTCAAGCAAGGTGTTTACATGGTGATTTCCTTAGCTGTTGCGTATGTACTGGTCAAAAGCCCACTAACATCTCATCCTAAATTCTGGACCTATTGTTATATCGCTTCGACTTTAATGTTAGTAGCAGTATTGATACCAGGCATTGGAGTGACGCGAAATGGTTCTCAAAGTTGGATTGCTCTTGGTCCCATCAGTTTGCAACCAGCGGAATTCGTGAAGGTAGCTTTACTAGGGAAGTTAGCAAGCGGTATGAAGAAACATAAAGAAAAGTCTTGGCAATGGCAACATTTTGCATGGATTTTATTGCCGGCAACGTTGATCATGTTGCAACCTGACCTTGGCTCTGCCGTCATTATGATAGTGTCCGCGTTTGTTATCCTTTTCTTAGCGGGCTATCCATTGTCATTCTTTATTTTTCTTTTCGTCTCAGGGCTCGGTGCTTTTATTGCGCTCATTCTAGCTGCACCATATCGTTTAGATCGAATTAAATCCTATATTGATCCGTGGAATGATCCTCTCGGTACGGGGTTTCAAAGTATACAATCTTTATTCGCAATTGCCCCTGGTGGATTATTTGGCCATGGTTTCGGGAATAGTCGTCAAAAGTTTTTGTACTTGCCTGAACCACAAAATGATTTTATCTTTTCCATCATTGCAGAAGAAATCGGGTTTATCGGTGCAGCCTTTATCGTGGTGCTGTTTATCTTGTTATTCGCTTCTGCATTCGGCATAGCGATACGACTGAACAACTGGAATTCGTTTTTAATTGTTACCGGTATGGTGTCCATGATCACTTTCCAAACGTTTTTAAATATGGGAGTCGTCTCAGGTTTGCTACCCGTGACAGGCGTGACGTTGCCATTCATTAGTTATGGAGGTTCCTCGCTGTTGACTACGTGGCTTGCTGTCGGAACGATTCTACACTACTCTGCGAATAAAAAGGCAGGATGAAGGGAGAACAGGATGTGGAAAAAGTAATAGATATTGAAGATCGGATTCCATCCATGCGTAAAAAACGCAGAAGAAGAGCCAACATGAGTTTTCTTCTGCTCGTCGTGATATTCGTCCTTGTTCTTCTTGCCTTATTGTATTTCCAATCTTCATTAAGCGATGTTTCGAAAATATCCATTAATGAGACTGTTTTACAAGATAGTGAGGTCTATAAGGATCAGAGTGGTTTGTATAAGGGGCAATCATTGTGGGGATTTCGTGCTAAAGATATAGAAAATAATATCCAAAAAATTCCTGGCGTGAAAGATGCAAAAGTAAAACGTGATTTTTATAACGACGTTTCGATACATGTCACGGAATGGGAACCGGTTGCTTATATAGAGAATCAAACTCAATATGATCTATTGTTGGAAAATGGTGATCGCTTAGAAGCAACTGATCCTGACATCCTTTCACATGCACCCATCCTATCGGGTTTTACCGAACCTGATGTGACAGAACGAATGATCAATCAACTCCAAGAGATGGATAGTACAGTTTTTGAACTCCTCTCCGAGCTTCGTTATGAAGGAGAGGATAAAATTGACGTATTTATGAGTGATGGATATGAAGTACATGCGTTAATTTTAGGCTTTGCTGATAAAATGTCCTACTACCCCGATATTATCGCACAATTGCCTAAAGAAGAAAAAGGTGTGTTGGATATTGAAATTGGTGTGTACTTTAAAACATATACAGATTTCTACAAAGAACCAGTACCGGTAGATGTGGAGATTCCGCAGCCTGTTGAAGAGCCAAACGTAACAAAAGGTAAACCGGCAGATGTAGAAACGACTAAGGAGGAAAAGAGTGAGCAAGAAACTGATTAAAACTAGAGAGAAACGCGGCAAGCAATTAGTGCTGTCTATCGTATTTCTAGTATTGGGCTTCATGCTTGCGTTTTCCTATAGAACAATTGGTAGTAAGCAACAGGAGCTAGATCCAGAGCAAACCAATTTATTTCAGCAAGAAGAACAGTATCGTGCAGAGTTGATCGACCAGCAAGAAAGAAACAAGGAATTGACAAATGAGTTACTCAAGAAACAACAACAAGTGCATTCGTTTGAACAAGATTTCTCCGATAAAGAAAAAAATCATGCGGTTCTTGTAGAAAAAGCACGGGATTTACGATTATTGCTTGGAGATATACCGTCAAAAGGTGCGGGAGTCAAAGTAACGCTGGAAGATGCAGATTATGATCCTTCGGTACAGAATCCGAATGATTATATCGTCCATGAAAGTCATGTTTTACGTGTAATCAATGAATTGAAAATCGCAGGTGCGCAAGGAATGACGATCAACGGGCAACGAATCAATTCGAATTCGTATATAAAATGTACAGGCCCTGTTATTATGGTTGATGGTAGAACGTTTCCGGCACCTTTTATAATAGAAGCAGTAGGAGATCCGAAAGTGCTATCTCCGGCATTGCATTTAAAAGGCAGTGTCATAGATGGCTTGTTGCGAGATAATATTGTCGTCACACTAGAAGAAATGAAGGAAGTTCAACTGCCTGCGATTCGTGACGAAGTATGATGGATTGTGGGGGGGTAGTGTGAAACGAAAAACACACTGGAAGTTCACGTTGATTCTCGGTATAGTGGGGTTTGTATTGGCTTTGCAATATAACTCGATGAATACTACATCTCCACGAGACACACGAGATTTATGGGCTATTCGTAAAGAGTTATCGAGTGAAAAGAAAATTCACTCTGAACTCTTAGAAGAGATCAGGGGGATTGACCAAACACTTGCTGCGTATAATGCATCACCTGAAGCCAATGCGGCAAGTGTGTTACAGGACACGTTAGATAAATTGTATAAACAAGCGGGATTCATGCCGACCACTGGTCCAGGATTTGTAATAGAGGTTGCTCCATCACCAGAAAGTATTGCGTTAGGTTATGAAATAGAGCCAGTCTCATCTGAACTGCTAGCTTGGTTTATTAATGTGGTGAATCAACAACAAGGCAACGAATTGGAGATTGACGGCAAGCGCTTTACTACTTTGAGTTGGATTCGGGATATTAACGGGAATCTAACTGTCAGTGGAGAAGTGGTTTCCACACCACCGTTCGATATTAAAGTCGTATCTCCTTCAAAAGAGGCAAGTGAAAAATTGTATAATCAATTATTGACTACTGCCATCCAAGATGAATTTTACTTGGACGACTTAATTTTGACAATTAGTGAACCAGCGGATCGCATTACGTTACAAGGCTGGACGGGTGGTTTTGAAAATCGGTTTTTAAAAGAACAAACAAAGGAGGAATGACAATATGTGGCTACCCTTACTTGGGCTCCTCCTTGGCGTTTCACTAGGTTTGCTCTCGGATATACAAATCCCGCAAGTATATAATAACTATTTAACTATTGCGATTCTCGCTGCATTTGATACACTATTTGGTGGAATCAGAGCCTATCTTCAGCAAGTGTATGACGACAGAATATTCGTCAGTGGATTTTTCTTCAACATACTATTAGCAGCAGCACTCGCGTTTATCGGTGTACACCTAGGTGTAGATTTATACTTGGCAGCAGTTTTCGCATTTGGCGTACGATTGTTCCAAAATATAGCGATTATTAGAAGAATCTTGCTTGCAAAATGGACAAGTAGAAACAAAAATCCTGATACAAATGCGTAATATTAAATGTTTTTAGAAGAGGGTGTTGAAAATATTTAGACAAAGCAGTCATAATACAATAGAATGGAAGTTACTAGTTACATTAAGGAGGTGTCAATAATTGAGTAAATCAAATCATTACGTATCACTTGATATAGGATCATCTACAATTAAAGTCTTAATTGGAGAGATGGATCAAAATGCCCTGCATGTAATCGGTGTAGGAAATGTACAATCTGCTGGAATTCGCAAAGGAACAATTATTGATATTGATGCCACTGTCCAATCAATCCGTAAAGCGATTGAACAGGCTGAAAGAATGACAGGTTTGAAAATTGAAGAAGTAGTTCTTGGCATCCCTGCAAATGGTGTCCAGTTCCAAAACGTCAAAGGCGTTGTGGCAGTGAACTCTGAAAATCGTGAAATCACCGATGACGATCTTGAAAGAGTAATGAAATCATCACAAGTTATGAATGTCCCACCCGAAAGAGAATTCGTCAATTTAGTGCCTAAACAATTTATTGTCGATGATTATGATGAAATCACCGATCCCCGTGGTATGATGGGAGTAAGATTGGAAATGGACGCAACGTTAATTACGACGTCCAAAACTCAACTACATAACATTTTACGCTGTGTAGAAAAAGCTGGTTTACAAATTCGCGAAATTTATTTGCAACCATTGGCGGCAGGTACATTCGCGTTATCCGAAGATGAAATGTATCATGGAACTGCCTTCATCGATATTGGCGGAGGGTCAACTACGGTTTCGGTATTTGCTGAAAATCGTCTGATCAGCACGTCCGTATTACCTGTTGGTGGAGACCATATTACAAAAGATTTATCAATCGTCTTAAAGACACCTACAGAGCAAGCAAGAATGATTAAGCATCAGTATGGACATGCCTATTATGATGATGCTTCAGATGAAGAATTATTTGAAGTACCCGTAGTGGGGTCGGATGCAAAAGATCAATACAGCCAACGTTATATCTCTGACGTGATCGGTTCACGTCTTGAAGAATTATTCGAATTAATTCTCGAAGATTTGTACGCAACAGGTATTCGTGACTTGCCTGGCGGTATCGTGATCACTGGCGGTACAGCTAAGCTAGATGGAATATTACAATTAGCTCGTGATGTCTTTAAAACAAGAGCTAGATTATACACACCAGAATATATTGGTGTCCGTGAGCCGATGTATTCTACTGCGGTTGGCTTGATTCGCTATGCGTATATGGAGGATGTGTTCTTTGGCTATGAAGAAGAGCCGGTTGGTTCACCTCAATCATCAGAATCCATTTATGAAGTCGTGGAACCTTCAGCTAGACCAGTTAAACCGAAAAAAGAAAAAGGTCAAGGATTCATGAAACGCGCTAAAAAAGTATTCGACAATTTCTTTGAGTAAAACATCGTGTTGGATGGGGAATTGCAGATAATTTAGAGGAGGAAAATCAATGCTTGAATTTGAGACGAACATAGATGCATTAGCGGTAATTAAAGTTATTGGAGTGGGCGGCGGCGGAAACAATGCGGTCAACCGTATGATTGAACATGGAGTGCAAGGCGTAGAGTTTATCGCAGTAAACACGGATGCTCAAGCATTGCAATTATCATCAGCTGAAATCAAACTACAAATCGGGGAGAAGCTCACTAGAGGACTAGGTGCAGGCGCAAACCCTGAAGTAGGTAAAAAAGCAGCTGAAGAAAGTAAAGAGCAGATCGAAGAAGCTTTACGTGGGGCAGACATGGTATTCGTTACAGCTGGAATGGGCGGTGGAACTGGTACCGGTGCAGCACCGGTTATTGCGCAAATCGCTAAAGATATTGGCGCATTGACTGTAGGGGTAGTTACACGTCCATTTACATTCGAAGGTAGAAAGAGATCTACTTCAGCAGCTGGCGGTATCGCAAGCATGAAAGAAGCAATCGATACGCTAATTGTGATTCCAAATGATAAACTGCTTGAGATTGTAGACAAAAACACTCCAATGCTGGAAGCGTTTAGAGAAGCAGACAATGTATTGCGTCAAGGTGTCCAAGGTATCTCTGATCTAATCGCAGTACCTGGATTGATTAACCTCGACTTTGCTGACGTGAAAACCATCATGTATAACAAAGGTTCTGCATTGATGGGTATCGGTATGTCTACTGGTGAAAATCGTGCTGCAGAAGCAGCGAAAAAAGCGATTTCTAGTCCATTGCTTGAAACATCCATAGATGGAGCAAAAGGTGTCTTGATGAACATTACAGGCGGCTCAAACTTGAGCTTGTTTGAAGTGCAAGAAGCAGCTGACATTGTTGCTACTGCGTCAGACGAAAACGTCAACATGATCTTCGGTTCTGTCATCAACGACGACTTAAAAGATGAAATCATCGTTACGGTAATCGCGACAGGATTTAACGAAGAACAATTAGCTCCGTCAAGACAAAGAGGTGCTGGTGTAACGGGTGGCGTTCGTCCACAACGACCTGCTCAACAGCAACCACCGACACAAAGCAGATATGAAGAACAACCACGTTACGAGCAACAATCTGAGCCGAGACAACCACAGGTTAATCAGCATCAGCATGAAGAACAATTGGACATTCCAACGTTCTTACGTAATCGTACGCGTCGTAAATAAGAAATAGAACAAGCTTCCCCTCTGAGATCAGTTTCTCAGAGGGGAAGCTTTTTGTTTTTGTACTAGCAATTACTCTACGCACTTAAAAATATGTCGAAGCTTTTATCCGAAACCATCCAAAGCCCGACAGGTTTTTCAGTATAGCCGTGATAATCTGTTTGTAAGGAGGCCGGCATATGTATGGAGAACTGATGATAGGGATCAACATGCTCTTTAACTACGCCATCCTATCATTCACTAATAAAGTTGGAAATCATCAAACGAACAGGAGGAGGTTATGGAGTGCAGCATTTCTCGGTGCCTTCTTTATTACGTTGTTCCCGTATTCTGTGCCAGCGATGATCTTTACTTTCTTAGGAATGACGTATATTGCATTTGGACAAACGTTTGGTAGTTGGAAAAATTCTATTCTCGCTGTACTGATCGCGTCTTTCTTCGCAGGAGGAATGTTGACGTTGGTCTATGCGCATATTAGTAGCAGCGTAAATCAGAGTTTTTTATTCGTAGCGATCGGTCTAACTTATCTGTCGTTATACATCGTGAAACATAAATGGATTGATACACGCATGATGAATAAGTTAATGAGTTTTACGCTCGATTCAGAATTGATTTTATGGGGGATATCCATTCCGCTAAAAGTATTCATCGACACGGGTAATCATTGTGTAGAGCCTTTGTCAGGAGATCCTGTACATTTTATTGGTTATTCAGCAGTTAAAGAACAGCTGCCCGTCGACTTCGCTTCAGCACTAGAGTCTTGGAATCCTGAAAAGTCCCCGGACTTGGCGGTTTTCCCTGCCACATATCAAAGAAGTCTTCGGTTAATACGATTACAGACTGTTCAAGGATCTTCATGGGCCGTCGGGATCAAGTATGAAAATTGGTTGCTCGAGGGCGAGTTATTGCCTGTGGGGTATATCGTATTGACGAAAGAACAACGTCAATACCCTCAAGGTGCAGCAGCTATATTACAAATGAGTGCGATGGATGTACTAAAAGAAGAAGGGAGAACGGCTATATGTTAATAGAAGTAAAAAAATGGGTTTCATATATTGCGGGATTCTTCAGACGAAAAGGCGGAATATTTTATATTGGAGGACATGAATCTCTTCCTAAACCTCTCGATAAGGAGCAAGAAGCCAAAACGATTGCGGCATTAATGAAGGGAGATCCTGCTGCTCGTGATACATTGATCGAAAAGAACCTACGTCTTGTCGTCTATATCGCAAGACGCTTCGATAATACGAATACGAATATTGAAGATCTCATTAGTATTGGAACTATTGGATTGATCAAAGCAATTGAAACTTTTAAAGCAGATAAAAACATTAAGCTTGCAACATACGCTTCTCGTTGTATTGAAAATGAAATTTTAATGCACTTACGCAAAACGAATCGAATTCGTTCAGAAATTTCATTCGATGAACCGTTGAATTCAGATGCAGATGGTAATGAGTTGCTACTGTCGGATATCTTAGGTACAGATGAAGATATTATTACAGACGATGTAGAGAAAAAGCTGGAGCGTCAATATATGATCGATGCCATTTCCGTTTTAGATGAAAGAGAACGTTATATTATGGAGCAGCGATTTGGATTAATGGGAACAAATGAAATGACACAAAAAGAAGTAGCGGATCTTCTTGGCATTTCACAGTCTTATATATCTAGATTAGAAAAGAAAATAATCTCTGAGCTACGTGATCGGCTAAATCAACCCATTTCATAACTGGACTTATCGGTAGAAATTGGCGATTAGTGAATTCGCATATTCTAAAGAGTTGAGGACAGACTACTCTGTACACTCACCTATAGAATGCGGAGGAAGAGCCAATGGTACGTACAAGAGTAGAAATTTGTGGGATCAATACGTCCGAGCTGCCTTTATTAACTGCAGATGTGATGAAAGAGACATTCATCCGTTTGCAAAGCGGTGACGAATTTGCCAGAGATGAATTGGTATTTGCGAATTTGCGTCTCGTACTTAGCCTTGTTCAGCGCTTTAACTATCGTGGAGAGCAGGCTGATGATTTGTTCCAGGTTGGTTGTATTGGGTTGTTGAAAGCCATAGACAATTTTGATCTAAAACATAATGTCCGGTTTTCCACCTATGCTGTGCCGATGATCATTGGAGAAATTAAGCGACATCTTCGTGATCATCATGCTGTTCGTGTATCTCGATCTTTACGTGATATCGCGTATAAGGCGATTAGAGCAAAAGAACAATATGTCAACGAGCATCAACACGAACCAAAAATTTCAGATCTAGAGAAGATTACCGGCATACCGGAAGAAGATATACTATTCGCCCTCGATGCCATACAGGATCCTATGTCATTACATGAGCCAATGAACAGCGATGGTGGAGATCCAATTTATATGATGGATCAGCTACATGACCAAAGAGTATCAGAAGACCGCTGGATGAACTACGTATCCATTAAAGATAAGATGGGCGAGCTAGATGAACGACAGCAGCTCATCGTCTCCAAACGATTTTATCTCGGTCAGACGCAAACCGAGATCGCTAAGGAGCTCGGGATTTCACAAGCGCAAATCTCGAGAATTGAAAAGCATGCGATGGAACAGATTCGGCACGGAATTGAACAGAAGAAATACTAAATATCGTCTGATGTCTCTAAGACTGTCCTTCACACTTAAGTTGTGAAGGGCAGTTTTTATGTTGATAGTGGATTAAATGGCCGATGAAAAAAACATTCATTCTCAGCGTTCCATTTTTGTATTGTTTTGGACATTTGTGAGCTAATGTATAATCGAACCCTAAGCTCCATATGCAAGCGCTCATACAATTCATCTAAGTGATCATAGTAGCGGCACACCCGCTCATTAATTACCGCAAGCGATCATTGTCAACGGGTGAACGCTCTTGAACAGCATGCAAGCGCTCATACTTGCTCTATAACCGCTCATCAAGCTATAAACCTCGATAGATCACGAACGTAAAAAAGCGAAATGTCGATACCAGTCCATACTTACTTCAAGAATTCCTTAATTCCCACAAGTAAAACAGTAATTCTAATCCACTTTCTAACTCAATACTTTTACACGCACTATTTCACGATGAAGTCAGTCTCCTTACGTTCTCATTAAAACTCACTATGCATAGTATGAAAGAAGGAGGGGAAACTATGCGTTTTTCCAGCTTGCAGAAAAAAGAAGTGATTGAGCTGAAAAAAGGAGCGTTCCTAGGTTTTGTTCAAGATGCTACAATCGACATCGAAAAAGGTGAAATCGCGCAACTTCATATAGGTGAACTTGAGCGATCCTTTTTCTCAGACAGCAAGTCAAAAGGTGTCCAAAAAATTCATTACAGAGACGTCATGACGATTGGAAAAGATATTATCTTGATCGACAATAAACGGCTCAATAAATGACTTATCGTTGATATATAGTGCTCTAATTGATACAATGAAATAAAGATGATGAAAAGTAGTGATAATATGGAACGAGTAGAACAACGACTAGTAACTATACAAAAACAAATACATGAAGCATGTGAAACAGTAAATCGTAGCCCGGACGACATCACGTTAATTGCTGTCACAAAGCAAGTCTCGTCCGCTAGAGCGCAATCCTTACTGGACGTTGGGATCAAGGATTTAGGAGAAAATCGGCTTGAAGGATTGCTGAAAAAGCAGGAAACGATTGAGGATCCGGTAAATTGGCACTTCATTGGTAACTTGCAGACACGCAAAGTAAAAGAATTAGTCGACACCATTGACTGCCTTCATTCGCTAGACCGTATGAGCCTTGCGAAAGAAGTGAATAAGCGGGCAAGTAAGCCGCTGGATTGTTTTGTACAAGTCAATGTGTCAGGTGAAGAATCCAAGTCAGGCATTACTCCTGAGGAGGTAGATGTATTTTTTGAGCAATTGGCAGCTTACGAAAACGTTCATGTAATAGGGCTCATGACGATGGCGCCAAATACAGATGATGAATCCGTTGTTCGCGAAACATTCCGTTCTTTACGTGAACTACGAGACAAAATCGCAGCAAAGAAGCTATCTTACGCACCGTGTACAAAATTGTCTATGGGTATGTCCAATGACTTTACAATCGCAATAGAAGAAGGTGCAACTCATATACGCATCGGCACTGCATTGGCCGGTTCAGAAAGCGGGGAAACTGAATGAGCCTAAAAAAACGATTGGAAAAAATGTTTTGGGTACAGGAAGAAGACTTAGTTCAACAACCAAAACCTCAAAGTAAACTAACAAAAGGTGAACAAACAACGGCTCGTAAAGGGATGAAGAAGCTAGGGGGTAAGAAACGAGCTGTCAATAGTCGTCTTCAAGCCCCCCAGCAACAAGCTTCTTCCACACAAGCTCCAGTGATTAGCTTACAAAGTCTGCAAAAATCTTCAAAAGTTATTTTACTAGAGCCGCGTTCTTATGCAGAAGTAGAGGACATCGCGGAACATTTAAAGAATCGCCGTTCCGTCGTAGTGAACTTACAGCAGATAGAACGAGATCAAGGATTTCGTATTATTGATTTCCTAAGTGGTACAGTATATGCCCTCGGTGGCGACATTCAACGAATTGGCGCAGATATATTTTTATGTGCACCCGACAACGTGGAAGTAGCCGGTAAAATTACGGAGTTTCTATCTGAACAAACTGAACGATAGGCTACACAACTTAGAACTTTCACTTAATGAAAGTCGAACAATTTGAATGAGGTGTACATGTAATTATGATCGCATTATTAAATAATTCTTATTTATTAATCTCTGGAGCCTTACAATTATATTCTATTCTGTTAGTCATTTATATTTTAATGTCATGGGTTCCATCTACTAGAGAAACAAAATTTGGTCAGCTTATAGCCAAAATAGCAGAGCCATACTTAGGGTTTTTCCGTAAGTTCATACCACCGTTTGGAATGATTGATTTTTCACCGATTGTCGCATTACTGTCATTACAATTAATCAGCAGAGGAATAGGTCAGATTTACTTGATGATTTTCCAAGCCTTAGTAAATTAAGTATAACCTTAGCTTGAATTGGAAATCCTCACAAGGTGAGGATTTTTTTATATAAGGAGAAGAAATAGAATGGATTCAATATTTCAACATTTTCGTAAAGAAGAACAACCGTTTATTGAAAAGGTGAATAGTTGGGTGAAGGACGTAGAAGATACATATGCCCCCAAGCTAACGGAGTTTATGGACCCACGTCAGCGTTTTATAACGGAATCCATCGTGAGGAATTCAGATCTTGGATTAACCGCTGACGGTGGCTTCCACGATGCAGAACGTCAGCGTGTGCTAATCTATCCTGATTATTACACCCCGACAAAAGAGGATTTTCAAATCAGTATTTATAATGTGAACTATCCTAAAAAATTCGTTACTATGAAACATTCACAATTACTTGGGTCTCTATTGTCTGTTGGAATTGAGCGTTCACGATTTGGTGATATTCAACTAACTGATGAAGCGGTACAATTTGCGGTTGCGGAGGAAGTGTCTGAATATATCCACGTCCATTTCACGCAAGTTGGAAAAGTGAAAGTTTCTGTAGAGCCAGTACAAAACACGGAAGATTTTATAGATGTAAAAAATGAATGGACGGAAGAACTCCATATTGTTAGTTCATTGCGTCTGGATGTAGTGATTGCAGCATTAACAAACAGTTCAAGAGCCAAAGCTTCGTCGCTTATTAAAGCGGAGAAAGTAAAAGTGAATTGGGCAATGATTGATCAACAGGCATTTGAAGTAGAAGAATATGATGTTCTATCAATTAGAGGGTATGGTCGCTTCAGAATCATGAGTATTGAAGGACGCACAAAGAAAGATAAGATCCGCGTGATGATCGGTGCACTTGTCTAAATTGAATCCTTGATAAATTAAGAAAAGTAGTGTTTAATCAAGTAGTAAACATCATCACACTGTAAACTATGTAAGCATACTGAAAGGAGAAAGCGTATTATGGCTTTAACCCCTACGGATATACATAACAAAACGTTTAATACGAAATTTCGTGGCTATGATGAAGATGAAGTAAATGGATTTTTAGAACAGCTGATGAAAGACTATGAAAACGTCCTGAAGAAAAATGAAGAGCTTGAAAAAACGGTTTCTGATAATCAAGCAAAGATTACTCACTTTAATTTAATAGAAGAAACGATGCAAAAATCTATTCTAATCGCACAAGAAGCTGCAGAAGATGTTCGAAAAAATGCTGTTCAAGAATCGAAGTTAATCATTTCGGAAGCAGAAAAGAATGCAGACCGCCTTGTGAATGACGCACTCGCGCAGGCTAGAAAGATAGCACTCGAAGTAGAAGTGTTAAAGAAACAGTCAAAAGTATTCAAAAGCCGCTTCAAGATGATGGTAGAAGCACAGCTCGACATGATCAATACGGAAGACTGGGATGACCTGTTGAAGTATGAGTTGGATACATCCAGCGTGGAAAGTGTAGCTGAAAAGGAATTAGATATTCCAAATGTAGATAGTTTAGATGAAGAACTAGTTAAGAAGCCGGAAGAAGCTTGACAACATTCGAACACATTTTTATAATGAAAAGTAAAATGAAAAAGAAGCGTTGAAGGAAAGAGTACTTTCTAATTTCACCTATAGCGAGCCAGGGGCGGTGTAAGCCTGGTGGTAAATCAGAAACGAAAATCACTCCTGAGCTAGAACCTTTATGTAAATCTAGGTTCTCGGTCTCACACTGCCGTTATTAGTGTCTAAGCGGCAATTGCTATATGCAATTGCAAGTAGGGTGGTACCGCGAGAATAAACCTCGTCCCTTTTTGGGATGGGGTTTTTTATATTCAAAAGCGGAAACAGCCTGATGCTTGTAGCTATCTGAAACCAAAAGCGGAAAGCACCGTTAAGGCCTAAAAGTGTTCCTATCAATACACTACAAACGATGTACACATATTTTAAGGAGGAATTATAATGGACTATAAAGATACATTGCTAATGCCAAAAACTGATTTCCCTATGCGTGGTAATCTGCCAAACAATGAACCCAAAATGCAAGAAGAGTGGAATGAAAAGAATATTTATCAGCAAGTTCAGGAACGTACTGCAGATCGTCCGTTGTTCATATTGCATGATGGACCACCCTATGCAAACGGTGATTTACACATGGGGCACGCTCTTAACAAAGTACTAAAAGACTTTATCGTTCGTTATAAATCGATGTCTGGTTTCCATGCGCCTTACGTACCAGGTTGGGATACACACGGTTTGCCGATTGAGCAAGCACTTGTAAATAAAAAAGTTGATCGCAAGAAAATGAGTACGGCTGAATTCCGTAAAATGTGTGAAGAGTATGCACTACAACAAATTGATAATCAGCGTACGCAATTCAAGCGTCTCGGAGTTCGCGGAGATTGGGAAAATCCGTACATCACGCTTAAACCTGAATTCGAATCACGTCAAATCCAAGTGTTTGGCGAGATGGCGAGAAAAGGATATATCTATAAAGGGTTGAAGCCTGTCTACTGGTCTCCTTCGAGTGAAACTGCTTTGGCAGAAGCGGAAATTGAATATCAGGATAAAAAATCTCCATCCATATATGTAGGTTTCCCTATCAAAGATGGGAAAGGTGTACTAGATCATGATGTGAAATTCTTGATCTGGACAACAACACCTTGGACAATCCCAGCAAACCTGGGGATTTCTGTTCATCCTAAATTTACGTATGCAGTAGTAAAAGTACAAGATGAGAAATTTGTAGTAGCAAAAGACTTAGTGGAGTTCTTGGCGAATGAATTGGAGTGGGAAGAGTATTCAATCGAAAAAGAAATTCAAGGTGTAGATCTTGATCGGATCGTGGCTAGCCATCCAATTTATGATCGTGATTCATTAGTTATGCTAGGGGAACATGTGACGGCAGATGCTGGTACAGGTTGTGTTCATACAGCACCAGGTCACGGTGAAGATGACTTCTACGTGAGTAGGCAATATGGAATCGATGCATTATCTCCAATTGATGACCGTGGTGTGATGACAGAAGAAGCACCGCTTTTCGCTGGTTTGTTCTACGAAGATGCGAATAAAGCGGTGACTGAAAAGCTAAAAGAAGTTGGAGCTCTTCAAAAGTTGTCGTTTATTACTCACTCGTACCCGCATGATTGGCGCACGAAAAAGCCAGTCATTTACCGTGCGACTTCGCAATGGTTCGCTTCTATTGAATCTTTTAGAAATGAGCTACTCGAAGCAATCCGTACCACTACATTCACACCGTCTTGGGGTGAAACACGTTTGTTCAATATGGTGCGTGATCGTGGCGACTGGTGTATTTCCCGTCAGCGCGTATGGGGAGTTCCGATTCCAGTTTTCTATGCGGAAAATGGAGAAGTAATTCTTACGGATGAAACAGTCAGCCATGTAGCAGATTTATTCCGTGAGAATGGATCGAATGTTTGGTTCGAACGTTCTGCAAAAGAATTATTGCCAGAAGGCTTCACGCATGAAGGAAGTCCAAATGGTGAATTCACGAAAGAAACGGACATTATGGATGTTTGGTTTGATTCCGGTACAACGCATCAGGGAGTTCTTGAAGAGCGTGATGATCTTCGGTACCCAGCGGACTTGTACCTTGAAGGTTCCGATCAATATCGCGGTTGGTTCAACTCCTCATTGACAACTAGCGTAGCTATCAACGGCATTGCACCGTACAAAGGCATTTTGAGTCATGGTTTCACACTGGACAAAAATGGCCGTAAGATGAGTAAGTCGTTAGGGAATGTTATCGTCCCTTCGAAAGTCATCAATCAACTAGGTGCAGATATCGTACGTCTATGGGTGTCATCTGTAGATTATACAGCCGACGTTCGTGTGTCTGATTCAAACTTTAAGCAAGTTTCAGAAGTCTATCGCAAGATTCGTAATACGATTCGCTTCTTGCATGGTAACGTAGCCGACTTTAATCCAGCTACAGATCGTGTAGCATTTGATGATATGCGTGCAGTTGACCAGTACGTCTATGTGAAGTTGCAGGATTTAATTGAGGAAGTCCTTACAGCTTATGAGCAGTATGCATTCCCTACTGTCTACCACGCAATCAATAATTTCTGTACGGGTGTACTGAGCTCGCTCTACTTGGATATTGCGAAAGATGTAGTCTACATCGAAGCTGCGAATCATCCAGATCGCCGGGCAATGCAGACGGTGATGCATGATACATTGATCACATTGGTTAAGCTGATTACGCCAATTTTGCCGCACACTGCAGATGAAATGTGGAAAAATATTCAGTACGTTGAAGAAGATAGCGTACAATTAACGGATATGCCTGAAGCAGATCATAAAGGTGAAGCAGCAGACAAACTTCGTGAGCGCTTTGATAATTTGATGGATGTCCGCGATGATGTCTTGAAAGCTCTTGAGGAAGCAAGAAACGCGAAAGTAATCGGAAAATCTTTGGAGGCAAAAGTGACTGTTGTGTTGCCTGAAGCTCAACGTGGCATCTTGCAAGCAGAGGATATTGATTTCGCACAATTCTTCATCGTCTCGGACTTTGAAGAGAGTACAGATGCAGAGTTACCGAATGCATTGAAATTAGAGCATGCAACGGTTTTGGTAGAGCCAGCTGAAGGTGAAAAGTGTGAACGATGCTGGACAATTTCTCAAACAGTTGGAGAAGACGCAGAACATTCGACACTATGTACACGATGCGCGACTGTTGTGAAAGAAAACTATGCGTAAGCAATTTTGATGTCACAGCCATCATCATTCATTCGTGGATGATGATGGCTTTTTTACATAGTGGAATTAACAAACGTAATGAAGATCGTATTTTTATGGTAAACTAAAGAAGAAATTAGCTGGACGGAGGGTAATGAAGTGATATTTTATTATGCAATCGCTGCACTGGTCATTGGATTGGACCAGTTGACGAAATGGCTAATCGTAAAAAATATGGAGTTAGGTGAACATATTTCTATTATGGATCCTTATATTGCATTGCTATCTCATCGTAATCGTGGAGCGGCATGGGGTATGCTAGAGGGAAAGATGTGGCTATTTTTTATTGTGACCATTGTAGTCGTAATAGCTATTATTTATTTCTTCCATACAGAAGGTAAAAAGGATCGGCTACTTGGTGTGAGTCTAATGCTGTTGCTAGGTGGTGCGATTGGGAACTTCATCGATCGACTAGTAAGAGGAGAAGTAGTAGATTTTATTAGTGTCTTGATACCTGTTATACAATATGATTTTCCAATATTTAATGTGGCGGATGCCGCACTAACAATTGCTGTCGTACTAATTTTGCTACACGTAGTGTTTGATGAAAAAAAGAAAAAGAAAAAGGTGTCGTAATGGAAAGAATAGAATTTGAAATAACAGAAGAACTTTCAGGGAGTCGAATAGACAAAGCATTGGCTACACTTCAACCGGACTGGTCACGCACGCAAATCCAGCAATGGGTAAAAGAGGAACATGTTAAGGTAAACGACAGTTTAGTTAAGCAGAACTATAAAGTCAAGACAGATGATAAGATTACTGTCGAGCAACCGGAAACGGAAGAATACGATGTGGAAGCTGAAAATCTCCACCTTGATATAGTCTATGAAGACCAAGACGTATTGGTTGTCAACAAACCGGTCGGGATGGTTGTACATCCATCAGTCGGTCATGTAAGTGGAACTTTAGTCAACGGCTTAATGTATCAAGTGACGGATCTATCAGGCATCAATGGTGTCATGCGACCTGGTATCGTGCACCGTATTGATAAAGACACTTCGGGGTTATTGATGGTTGCCAAAAATGATAAAGCACATGTGTCATTAGTTAATCAGCTCGTCGCTAAATCAGTTAATCGTGTGTATACGGCATTAGTTCATGGACATATACCACATGATAATGGCACAATAGATGCGCCAATTGGGCGCGACAAGCGGGATCGTCAACGGATGGCAGTTGTGGATGAAGGAAAAAATGCTGTTACACACTTTAAGGTCCTTGAACGTTTTGGTGCTTATACATTAGTTGAGTGCCGGCTGGAGACAGGAAGAACTCACCAGATTCGTGTGCATATGAAATATATTGGTTATCCCCTTGTAGGAGATCCTAAATACGGTCAGAGAAAAACCATCGATTTTGGTGGTCAAGTACTTCATGCAGGCACTATTGGTTTTGAGCATCCTACAACAGATGAATATATGGAGTTTACTGCACCGTTGCCTGAAAATTTCCAACAATTACTCAATGAATTACGTATGGAATAAGCGTTGACAAACGCTAATCATGAGTTGTATACTCTATTAAGCAATTGAATAGCGATACCTTTAACGTCAGTCCTGTGAGGCTGGGAAGGTTGCACGGAATTACATGATAGCTTACTGCGGTAAGCATCGATGTATGCTTTTTTCTGCACGTCTGCCCTCCAGTCTACTCTGACTGGAGGGCTTTTTTTATAGACAACAGATGAAATAGAAAGGGGATTATGGATATGGCTGAAAAAGCAACCATACTAGATGAACAAGCCATCACGCGGGCGATCACACGTATTGCCCATGAAATTATCGAAAAGAATCGAGGCATTGATCACTGCATCGTAGTCGGTATTAAGACAAGAGGTGCGATCTTGGCGAAACGCTTAGCAGATAAAATTGAACTAATTGAAGGGAAGCCGATCAAAACAGGTGAATTGGATATTACATTATACCGAGATGACCTTCAATTAAAGAATGAACAAGGAGAAGCGTATGTACAGCAGGTCGATATCGAACATGACGTAGCGAATCAAAAAGTCATCCTAGTAGATGATGTTCTCTATACAGGTAGGACGGTACGGGCAGCGTTAGATGCAATTATGGACTTAGGAAGACCTTCATCTATTCAGCTAGCTGTATTAGTAGATCGAGGTCATCGAGAACTACCGATTCGTCCAGACTTTGTAGGGAAAAATATCCCGACTTCAAATGAAGAACGAGTAGTAGTGAGTATGATTGAAAAAGATGGAACAGATGGAGTCACCATTCACACACGCACATTATAAGCAGCTGGGGGAAATCATAAATGAACGTAAAAGTATTGGATGTACATGAAAAGCCGCAACCTATTCGCTGGCTTGCACTCAGCTTACAACATATGTTCGCCATGTTTGGCGCAACAATCTTAGTACCGCAATTAGTAGGCTTAAGCCCAGCTATCGCGCTATTAACGAGTGGGATCGCAACGATCGTATTTATTATCGTGACGAAGTTCCAAGTACCAGCTTATCTAGGCTCTTCATTCGCTTTTATTGTACCGATTCAGATGGCGACACAATCGGGCGGTATCGGCAGCGCAATGATAGGTAGTATGTTCGTAGCATTGGTCTATGCGATCGTATCGTTAGTAATTTATAAAACTGGTTATAACTGGATAATGAAAATATTACCGCCTATCGTAGTAGGACCCGTCATTATGGTAATCGGATTAGCACTTGCACCGACAGCTATTGATATGGCGAGCACGATCAATGTGGATGGAGCGGATGTTTACAGCGGCTTACACTTTTCCGCGGCTCTAGTTACACTTGCTTCTGCAGTATTTTGCTTGATGTTCTTTAAAGGGATTATCAGTTTGATGCCCGTACTTATTGGTATCGTAGTGGGGTATATCTACTCTGCTTTCATCGGTATTCTAGATTTCAGCGAAGTGGTAGAAGCCAAGTGGTTTGCGGTACCCGAAATGCTCATCCCAGGTGTTGATTACGAATTCATCGTCACACCGACACTACTAATCATTATGGTGCCAATCGCGATCGTCACGATCTCTGAGCATATAGGACACCAACTTGTATTAGGCAAAGTAGTAGATAGGAATTATATTGAAAGTCCTGGATTACACAGATCATTGCTTGGTGATGGACTAGGAACCCTCATGAGTGGACTAGTCGGAGGACCACCTAAAACTACATACGGAGAAAACATTGGCGTACTTGCTATCACTCGAGTCTACAGTGTATATGTGATCATGGGGGCTGCAGTATTTGCGATACTCTTCTCCTTCATCGGTAAAATTACGGCGTTGATTGCTACAATTCCATCGGCAGTACTTGGTGGAATATCTATTCTGTTGTTTGGCATCATCGCTTCATCAGGAATACGCATGCTCATTGACCACAAAATCGACTTTGATAATCAACGGAATCTAGTCATCGCATCCATCATTTTAGTAATTGGAATTGGTGGGGCGACGATTAATATAAGCGAAACATTCCAAATCGGTGGCATGGCACTGGCTGCAATTGTCGGTGTTCTGTTGAACCTAGTATTGCCAGGTAAAACAGACGAAACTTTGATGGATAAGGAAGAATAGAAAACCAAAAGCAGTTCATGCATGACGTACTTGCATTTCGCGGAGGAGGAATATCTGATGGAACATTTAGTTTCAATGAAAGACCTGACAGTGGATGAAATCATGCTCATACTCGAACGGGCAGCGATTTTTAAGCGACTAGGGTTCAGGGAATTGCCTGGAACATATACCGTCAGCAACTTGTTTTTTGAACCTAGTACGAGAACGAAAACGAGTTTTGAGATGGCGGAACGTAAAGTAGGCGCGCAAATTATCCCCTTTGAAACGAGTTTCTCGAGTACCTTAAAAGGTGAATCTTTGTATGATACGATTAGGACGCTGGAGGCAATAGGTTTGGATGCCTTAGTCATTCGTCATCCGGCTGATGGTTTTTATGAGGAATTAGTAAAGAGAACGAATGTGGCAATCATTAATGCAGGCGATGGATCGGGTCAGCATCCGACGCAGTCCCTGCTCGATATCTTCACGATTCAAGAGGAGTTTGGTCATTTTGATGGGGTAAAAGTATTGATTGCGGGAGATATCGCCCACAGTCGGGTAGCTCGCTCCAATGCGGAAGCTTTGCGGAAGCTGGGGGCTGAGGTCACGTTCCTTTGCCCACCTGAATGGGCGGGGGAATTCGACAGTGTCGACAACTGGGATGATGTCATTGAAACGAGTGATGTAGTCATGCTCCTTCGAGTACAACACGAACGTCATAATACAGAGATGGCCTATACGAAAGCAGCTTATCATGAGCAATACGGTCTGACTATAGAACGAGCGGCTAGAATGAAAAAAGATGCAATCATCATGCATCCAGCTCCAGTAAACCGTGATGTAGAAATAGCAGACAGTTTAATAGAAAGTCCACAATCACGAATTTTTAAGCAGGTAGAAAATGGCGTCTATATTCGAGCAGCTGTTCTAGAACTTATATTGAAGGGGCGGAAGTAATATGAACACGTTAATTCAACAAGTGCAAATGGTAAATGAAGAAGGCAAGATCATCGAAACAGATATTAAAATTGCAGATGGAAAGATTGCGGAAATAGGTACTCAACTAGTAGCAGACGGATATGAAATTATAGAAGGTAAAGGACTACTCGTATCACCTGGCTTCATTGATGTACACGTACATTTGCGTGAGCCGGGCGGAGAGCATAAAGAAACCATTGAAACAGGTACACACGCGGCAGCAAAAGGCGGATATACTACTATTTGTCCAATGCCGAATACGCGTCCAGTACCTGATACAAAAGAAAACCTTGAAAAGATCAACACATTAATTAAAGAGAATGCTAAAATTCGTGTGCTTCCTTATGCGTCCATCACGATTAGAGAAGCGGGAAAAGAACGCACAAATCTTTCAGAATTAAAAGAACATGGCGCATTCGCGTTCACGGATGATGGTGTAGGAGTTCAAGAAGCAGGCATGATGTACGAGGCGATGAAAGATGCAGCGAAGATCGATATGGCCATTGTGGCGCACTGCGAAGACAATACATTAATCTATGGTGGCGCAATGCACGAAGGAAAACGTAATAAGGAACTTGGCTTACCAGGGATTCCTTCCATTGCGGAATCTGTACATATTGCACGGGATGTTTTACTCGCGGAAGCCGCGGGCGCACATTATCACGTTTGTCACGTCAGCACGAAAGAATCGGTTCGCGTAATCCGTGACGCTAAAAAAGCCGGTATTCATGTAACAGGAGAGGTCAGCCCTCACCACTTGTTATTGACAGAGGATGATGTGCCTGGAGATGATGCAGACTGGAAAATGAACCCTCCGCTACGTGCTATCGAAGATCGCGAGGCATTGCGCGAAGGTTTGATGGATGGGACATTGGATTGTATCGCAACAGACCACGCACCGCATACAGCAGATGAAAAGGCTGTAGGTATTGCAAAAGCACCATTTGGCATCACAGGATTTGAAACGGCATTTCCTTTACTGTATACAAACTTCGTCAAACCAGGACATTGGACACTTAAACAACTTCTTGACTGGATGACAGTAAAGCCTGCGGAAGTCTTCAACTTGCCTTACGGTAGGCTTGAAGTAGGTGCTGAAGCAGATTTAGTACTACTTGATCTAGAGAAGCAACAAACAATCGACCGTACTACATTTGTTTCAAAAGGTAAGAACACACCATTTGACGGAGTGGAATGCACAGGATGGCCTGTAATGACAATTTTCGATGGAAACATCGTATGGAAGGATGGTCAATGATGACAAAAAGATACTTAGTATTAGAAGACGGATCTATTTTTGAAGGAAAAGCATTCGGAGCAGAGAATGCTTCAATAGGAGAAGCTGTGTTTGCAACAGGTATGACAGGATATCAGGAGACAATTTCAAATCCTTCAGGTTGTGGACAAATTGTTGTGATGACCTATCCGCTAATCGGTAACTACGGTATTAACCGAGACGATTATGAATCCATCGACTTGGCGATTAACGGCTTAGTTGTTAGAGAATTAGCAGACGAGCCTTCAAACTTTCGTAGCGGCATGTCACTAGGAGATTTGCTTATTTTAAAAGGTATTCCAGGTATTCAGGAGATTGATACGCGCAAACTAACACGTCTATTACGCGATAAAGGTTCATTACGAGGTAAATTGACTGCTGCTGGCGAAGGGATCGATACCGATGCGATAGTTGCGGAACTTCAACAATATGAATTGCCAACAGATTTAGTAGCGAAAGTATCTACCAAGCGTCCCTATCCAAGCCCAGGCTTAGGCAAACGTGTTGTCGTCATCGACTATGGCATTAAACATGGCATTTTACGTGAATTAAATAAAAAGGACTGCGATGTGATAGTCGTACCTTATGATACATCAGCGAAAGAAATTTTGGCGTTGTTCCCCGACGGTATCCTATTATCGAACGGACCAGGAAATCCCGAAGACCTACAAGGTGCAGTAGAAACAATAAAGGAATTAATGGGGGAGAAACCTATCTTCGGTATCGGACTTGGCCATCAATTATTCGCGCTCGCATGCGGTGCTAAAACAGCAAAGATGAAGAACAGCCATATTGGTGGGAATTATCCGGTTAAAGACTTGAATACAAACCGTACCGATCTGACTTCACAAAGTCATGGATATGAAGTACTGGAAGACTCTTTAGCAGGGACAGGTCTTGAAGTGACACATATCGCGTTGAATGACAATTGTATTGAAGGGCTTCAATGTGAGAAGTTGGAAGCATTCACTGTTCAGTTCCACCCAGAAGCATCACCAGGACCACAAGATTCAAGCTATATATTCGAACGTTTCATTCAATTGATGACTGCAAGCAACAGAAAGGAGAATACTAATGCCTAAACGTACTGACATAAAATCCATCCTCGTAATTGGTTCAGGTCCTATTGTAATTGGACAAGCAGCAGAATTTGACTATGCAGGTACACAAGCCTGTTTATCTCTTAAAGAAGAAGGGTACCGAGTTATTTTGATCAACTCAAACCCTGCAACTATTATGACTGATACGGAGATGGCAGATAAAGTGTATATCGAACCCATCACACTTGAATTCGTTAGCCGCATTATTCGCAAAGAACGCCCAGATGCTCTACTTGCGACATTAGGCGGACAAACTGGTTTAAACATGGCGATTGAGTTGCATGAATCAGGGATCTTAGATGAATTAGGAATCGAGATTTTGGGTACAAAGCTCGATGCAATTCACAAGGCAGAAGACCGCGACTTATTCCGAACATTAATGAATGAAATGGGTGAGCCTGTTCCAGAGAGTGATATCATTCATAATATTGATGAAGCCTATGCGTTCGTCCATAAGATTGGGTATCCAGTTATCGTCCGTCCTGCGTTCACACTAGGTGGAACAGGTGGCGGAATTTGCCACAATGATGAAGACTTAGAAGAAATCGTAGCAAGTGGTTTGAAATACAGCCCCGTTACACAGTGTCTTCTAGAGAAATCTATCGCAGGTTTTAAAGAAATTGAATATGAAGTAATGCGTGACTCTGCCGATAACGCGATTGTCGTGTGTAATATGGAAAACGTGGATGCTGTAGGGATCCATACAGGTGACTCTATCGTAACAGCACCATGCCAAACATTGACCGACCGCGAAAATCAGATGCTTCGTAATGTTTCATTGAACATCATTCGTGAGTTGCAAATCGAAGGTGGCTGTAACGTGCAGCTAGCACTTGATCCGCATAGCTTTGATTACTACATCATTGAAGTAAATCCGCGTGTCAGTCGTTCATCTGCACTAGCTTCCAAAGCAACTGGTTATCCAATCGCGAAACTTGCTGCGAAAATTGCTGTCGGTTTGACGCTGGATGAAATGATGAATCCGGTAACGGGTAATACGTATGCTTGCTTCGAACCGACACTGGACTATGTAGTAACGAAAATTCCACGTTGGCCTTTTGATAAGTTCGAATCAGCGAAGCGTAACTTGGGTACCCAAATGAAAGCAACGGGTGAAGTCATGGCGATGGGCCGGACATTCGAAGAATCCATCATGAAAGCGGTCCGTTCATTGGAAACAGGACAATTCGATTTGTCACTTTCTGGTGGTGGTGAGATGTCTGACGAATGGATTGAAAAACGTATTCGCAAGGCAGGCGATGAGCGACTGTTCTTCATCGGAGAAGCCCTGCGTCGTGGTGTAACAATCGAAACTTTACACGAATGGAGCGCTATTGATTTATTCTTCTTGCGCAAATTTGAAAATATCGTTCGGTATGAAGAAACATTGAGAGATCATCCATATGACAAAGCAATTGGTTATAAAGCGAAACGACTTGGATTCCCGGATGCTACGATTGCACAGCTTTGGAATACAACCGATCGTGAAGTATACAAGTGGAGACGAGAGCAAGAATTGGTTCCGGTGTATAAGAAAGTAGATACGTGTGCAGGTGAATATGAATCCGATACTCCATACTTCTATGGTACGTATGAAGAGGAAAATGAATCGGTAAGAACGGATAAAAAGAGTGTGATCGTCTTAGGTTCAGGCCCAATCCGTATTGGACAAGGGGTAGAATTCGATTATGCGACAGTGCACTGTGTATGGGCTATACAACAATCAGGATATGAAGCGATCATCGTCAATAACAATCCTGAAACAGTTTCGACTGACTTCTCCATCTCGGATAAGTTGTACTTCGAACCGTTAACCATTGAAGATGTGATGCATATCGTGGATCTTGAGCAACCTGAAGGTGTGATCGTCCAGTTTGGTGGCCAAACAGCAATCAACTTGGCGGATGAATTAGAAGCACGTGGAGTAAAAATTCTAGGTACATCACTTGAAGATATCGACCGTGCAGAAAATCGTGATAAATTTGAGAGTGCTTTGCATGAAATCGGCGTACCACAACCGCTTGGCAAGACCGCTTTGTCAGTTCCGGAAGCAGTTGCAATCGCAACAGAAATTGGCTATCCAGTTCTAGTTCGTCCGTCGTATGTCTTAGGTGGCCGTGCAATGGAAATTGTCTACTATGAAGAGGAATTACTGCAATACATGGAGAACGCGGTAAAAGCTAGCCCTGAACATCCAGTATTGATCGACCGGTACTTAACAGGTACGGAAATCGAAGTCGATGCAATTTGTGACGGGGAAACTGTATTAATACCTGGCATCATGGAGCATATCGAACGTGCAGGTGTTCACTCGGGTGACTCGATCGCAGTGTATCCTCCACAAAACCTGTCACAGTCTATGATTGAAACGATTGCGGACTATACGAAACGTTTGGCTCTCGGGCTCAAAATACGCGGGCTAATGAATATCCAGTTCGTTATTTCAGAAGGACAAGTTTACGTAATCGAAGTAAACCCACGTTCAAGCCGTACGGTACCATTCTTGAGCAAAATTACGAATATCCCGATGGCAAATGTGGCAACTCAAGCGATCTTAGGTACATCTATTTTAGAACAAGGCTACACCGATGGACTTGCAGAAGCACCAGCAGGCGTCTATGTCAAAGTGCCGGTATTCTCTTTCGCCAAGCTTCGTCGTGTAGATATTACACTCGGACCTGAGATGAAATCAACCGGTGAAGTAATGGGTAAAGACGTAACATTGGAAAAAGCATTGTACAAAGGCCTAGTAGCAGCGGGAATGGAAGTTAAAGAATACGGTACTGTGTTAATGACAGTTTCCGATAAAGATAAAGAAGAAATTGTGGATATCGCAAAACGTTTCATTGAAACCGGTTATCACATTATGGCAACAGAAGGTACGGCTAAAGCACTCGAAGCAGAAAATATTGAAGTGAAAACAGTAGGTAAAATTGGCACAGAAGGTCCAACGTTGATCGATGTTATCCAAAAAGGACAAGCGCAATTGGTGATCAACACATTGACTAAAGGAAAACAACCGGCACGTGACGGCTTTAGAATTCGTCGTGAAACAGTGGAGAATGGAGTTCCTTGCTTTACCTCTATAGATACAGCTGCTGCTATGTTATCCGTCATCGAGTCCATGACATTCCAGACGGATGCTATGCCGCAACCGCAGGTGGTAAAATGATCATCCAAGATTTGATGACCATCAGTTCGCAAAAGGAAATCGCGCAAAATATTTTTGAAATGAAATTAAATGGCAAGTTGGTCGGAGAAATTACTTCTCCTGGCCAGTTTGTCCATATCCGAGTATCGGATTCCTTTGAACCGTTACTGCGACGTCCCATTTCCATAGCTGAAATGAATCCAGAAAAAAATGAAATGACTATCATCTACCGAGCGGAAGGACGAGGTACTTCCCTTTTGTCCGAAAAACGTGAGGGAGATGTAGTGAATGTACTGGGACCTCTAGGAAATGGTTTTCCCGTTGAAGAAACAACGGCTGGTCAAACAGCTGTATTGATTGGTGGCGGGATTGGTGTGCCACCACTTTATGAACTGTCAAAACAGCTAACTGCAAAAGGAGTTAATTGTATTCATATACTTGGTTTCGAATCGGATCAAGTGGTTTTCTATGAAGAAGAATTCGCCGCTTTAGGCGAAACGCATATCGCTACAGTGGATGGCAGTAACGGCACACAAGGATTTGTTACGAATGTCATGAGTGAGATAGCTGATGACTTCGAAACGTTTTACAGTTGTGGGCCTATGCCCATGCTCGATGCCGTGCAAAAAGCGTATGTGCATAAAAAAGGATTCTTATCGTTTGAACAACGTATGGGCTGCGGTATTGGAGCTTGTTTCGCTTGTGTTTGTCATACAAATGAAAATGCGACAGATCAGACGTACGTCAAAGTATGTTCTGATGGTCCAGTATTTCCGGCAGGGGTGGTGCAAATATGAATAGACTAGCGATGACTTTGCCAGGGCTTGAATTAAAAAATCCGATTATGCCTGCATCTGGTTGTTTCGGTTTTGGCAAAGAGTACGGTAATTTGTACGATTTGTCCCAGCTCGGAGCAATCATGATTAAAGCGACTACAGAAGAAACACGTTATGGTAACCCGACACCACGAGTGGCAGAAACATCTTCGGGTATGTTGAATGCGATCGGTCTTCAAAACCCAGGGCTACAAGGCGTGTTGAATAATGAGTTGCCATGGTTAGAGAAGTTCGATGTTCCTATTATTGCAAACGTCGCAGGATCTGAAACTGCTGATTACGTGGAAGTAGCGAAACAAATTTCAAAAGCGCCAAACGTTCAGGCACTTGAATTAAATATATCGTGCCCGAACGTCAAATGTGGCGGAATTTTGTTTGGCACGGATCCTGAAATAGCAAAAGAACTGACAGCGGCTGTTAAAGCGGTTTCGGCTGTACCTGTTTATGTGAAACTGTCACCAAATGTCACAGATATTAAAGCAATGGCATTGGCAGTAGAAGCGGGTGGAGCAGATGGAATTACGATGATCAATACATTAGTCGGAATGCGTCTAGATGAAAAAACAGGCAAGCCGGTTATTGCGAATAAAACAGGTGGTTTATCTGGCCCAGCGATTAAGCCAGTTGCGATTCGCATGGTCTACGAAGTAAGCCAAGTCGTGACTATTCCGATCATCGGAATGGGTGGCGTTACATGTGTACAGGATGTCGTAGATTTCATGTCTGCCGGTGCAAGTGCAGTAGCAGTAGGCACTGCCAACTTCGTAGATCCGTTTGTATGTCCAACTATTATTGAGCAGTTGCCTGCGAGATTAGATGAGCTAGGAATTGATCATATATCTGAATTGGTCGGAAGGAGTCATCGCGTATGAATCGCTCTCCAATTATTGCGTTAGATTTTGATTCAGCTGAAAAGACATTCGATTTCCTGAAAGCATTTGATCACTCAGTCAATGTCAAAGTTGGAATGGAATTATATTATAAAGAAGGTCCTGCTATGATTGCCCGCTTGAAGGAAGAAGGCTACTCGATCTTTCTGGATCTTAAATTGCATGATATTCCAAATACCGTTAAATCAGCAATGAAAGTCCTGGCTTCACTTGAAGTCGACATGGTCAATGTACATGCGGCCGGTGGTAAGACGATGATGGAAGCGGCACTCGAAGGTCTTGAATCCGGTACTGTTGCGGGTATCAAACGTCCAGCATTAATTGCAGTGACTCAACTGACCTCAACAGACGACCGTCAAGTGAATGAAGAGCAACTGATCAGTGTTCCGCTTCGTAAATCCGTGGAACACTATGCGAAATTAGCTAAGTCTGCCCACTTGGATGGAGTAGTCTGTTCAGTACAAGAAGCGAAGATTATTGAAGAAGTATGCGGCAAAGACTTCTTCAAAGTCACACCCGGTATTCGTTTGGCGGAAGGCGATACGCACGATCAAAAGCGCGTGGCGACACCGGCGAAAGCATGGCAGGAAGGTTCTACGCACATTGTGGTAGGACGTGCTATTACAGGTGCTGATAATCCACTAGAAGCGTATCGAAAAGTGAAAACATTGTGGGAGGGAATTATTTCATGACTAGAGAAAAAGAAGTGGCACAGATCCTATTAAATGTAGGAGCGGTAGCGATTAATCCGGAAGAGCCGTTCACATGGGCTTCAGGAATCAAGTCGCCTATTTACTGTGATAACCGCTTAACCATGGCGGATCCGGTTGGGCGTAAGGAAATTGCTGAAGGACTTGCGGCTTTGATTCGCGTTCATTATCCTGAGACTACAGTCATTGCAGGAACTGCGACAGCAGGCATCCCACACGCAGCATGGGTTGCGGATATTCTGAAGTTGCCAATGGTCTATATCCGATCTACTGCTAAAGCACATGGTAAGAGCCGTCAAATTGAGGGTAAAATCGAGCCGAATGCGAAGGCGGTCATTATTGAAGATTTAATTTCGACAGGCGGAAGCAGCTTGAATGCAGCGAACGCGTTGATTGCAGAGGACGTGGAAGTATGCGGAATCGTCTCGATCTTTACATATGAGTTACAAAAAGCGGATGAGAAATTTGCAGAGGCGAATCTTTCTTACCATAGCTTGACGAACTTTGAGGCGCTTGCTGAAGTTGCGAAAGAAGAAGGCGCAGTTAAAGAAGAGTCTATGAATGAATTGATGGAATGGCATACGAAATTGAAACAAGGCACGCTATAAATATATAACGGTTCCCAACTACGGGGACCGTTTTTATTTTGAAAAAGAAAGAAGAGCAGAGTACCGTTGATCCACTTTCCACATAGTGAGCCAATCGTTGTTTTTTACTTCTGTTGAATATTTAGTAGGAAAACAGCTGACGACCTTTATTGGTAAAGAAGGTTGTCAGCTGTTTTCAAGGGTTACCTATTTTATTTCCGAAGCTTACGTACTAAATCTTCTTCAGGTGTAACGAATACAGTCTTCTGTTCAAAGTAGATGACGAATCCTGGTTTTGCGCCTGAAGGCTTTTTGACGTGACGAATTTCTGTGTAATCAACTGGTACGGAAGATGATTCACGGGCTTTGCTGAAGTAGGCGGAGAGTCCGGCTGCTTCTTCGATTGTTTGAGCGTCTGGATCGGTATCGTGAATGACGACGTGTGAACCGGGTATGTCTTTTGTGTGAAGCCATACGTGATCCCGAGCTGCTAGTTTGAATGTCAAGTAATCATTTTGCTTATTGTTTTTTCCTACTGAGATCGGAATCCCTGTGGAAGATACAAATGCCTCCGGTTTAGGCTTCTTCAGTTTTACTTTCTTTTTCCCTCTACGAGCACGCATGAATCCTAGTTCTACTAATTCTTGACGTATTTCTTCTATATCGATTGGAGAAGCTTGGTATACTTGCTGTCTAATCATTTCGAAATATTCGATGTCATCTTTGGTTTTTTCAAGTTGTTCCGCAATCCGAATAAGAGCTGTTTTTGCTTTTGAGTAACGAGAGAAATAGTGTTGCGCGTTATCAATTGGTGATTTTCTTGGATCGAGTGGAATGGTGACGGTTGTGCCTTGTTCGTAATAGTTTTCTACAGTTACTTCTGTATCGCCTTTATGCAACATGTAGCTGTTCGCGGTTAATAGTTCACCGTATAATTTCAATGTATCCAAGTCTTGCGCTGTCTCTTGTTCTCTTCGCAATTTCTTTGTTTTGTTTTCCAATTTAGCGATCTCATTTGACAACCAACGTTCTAGGTCGATGGCCTGGGATTTCACGCGTTCCCGTTCTGCTCTGGCAAAATAGACTTTGTCGAGTAAATCACCTAATGTAGAAAACGACTGTGTTGTTCCTTGTGCATGTGTTAATTCAATTGCGGAGAATACAGTTTTTTTATCATTTTCCACGACGGTCGGTTTCATTGCATCTCGACTGAAACTCTCAAGAAATGTTCGCCACACGGTAAATGACAGGTGGTTGTCTTCTAAACGGTATACTAATTCTGCAGCTGTTACTGGAGAAAAGCCTGCAAATTGTTTTACTATATCTTTCGGTTCTTGCAGTGCCCCTACTAGTGTATTGAATTCAGTTTCGGTTACATTGAATGGATCCAATTTGTCTTGTGGTGGCGCCGGAATATACGGTTGTCCAGGTAAAACAGTACGGTAACTGTTAACGGAAGGCGGTAAATGTTTCATGCTGTCAATAATCATATCACGTGAAGCATCGAGTAAAATCAAGTTACTATGTCGCCCCATGATTTCAATGACTAGTTTCCGTTCAATCTGGTCACCCAATTCATTTCGAGCTTGGACATGGAGATTCACAATCCGATCATTTTCATGCTGTTCAATCGACGTAATCATTCCGCCCTCCAGTTGTTTGCGTAATACCATACAAAATAACGGTGGCTCGGGTGGGTTTGTTAACACTTCATCAGTCAATTGTAATCTAGAAAATGAAGGATGTAGCGATACTAATAATTTGTGATTTTTATTACTAGCACGGATTTGAAAAATAATTTCCTGTGAATTCGGCTGATGAATCTTCGAAATCCGACCAGTCTTCAGTTGTTGCAGTTCGCTTACTATTGCTTTCGTAAATAAACCATCAAATGCCATACGGATTCCTCTTTCATTTCGTTTTGTTCCATTTTAGCACTCATCGTATGATTATGGTATAATATGAACAGATTGCACACATGGGCCTATTCAGTTTAACGATAAAATTCTAGTATCTTTTGGACTTTCTTGTTAAAGTTAAATATTAGGAAGCGTTACTAGTTGATTGGAGCGTAAAGCGACTCCTAGGGAAACAATAATCTTTTGTGCCCCTAGAAATCGTTCATCATACGCAAAAATCAACGGTGCGTAACAGGTATGACGTGCTAATGAATACATAACAAAGAGGGATTATATGTACAAACATCGAGGACTCCTAATCGTCCTTTCTGGTCCATCCGGCGTCGGAAAAGGAACCGTACGAAAAGAACTATTTTCAAGTCCGGATACCAATTATGAATACTCTATATCCATGACGACAAGAAATCCGCGTGAAGGGGAAGTGGACGGCGTTGACTACTTCTTCCGTTCAAAACAAGTATTCGAAGACATGATCGCAGAAGGAAAGCTTCTCGAATACGCAGAATATGTAGGGAATTACTACGGAACGCCACTCGACTATGTCAACGCAACACTCGATGCTGGGCGTGATGTGTTCCTTGAAATTGAAGTAGTCGGTGCAGCGCAAGTGCGTGAAAAAGTACCAAACGGTCTATTTATTTTCCTAGCGCCTCCAAGTTTAAGTGACCTGGAAACTCGTTTGATCGGGAGAGGTACAGAAGCATCTGACATCATTGCAGATCGCGTATTAAAGGCAAGAGAAGAACTCGAAATGATGCATCTGTACGATTATGTAGTAGAGAATGACGAGGTCTCCAAAGCATGTGATCGGATCAATGCGATTGTCACGGCAGAGCATTGCAGAAGAGAACGTGTAGAAAAGAGATACTTACAAATGTTGGAGGGAGAATAAACTATGTTATATCCATCAGTTGATTCACTAAAAGGAAAAGTTGATTCTAAATACACACTGGTTACACTGGCGGCTAAGCGTGCACGTGAACTACAAGAAAAACAAGACGAAACTCTACATTCATATCGTTCAGTAAAAAGTGTTGGTAGAGCACTTGAAGAAGTGGCGGCAGGCGTCTTGATCAACGCGGCAGCAGATGAATCGATTATTTACGAAGATGAAGTTTGATTTGAAATAAAAAACAACTCCCTTGGAATTCAAACGTTCTCAGGGAGTTTGTTATTTTTGGAAAGGAAGAGGGCTCCATGAAGATAGATAATAAAAATATTTTACTCTGCGTCACAGGTGGTATCGCGGTGTATAAAGCTGTTGCGCTGGTCAGCAAGTTAAGTCAGGCAGGCGCGAATGTAAAAGTCGTAATGACTGATTCTGCGAAAGAGTTCGTTCAACCGTTATCCTTCCAAGTGATGTCACGCAATGATGTATATTTTGATACATTTGATGAAAAAGATTCTCGCGTCATCGCGCATATTGATTTAGCAGACTGGGCCGATTTAGTAGTCGTAGCGCCTGCTACAGCTAATGTAATCGGCAAGCTTGCAAACGGAATTGCTGACAATATGGTGACAACTATTTTACTTGCAACACAAGCAGACGTTTGGATTGCGCCTGCAATGAACGTACATATGTATGCCCACCCCGCTGTTATGCGCAATATTGATCAATTACATGTGGATGGTTATCAGTTTATTGAACCGTCAGAAGGTTTTTTGGCTTGTGGTTATGTAGGGAAAGGTCGCTTGGAAGAGCCTGAAAAAATTACTGAATTAATTAGCCATCACTTTACTGAAGTATCCCATCAACCTTTACGTGGGAAAAAAGTTGTCATTACAGCTGGCCCGACTCGCGAACGTATAGATCCTGTCCGTTATGTATCGAATTTTTCAAGTGGCAAGATGGGGTACGCGATGGCGGAAGCGGCACAAAAGCTGGGTGCTCATACCGTATTAATTTCAGGACCTGTCGAGCTACCAGTTCCAACAGGCGTTCAGGTGATACATGTGGAAAGTGCGGCTGAAATGTTCGATGCTGTAGTCAGTCAGTATGATGATGCATCCATTGTAGTGAAATCAGCAGCAGTTGCAGACTATCGACCGAAAAACATACATGGCCAGAAAATGAAGAAGAAAGATGGCGATGATGTACTTGAATTGGAACGGACGACCGACATCTTACAGACACTTGGAAAGCGTAAAGAGAATCAATTGCTTATTGGTTTTGCAGCAGAAACGACAGATGCGATTACTTACGGACAGAAGAAATTAGAATCTAAAAATCTGGATTATATCATCGTCAATGATGTTACCGACCCTGGTGGCGGTTTTGGTAGTGACACAAATGTTGTGACCTTGCTTTCTAGAGAAGGAGAAGTAATTCCTTTTTCCGCTATGCCGAAAGTGCAACTGGCCAAACAGTTATTTGAAACCATTCTTCAGCAAGAAAGTAGTCCATTGCATGATCGCTGAAGTCATTGTAGATGTAGCAGCTTATCCAATTGACCGGCCGTTTGATTATGCGGTTCCTATTGATTGGGAACATGTAATGGAGCCAGGGCTACGGGTCAAAGTTCCTTTTGGTCCACGAAAAGTTGCTGGCTATGTGACGGGTATTAAAGAGGAAAGCGAACTGGATCATAATAAAATCAAACCGATAGCCGACATTATAGATTTGGAGCCGGTGCTATCTACTGAATTATTAGCATTGTCAAAGTGGATGGCAACGGAAACAATTGCTTATGAAATCGATGCACTGCAAGTCATGTTGCCAGCGGCTATGCGTGCTAAATACGAAAAGATCATGACTGTGGTGAAACCAGAGGAGCTTGATGACGCGTTCCGCTCATTTTTGGGCAATCGCCAGCAAGTCACATTGAAAGTACTTCAAGATGCGAATTTATTAAATGAAGTGAAGAAATACAATAAACTAGGGGTTGTCGAAATTGATACGGCAATCCAACAGAAAACTAAAATGAAAAAAGTACGCATGATTCATGTGCCAGATGCGAAACAACTGGAAACAGCGTTGGAAGAAGTACATCCAAATGCCAAAAAACAACAAGAACTACTTCGTTGGCTGTTGTTGCATCCGACAGAATCAGTAGAAGCGAGCAAAATCCTCGATGAATCCGGCGTTACAGCTACTGTTTTGAAATCACTTGTGGATAAAAAGATAGTAGAACAATCACAAGTTGAAGTGTACCGTGAATTAGAATCACCCAAAATGCTTGATAGCGGTAAACCAGAACAACTAACAGACGAACAACAAGTAGCCCTTTCCGCTATTGAACAGTCAAGTGACAAGAACATTCAAGAAACATTTTTGCTTCATGGAATTACGGGTAGTGGCAAGACGGAAGTGTACTTACAGGCTATCGATCATGTGTTAAAGCAAGGGAAAGAAGCGATTGTGTTAGTACCTGAGATCGCTTTAACACCTCAAATGACAGCCCGATTTAAAGGCCGATTCGGAGAATTAGTTGCAGTCTTGCATAGTGGTTTATCCGCTGGTGAAAAATATGATGAATGGCGTAGAATTCATCGTGGTGAAGTGAAAGTTGCGATTGGTGCACGTTCAGCAGTTTTTGCTCCTTTCTCGAATTTAGGATTACTAATTCTGGATGAGGAACATGAGACCACCTATAAACAAGAAGAATCACCGCGATACCATGCACGAGATGTAGCTATTTGGCGCGCTGAATACTATCAGTGTCCTGTTATATTAGGAAGTGCGACACCTTCATTGGAGTCTTATGCTCGAGCTTCCAAAGGTGTGTATTCATTATTAACGCTATCAAAACGAGCGAAAAATCAAGCATTGCCGAGTGTTGAAGTAGTGGATATGCGTGAAGAACTCAAATCAGGAAATCGTTCGATGTTTTCTTTGGCGCTTGCCGAAGGGATTCGTGAACGATTGGCACGAAAAGAACAAATTGTCTTACTGCTTAATAAACGTGGATTTTCGAGTTTCGTGCTCTGTCGTGATTGTGGAACGGTTGTCGAATGTCCAAATTGCGATATTTCATTGACATACCACCGCGCAAGTGAGAGTTTGAAATGTCATTATTGCGGTCATGAAGAACGAGTACCTACCGAATGTCCAGAATGTACAAGTGAGCATATTCGGTTCTTCGGAACGGGAACGCAAAAAGCGCAGGAAGAATTATATAAATTAGTCCCTGAAGCCCGTGTAATTCGGATGGATATTGATACGACGAATACAAAAGGCGCTCATGAACGTTTGCTATATGACTTTGGTGAAGGAAAAGCAGACATTTTACTTGGAACTCAAATGATAGCCAAGGGACTGGATTTTCCACGTATCACGTTAGTTGGCGTATTGGCGGCTGACACATCGCTTCATTTAGCAGACTTCCGCGCTGCCGAGAAAACATTCCAATTATTGACGCAGGTGAGCGGGAGAGCGGGACGTGATCATCTACCAGGTGAAGTAGTTATTCAGACGTATGACCCTGAGCATTACGCGATTGAATTATCCAAAACGCAGAATTATGTACCTTTTTATGAAATGGAGATGGATCGACGAAGGCAACTCGGTTATCCTCCATACTATTTTGTAACGGTTATCCAGTTCAGTCATGAAGATGTATTAAAAGCCGCTGACTATGCACATAAAGGCACTGAATTTATCGCGGAGCGTCTATCTCAAGGTACAGTTATCATTGGACCGACAGCCGCCGCTATCAGTCGCCTCAACAATAGATATCGCTATCAAAGTTTGATAAAATACAAACATGAACCCGCACTGATACCGGTTCTGCAACAACTTTTGAAACACTACAAAACAAGTTGGGCAAAAGACGGCTTGGTCATGTCGATTAACCGTGAACCAACATCGATCTTTTAACCTCCCTTCGAAGAAATGAGGAAATTATTTTGACTATACTAAAAATTGTACAGCATCCATCACCTATTCTCACGACACCATGTGAGGAAGTGACCGTTTTTGACGATGAATTGGGTGTCTTACTTGATAATATGCATGAAACGATGATTGAACATGATGGCGTTGGCATAGCAGCTCCACAAGTTGGTAAATCTATTCGTGTGGCGATTGTAGACTTCGACGAAGAACAAGATATTATCGAAATGATCAATCCAGTCGTCACAGCGACTGGAGGGTCGGAAGTAGAAGTAGAAGGATGCTTAAGTTTTCCTGGACTATTCGGAGAAGTAGAGCGTCCTTTCCATGTGCGCATTGAGGCACAAGAACGTGATGGTAAGCTATATGAATTAGAAGCGGAAGGCTATGAAGCGCGTGCAATCCTGCATGAAATCGACCATTTGAATGGGATTTTATTCGACAAGAAGATTCAACGTGTCGTGGATCCGTCTGAATTCGAAGATGAAGAGGAGGATGACGAATGACGAAAATCGTATTCATGGGAACGCCTGAATTTTCTATAGGTGTTTTGACGATGCTATATAACGAAGGATATGAAATCCTGGCTGTCGTGACCCAACCGGATCGTCCAGTCGGCCGTAAGCGCGTATTGACACCACCTCCTGTCAAGGAAGAAGCAATGCGTTTAGGGTTGCCTGTCATTCAGCCTGAGAAGCTAAAAGGCTCTGCCGAGTTACAGGAAATTATCGAACTGAAGCCGGACTTAATAGTGACAGCTGCATTCGGACAATTGCTTCCGAATGAACTGCTCGAAGCACCGAACCTCGGTTGTATAAATGTTCATGCTTCTTTACTTCCTAACTATCGTGGCGGTGCACCGATTCATCAGGCAGTTATGGATGGCCAGAAAGAAACGGGCGTTACGATTATGTACATGGCGGAGAAACTGGATGCAGGTGATATCATCTCACAAGTCACCACTCCAATTGAAAAAACAGACGATACGGGAACGATGTTTACCAAATTGTCTATAGCAGGAACTGCATTATTAAAAGAAACGTTACCTTCCATTATTGATGGCACGAACGAGCGTATAGTACAAGATGAGACTCAAGTGACGTTTGCTAGAAATATCTCGAGAGAACAGGAACGAATTGACTGGACAAGTCCAGCCCGTTCGATCTATAACCAAGTACGGGGGCTACACCCGTGGCCTGTCGCTTATACAAAATTTGCTGGTGATCAAGTAAAAATTTGGTGGACGCAGGTGGAGGAGCAAGTATCAGATGCAACGCCTGGAGAAATCATCGGTCTGGAGAAAGACCGTATTATTGTTCAGACAGGTGAAGGCGCGTTAGCCATTACCGATTTACAACCAGCCGGAAAAAAACGCATGACAGCTACCGTATTCTTAAATGGAATCGGGTCAAAATGGCAAGTGGGAGACAAATTTGAATGACAAATTATAAAAAGAAAATTTGGCGCGGCAATGTACGTGACGCAGCTTTATCTATGTTGATGCAAATTGAAGAAGAGCAAGCGTATAGTAATTTACTGCTTCATAAAACCATTGATATCTATGATCTTCCGCCAAAAGACCGTGCATTATTGACGGAATTAACGTATGGTACATTACAACAACAAATGACACTGGATTATTATTTAGCACCATTTGTTAGAGGAAAGCTACAACCATGGGTACGTCAGTTGCTTCGACTATCCGTTTATCAAATCATTTACTTATCTAAAATTCCCGAGCATGCCGTTGTCAATGAAGCGGTAAAAATTGCCAATAAGCGAGGACATAAAGGTGTTTCATCCATGGTCAATGGAATTTTGCGTTCGATTTTGCGTGAAGGTGTACCTTCTTTGGACGAAATTGAAGATCCTGTCACTCGATTGTCTATAGAGACGAGTCACCCTGAGTGGTTGATTCGAAGATGGATTGAGCAATACGGCATGGAAGAAGCTACGGCTGCGGCAGTTGTCAACAATCAACCGCCCATCACAACTGCGCGAATCAATAGAACGAAAACCAATATTGGCGAAGTAATTGGCTTGCTGAAGAAAGAAGGGATTACAGCAATAGCTGGCACTCTATCTGACAGCAGTATCCAAGTGGAGTCAGGCAACCTCGCTTCTACAGAAGTGTTTAAACAAGGCTTGCTGACAATTCAGGATGAGAGCTCTATGCTTCCAGCTATCGCATTACAAGTGGAACCAGGTATGCGTGTACTGGATATGTGTGCGGCTCCTGGTGGTAAAACCACACATATTGCAGAACGTATGAAAAATGAAGGAGAAATTCAAGCACATGATCTGCACCCTCATAAATTACGTTTAATTGACCAAAATGCAGAGCGTCTTGGATTGACTACCATCCATACAAATAGTGGGGATAGTCGAGAGTTATTGAAAACATATGAACCTAAATCTTTCGACCGAGTGTTAGTGGATGCACCGTGTAGTGGATTAGGGGTTATTCGTAGAAAGCCTGAAATTAAATATAAAAAAACTATACAAGACATTGAAAAACTAACAGTCATTCAAAAAGAATTACTTGAAGTTGCCTGTCAGTTGGTGAAAAAAGACGGTCTCTTAGTTTATAGTACATGTACGATTGATAAATCGGAGAACGAAGAAATTGTTGAATGGTTCTTGAGAGAACAGCCAGACTTCACACTCGTTCCGCTTCCTATTCTTGAAAATGACAGTGAACACCGCCACTTGCAAATATTACCGCACGACTATCAAAGTGACGGATTTTTTGTAGCGACTTTACAAAGAATCAACTAACCTGACCAATTGGAATGGAGGGTAGCCTATGGAATATGAAATACGCTCAGATACAGGACGGAAACGTACGGTGAATGAAGATGACGCCGCCGTTTTCGTTCATGCAAAAAAGCATACGATACTCGCCGTCATTGCAGACGGAATGGGCGGTCATAAGGGCGGAGATTATGCTAGTGCCACAGCGGTGCGTATGATAGGCGAGCAATTCATGTCCGCGGACGATGAAGTAGTAACGGAGCAAGATTGGATTGACTTGCTGTATGATGCAGTGGTAGATATTAACCAGTTTTTGTACACAACTGCGCAGGAAGATGACGCGTATAAAGGTATGGGGACTACGCTAGACGTTGCGCTACTATTGAATGATCACTGCGTAGTTTTTCATGTGGGAGACAGTCGGATTTATCAAGTGACAGGCAAAGCGATTCGTCAAATAACAAAAGACCATTCATTTGTTAATGTGTTGCTAGATAGCGGTGAAATTACGGAACAGGAAGCCGAAGTGCACCCGCAGCGTAATTGGATTATGAAGGCGGTAGGCTCAGAGAAATCGATTGTACCTGACCGCTATTCATTTCCGTTATTATCACACTCGTTTCTATTACTTTGTACAGATGGGTTAAGCAATAAGATCGAAAAGGAAACGATGCTTGATATTATATTGAATGAAAATTCATTGGCAAACAAAGCAGATGAATTTATAGACTTGGCGAACCAGCGTGGTGGGGAAGACAATATTACCGTAATACTACTGGCAATTCCCGAGATTGAGGTGACTCCCGTATGATTGGAAAACGAATCGGTAAACGATACGAAATTATTCGGGTAATCGGTGACGGAGGTATGTCCAGAGTTTACTTGGCGCACGATATTATCCTTGACCGTGATGTAGCGATCAAAGTTCTGCATTATGACTTTAGTAATGAAGAGGAATTAAAAAAACGTTTTCAGCGGGAAGCACTTTCAGCTACGAGCCTAACACATCCTCATATTGTAAATATTTTTGATGTCGGCCAGGAAGATGAACTCCATTACTTGGTGATGGAATACATAGCCGGTAAAACACTAAAAGACTATATTCATACGTATGGTGCATTGTCTGCAGAACACGCTGTGTCTATTATGAAACAGCTTGTATCCGCCATATCACACGCTCACCATAATGGTATTATTCATCGTGATATTAAACCTCAAAATGTTTTGATGAACGGCGGGGAAGATGTCAAGATAACGGATTTTGGAATTGCGATGGCTTTAAATTCTACCGCACATACAAAGACGAACTCTGTTATTGGAACTGTCCATTATTTATCACCTGAGCAAGCTAGAGGCGGTATGGCGACAAAACGATCAGATATCTATTCACTCGGTATCGTATTTTATGAATTACTGACAGGGGAGTTACCATTTTCAGCGGAGACGGCAGTAGCGATTGCGTTAAAGCACTTACAGGAAGAAACGCCATCTGTCCGTGAACAGTATCCTGACATACCTCAAAGTGTGGAAAATGTCATTTTAAAAGCAACAGCTAAAGATTCAACCTATCGCTATGCGACTACAGATGATATGTATGATGATTTACTAACTGTTTTATCTCCTGATCGTTTGAATGAAAGTAAATTCACTTTACCATTTGATGATGATAAGACTATGGCTATTCCCGCTATTAAAGACGTTCCAAATTCTACCGTGGCGGAAGAAACTATGAAAATAGCTCCTGTAAAACCTGAAACAGTAGCACCATTGAAAAAGAAAAAGAAGAAATGGCCGTTTGTAGTAGCAGGTAGCATATTGCTTCTCGCGTTTCTGACATTTTTATTAGTGATGATGATGAAGCCAAAAGAAATCATTGTACCTGAAGTAGTGGGAGAAGAAGAACTTGTCGCTACAGAGATACTTGAAAAAGAGGGCTTTGTCATAGATGAGCGTTTTGAAGAAACGTCAGATGAATACACAGTAGGACAAGTAATTAAAACAGTACCTCAAGCGGGAAAGAAACGTAAAGAAGGAGACGGCGTAAAATTATTTATCAGCGCAGGGAAAGATCCGATGGTGCTTAGTGAGTATACGGGGCGTAATTTTGAAGCAACTAAACGCTTTTTAAATGGCTACGGCTTTTTATCCATTGAACCAGTAGAAGTATTTTCTGACGAGCCAAAAGGAACTATTCTTAGCCAACAGCCTGAAGCAGATCAATCTGTCATTCCTGAAGAAACGGAGTTGATCTTCACTGTCAGTAAAGGCAAGGAATTGCAATCACTTGATGATTTATCGGGCATGTCTGCCAAACAATTAGAGGACTATGCGAAAAAATCCGGCCTGAAAATCCACATTGTCAGGGAAGAACATTCGGATAAAGTCGATAAAGGATATGTCATTTCTCAGAAACCTTCCAAAGGAGAAGAATTGGAAAAGGGGGCACGAGTGGACGTTGTGATTTCGAAAGGTCCTGCTTCCAAGCCGATTAAATTGTTAGTGAAGACAGTGACCATTCCGTATAACTATCCCGACGAACCGGAAGCTGAACATGAAGATGATGAGGAAGACGAAATAGATGCAGAAAAGGACCCGAAACCTCACCCGGAACTCGTTCCTCAGAAAGTCCAGATTTATGTGCAAGATCGCACGCACACAATGAATGACCCGATTGAGGAGTTCGAGATTACTGAAGATACGACACGCAAGATTACGATCGAACTTCAAGAAGGAGAGCGCGGAGGATATAAAATTATGCGTGATCAAACCGTGATAGAGGAAGATAAGTTCAATTACACAGATCTGGAATAGAGGAGGAGTTCGATGGCTGAAGGCCAAATTCGTAAAGCAATCAGTGGGTTCTATTACGTGGAGCATAATGGGGAATTAATTCAATGTAAAAGCCGTGGTGTTTTTCGTTTAAAGAAAATTAGTCCCTTGGTGGGGGACTTCGTTACGTATGTTCCTGACGGAGCCAATGATGCGACGATTACAGATGTTCATCATAGGAAGAGCGAGTTAGTGAGACCGCCCATTGCCAATGTAGATCAAGTGTTGCTGGTCTTTTCGGTCGTGGAACCCAATATGAGTCTTCGTTTACTAGACCGTTTCTTAACGGTCATAGAATCACATCAGTTAGAACCGATCTTATACATTTCTAAAGAAGATCTCGCCAATCCCGAAATACTAGAAGAGAATGAAAAAAATCTTGCATATTATCGACGTATCGGATATACGGTTCTGCGCAATGTAGAGAATAAGCATTCATTGCTTGAAACTCTTCGCCCGTATTTCAGTGATAAAACTACCGTACTTGCAGGTCAGTCAGGTGTGGGGAAATCCACATTATTGAACACACTATTACCTGAACTGCAACTAAAAACCGGTGTGATATCGGATGCGCTTGGACGAGGGAAACATACTACACGTCATGTAGAGTTACTGGAAGTGGCGGGCGGTTTGGTAGCAGATACGCCTGGGTTCAGTTCCTTAGATTTCGAACATATTGAAAAAGAAGAACTACGGGATTATTTCGTAGAGATTTCAGAAGCGGGAGCAAATTGTAAATTTAGAGGATGTCTCCACGTGAAAGAACCAGGTTGTGCAGTGAAAGCGCAAGTGGAAGAAGGAATGATTTCAGAAGATCGCTATAAGAATTACTTGCTGTTCTTGCAAGAAATTACGGATAGAAAGCCGAGGTATTGATTATGATTAAAATTGCACCATCTATTTTAGCTGCAGACTTTGCAAGACTTGGTGAAGAAGTGAATGAAGTAGAAAAAGCAGGAGCCGAACTAATTCACATCGATGTAATGGACGGACATTTCGTACCGAATATTACAATGGGTCCCATCGTCGTCGAGGCGTTGCGTCCATTGACAAAGTTACCGCTTGATGTCCATTTGATGATTGAAAATCCGGACGCTTACATTGAGGATTTTGCGACAGCTGGCGCGGACTATATTACTGTGCACGTAGAAGCATGCCCTCACCTGCATAGAACATTGCAATTGATCAAATCGACAGGCGCAAAACCAGGCGTTGTGTTGAATCCACACACACCGGTTGAACAAATCATACATGTCCTTGAAGATATTGACATGGTATTGTTCATGACAGTCAATCCAGGTTTTGGCGGACAATCGTTTATTCATTCCGTCTTACCAAAAGTGAAGCAACTCTCTGAAATCATCAACGAACGAAATCTATCTATTGAAATTGAGATTGATGGCGGTATTAACGAAGAAACCATCAAACCTTGTGTAGAAGCGGGTGCGACTATTTTCGTTGCAGGTTCAGCAATTTACGGAAAAGAAGATCGTGCACAAGCTCTCCAAGCTATTAAATCAGCAGGTGAAAGTGTGATGGCGAAATGAAGTATGCCATCGTGTGTGCAGCAGGACCTAAAGAAGAAGTGGTTGACTTAGCTGAATACGATCAACAAGATACTGTGTATATCGGTGTAGACCGGGGTGCATTGTATTTATTGGAAAAAGGAATTCAGCCCAATGAAGCAGTTGGCGACTTTGATTCTGTGACGCAAGAGCAGTTTAAAAAGATTAACTCGAATGTAGAAATTGTCCATCGCGCGAATGAGGATAAAGATGAGACAGACACAGAACTGGCTGTACAGCGAGCACTTGCATATGAACCTGATTATATTATCTTAACTGGCGTGACGGGTGGTCGCTTGGATCACTTACAGTCTGCTTTGCATTTATTATATCGTATGCAAGCGGAAAATCGGAAAGTGAAATTCAAGATACACAACACTACAAATGATATCCGTGTCATGCTACCTGGCGTGAGACGTGTAAAGAAAGATTCACGCTATCCGTATACTTCCTTTTTCTCTTTTGGCCCCGTCGTCACAGGGCTGACGTTGACAGGTTTTAAATACGAAACGGTGAATGAACGATTAGAAATGGGTGTAACTCGTTTTACAAGTAACGAAACAGTGGCGGATGTTTGTACTATCTCTTTCCGTGAGGGCATATGCTTAATGGTAAGGAGTTCAGATTCCTGAAAGGAGTTGGGGGATTTGCGAGTATACACATTCACGCTTCCGAAGTTTGTCAGTAACATCGTGAGAAAGTGCGCAGTAGCTTTCCAAAAGGACAGCCGTACTAAATCGACCGTTGCTGCCAATCCAAAAGCCGCCAAGACAAAAAAACGCAAAAAAGAAAAATCACAAAGCGCCTAAGAAGGTGCTTTGTGTTTTTTCTTTTTTAGGGAAGCAAAAAAGCGCCTTTATGGTAATTCCTCCAACATCAGTCGAGGCTACCCGGCGCTTTCAGCATTACATCATATCCAGCTTCAGACGGCAGCCGCTCGGGACACTTCAGGCTTGAAGATAAAGGCAAAAAACGCCTTTATATTCAAGCCCTCCAGTGCCTGTCGCGGCTAAACGCCGTCTTCAGCTTTAGATTATACTCGTTGTACTTTGCCTGATTTTAAAGCTCTTGCAGATACCCAAACGCGTTTAGGTTTTCCGTCGATTAGGATTCTAACTTTTTGAAGGTTAGCGCCCCAAGTGCGCTTGCTAGAGTTCAGAGCGTGAGAACGAGTGTTTCCAGAACGAGCTTTACGTCCAGTAATAACACATTGTTTAGCCATTTTAGTTCCTCCTCGTGAATTATTTAGCGATTCACGTTACAATTCGCATACCATAGTACTTTATCATAAGCGTCGGATCGATGCAACATTTTATTTTGGTACTCTCAAGGTTTTTTCCTTTACACTATATTTTAACGGTTTCAATACTTTCATTCCTGATGAATTCCCGTATAATGTACGTATGATGTGTCTAGAGATGGGGAGGAGAAGAGGAATGTCAATCGAACTGAAAAATGAGCATGGTACGATCGATATTACAAATGATGTAATTGCGCAAGTAGTCGGAGAGGCTGCGGTCGAGTGTTATGGAATTGTAGGGATGGCTTCCCAGCATCAAATTCGTGATGGACTTACAGAAATTCTTCGCAAAGAAAATTATTCTCGCGGCGTAATTGTGCGTAACGAGGGCGATGCATTCCATATCGATATCTACGTCATCATGAGCTATGGCACGAAAATCACTGAAGTGGCCTATCAAGTACAATCTAAAGTGCAATATATAGTGAAAACGACGTTGGGGCTATCAGTAAGTTCTATAAATATTTTTGTTCAGGGAGTTCGTGTAACGAACGTGTAAAAGGAGGCCTTTAAGTCAATGACTTCAATCAATGGATTGCAATTTGCGAAGATGGTAGAAATGGGTTCGCATCATCTTAGTCAAAATGCGGATTATGTGGATTCTCTAAATGTATTCCCGGTGCCTGATGGTGATACGGGAACAAATATGAATTTATCCATGACATCGGGTGCAAAAGAAACAGAAAGAAATGCGCAGGAACATATCGGTTTGACGGCACAAGCATTTTCAAAAGGGTTGCTTATGGGTGCTCGTGGAAATTCTGGTGTAATACTATCCCAGTTATTCAGAGGATTCAGCAAGCAAATTGAGAATGAAGCGGAAGTCAGCGTTAAGCAATTTGCAGAAGCACTTCAATACGGTGTGGATACAGCTTACAAAGCCGTTATGAAACCTGTAGAAGGAACCATTTTGACTGTTGCGAAAGATGCAGCTAACGCGGCAGTTGAGCATATAGAGGATTCATCGGATTTAACTGCATTACTAGAGATTATTGTGAAAGAAGCCAAAGCTTCATTGGAACGAACACCGGATCTATTGCCTGTGTTAAAAGAGGTAGGGGTAGTAGACAGTGGTGGACAAGGTCTAGTGTATGTGTATGAAGGGTTTTTGGCGTGTCTAAAAGGTGAAGACTTACCTGAGAAGGTAGTGATGCACTCAATGGATGACCTAGTTATGACAGAGCATCATCGCAGTGTACAAGGTTTCATGAATTCAGAAGACATTGAGTTCGGCTACTGTACGGAGTTTATGGTCAAATTGGATTCAGCTAAGTTGCTCGATCAGCCATTTGATGAAGCCACGTTCCGTCAAGATTTAAGTGAACTTGGCGACTCACTGCTTGTCATTTCAGATGATGAAGTAGTAAAAGTACATATTCACACTGAAGAACCTGGAGATGCCTTGTCTTATGGACAGAGGTATGGTTCATTAACGAAGATGAAGATCGATAATATGCGTGAGCAACATAGTGATATTATGGATCGAGATGACGCATCCACATCGAAACCGGTTCAGCATAAATACGCGATTGTAACGGTTTCGATGGGTGAAGGTATCGCCGAACTTCTAAAAAGTATCGGGGCATCAGCCGTGATCGAGGGTGGACAGACGATGAATCCTTCTACGGAGGATATCGTTAAAGCGATTCAAGAAATCGGTGCAGAAAAAGTGTTAATCTTGCCAAATAATAAAAACATCATCATGGCTGCTGAGCAAGCAGCTGAAGTATTGGAGATTGAAGCGGCAGTTGTGCCGACGAAATCCGTTCCAGAAGGCTTAGCGGCTATTTTAGCATTTAATCCCGAAGCCACCGTAGAGAATAATGCGAAAGCAATGTTACAAGCGTCTTCTGCTATTAAAACTGGTCAGGTCACTTATGCTGTGCGTGATACATCGATTGATGGTGTAACGATCCAAAAGGATGATTTTATGGGAATCGCTCAAGGCAAAATCACTAGTTCAGATTCTTCATTGGAAGACGTGACGAAAAATCTCATTTCTTCCATGATTGATGAAGAAGATGAAATCGTGACAATCATTTATGGTGAAGATGTAACGACTGAAGAAGCAGAAAAGATTAGTGGTTATATTGAAGATCAATTTGAGCATGTAGATATAGAATTGTACGCTGGAAAACAACCGCTCTATCCATATATTATCTCTGTTGAATAAATACATTACGTTGTCCTGTAAGTAGGGGCAACGTTTTTATTTTCCTGTCTTTTCATGGTAAACTAAAAAGAAGAACACTCGTTTTCTAACCAAGTATAGAAAGGAGGTAGTTTTCACATGGAGAACATCTTGAAGAACAGTGTAGGAACAGTAAAAGGAATTGGCAAAGCAACAACTGAACAATTTGAAAAGCTGGGAATTTTGACGATTGAGGATTTATTGTATACTTTCCCGTATCGCCATGAAGATTTTCGTATGAGGGATTTGACTGAAACACCACATGGCGAACGTGTTACTGTAGAGGGTCGGGTAGAGTCTGAACCGACCGTCTTTTATTCGGGAAAAAACCGGTCAAGAATGCAAGTCCGTTTATTGGTCGGCCATCATTTAGTGAAAGTGGTTTTTTTCAATCAACATTATTTAAAAGACCGTCTAGTTACGGGAATGCAAATACATGTTACTGGCGCATGGGATCGAGGCCGCCAGTCGATTACGGTGAATCGTCTACATACCGGTGAGCAAACTGATTTTGAACCGGTTTATAGTTTGAAAGGAATTATGCATCAGAAAACGTTTCGGCGCTATATGCGCACTGTGATAGATTTAACGGCTGGTGTTATAGAAGAGACACTGCCGCAGGAAATGCTCGAAGTATACAAGTTGCCGTCTATTACACAAGCTTTAGAGATGGTTCATTTCCCGACTAAGACTGAAGACGTTAAGCATGCCCGTAGACGTTTTGTTTATGAAGAATTATTACTGTTTCAATTGAAAATTCAAGGGATGAAAAAATTGCGTAAGGAGCAGGAAAAAGGGCTCGTTATTCAATATGACTTGGACTTGCTGAAAAAGTTCATCAATACGTTGCCATTTGAATTAACAAATGCGCAAAAGCGTGTGGTAAATGAATTATGTGCAGAGTTGAAATCACCACTTCGTATGAACCGTTTGCTACAAGGAGATGTGGGGTCAGGCAAGACAGCTGTGGCAGCCATCGCTCTGTATGCAGCGGTGACAGCAGGATTCCAAGGAGCGTTGATGGCACCAACGGAAATATTGGCTGAACAACATGCTGAATTATTAGCCAATTGGTTTGAACCATTCGGTGTGACTGTCGCATTTCTCGCTGGATCTACAAAAGCGAAAGCGAGAAGAGAGTTATTGGAGCGCCTGGAGCTTGGGGAGATTGACTTGCTGGTCGGAACGCACGCGCTGATCCAACCTGAAGTACAATTTCATAAACTGGGCTTTGTTGTGACGGATGAACAACATCGTTTCGGAGTGCAACAACGTCGTGTATTGCGAGATAAAGGCTTAAACCCGGATGTATTATTCATGACTGCAACCCCTATTCCAAGAACACTAGCCATTACGGTATTTGGCGAAATGGACGTTTCAGTCTTAGACGAATTACCGGCAGGGCGGAAAGAAATTGAAACTCATTGGTTGAAAGAAGAATCCTTAATACCTGTGTTACAGAAGATGGAGAAAGAGTTACGTGCAGGAAGGCAGGCGTACGTCATTTGTCCATTGATCGAGGAATCCGATAAATTGGATGTCCAAAACGCAGTGGAAGTACATGCGGAATTGAGTAATTATTTCGCTGGTCGCTATACGATAGGTTTGATGCACGGTCGATTGCCTTCAGCTGAAAAGGATCAGGTCATGCGGGAATTCAGTGAAGGACAGTTACATGTCCTAGTTTCCACCACAGTTGTAGAAGTAGGTGTCAATGTGCCAAACGCGACTTTCATGCTGATTTATGATGCAACAAGATTCGGTCTAGCACAGTTACATCAATTAAGGGGACGTGTTGGGCGAGGATCCGATCAATCATATTGTGTATTGCTCGCTAATCCGTCTACAGAAGAAGGAAAGATGCGGATGCAGTCGATGACAGAAACAAACGATGGATTTATTTTAGCTGAAAAGGATTTGGAGCTGCGCGGATCAGGAGATATTTTTGGCAAGAAGCAAAGTGGAATGCCAGAATTTAAAATGGCAGACTTGGTTCATGATTTCAAAGCACTCTCTATAGCGCGCGAGGATGCGGAGCGCTTGTTGAATTCAGATGCGTTTTGGACAAATGATGAATATGCTACGCTACGCGGACGTTTAGAACAGTCAGGCGCACTCACTGATAAGCGTATAGATTGATAGAAGTGCAACGTAGTATATTGGATAACCGCTTGCAATCTGATTTACCTCTTTATATACTTAGTATTAATACCAAGTGCTAATCTGAAGGGGTGTAGTAATTGAGAGTTCCGAAACAGGAGAGGCAACAATTACTCGTAAAGCTGCTTAAAGAAGATCCTTTTCTAACAGATGAAGACATTGCCAGGCATTTTTCTGTCAGCATTCAAACCGTGCGGCTAGATCGTTTAGAGCGTCATATTCCCGAATTACGAGAGCGGTTGAAATCCGTAGCGTCACAACAAATGTCAGGTACAGTGAAGTCTATGCAAGCAGAAGAAATATTTGGAGAAATTATTGATGTGGAATTGGACGATAAAGCAATTTCGATCTTTGACGTACAGGATGTGCATGTGTTCAAACGAAATGGTATTGCCAGAGGTCATCATTTGTTTGCGCAGGCGAACTCATTGGCTGTAGCAGTCTTGGATGATGATTTGGCTTTAACAGTCCGTTCTTCACTGCACTTTCAAAAGCCGGTGAGAGCTGGTGATCGTGTAGTGTCTCGTGCTACTGTGCGAAAAGAAACCTTGAAAAATAAAAGTACGGTCGTCGATGTCCTGTCAACAGTGGAAAGTGAACCTGTTTTTTCAGGAGAGTTTCAGATGTACCGTACAACAAAAAAAGGCGGGTAATTACATATGATTATTGCAGTAGATGCAATGGGTGGAGATAACGCACCCGGAGAAATTGTTAAGGGAGTATTGCAGAGCCTTCATGCATTTGATGACATAACGATACATATATTTGGTGATGAGCAAAAAATGGCACCATTCCTTGAAACACATCCGCGCCTTCAAGTAGTACACTGCTCTGAAGTCATTGAACCTGATGATGAGCCCGTGCGTGCAATTCGAAAGAAAAAAGATGCATCTATGGTCCGTATGGCGCAAGCGGTGAAAGATGGAGAGGCTTTGGCATGTGTGTCAGCTGGTAATACAGGTGCTCTCATGTCGGCAGGACTCTTTATTGTAGGTCGCTTAGATGGTATCCAAAGACCGGCACTGGCACCGACGTTACCGACGATCGACGGCAGTGGTTTTGTGTTGTTAGATGTAGGAGCGAACTCAGATAGCAAACCTACACAGTTAGCACAGTTTGCTGTCATGGGCAGTATCTATGCGGAAAAAGTGCGCGGAATCGATAAGCCGCGTGTAGGGCTATTGAATATTGGAACAGAACCGGGAAAAGGTAATGAGCTAACAAAACACGCCTATGACGAGTTGCAAGCTGCACCTATCAATTTCGTTGGTAATGTGGAGTCGCGTGATTTGTTGAATGGTGTGGCAGATGTCGTTGTCACAGACGGCTTTACAGGAAACATGGTGTTGAAAACTATTGAAGGTACTGCGATGAATGTATTCTCCATGATTAAAGATGTGTTCATGTCTTCATTGAAAACCAAGCTTGCCGCGGGATTAGTAAAAGATGATCTCAAAGGTTTGAAGAAGAAGATGGATTACTCGGAGTATGGCGGAGCGGGTTTGTTTGGCTTGAATCATCCTGTCATCAAAGCGCATGGTTCATCAAATGCCAACGCGCTTTTTAATGCAGTTCGCCAAGCAAGAACCATGGTACAATACCAAGTATGCGAAACGATTAAAAAAACAATCGGAGAGGAAGAGGAATCTTGAGTAAACTGGCATTTGTTTTCCCGGGACAAGGCTCACAAGCAGTAGGGATGGGGAAAGTATTCACAGAGAAGAACGAAACGTGTAAAGAGTTCATGCAAAAAGCCGATAAAGCTCTTGGTTTTGAACTGAGCACATTGATGCTCGAAGGCCCTCAAGATGAATTGACGTTAACTTATAATGCTCAACCAGCTCTACTTACAGTGGGTGCGATGATCGCAGCACGTTTGGAAGAAGAAGGCATTACGCCAGACTATACAGCAGGACATAGTCTAGGCGAGTATACAGCTCTTGTTGAATCCAAAGTTCTTTCATTTGAAGATGCGGTAGTGGCTGTTCATAAAAGAGGTCTGTATATGAATGATGCCGTACCAGCAGGTAAAGGTGCCATGGCGGCCATACTTGGAATGGATCGTGACGTATTGGAGTCGATTACAGCGAACATTACAGAGTCGGGACATCCAGTACAACCAGCCAACTTAAACTGCCCTGGCCAAATCGTTATTTCGGGTGCAAAAGAAGGTGTGGACAAAGCGTGTACTGCCTTGAAGGAGGCGGGTGCGAAACGTGCATTGCCATTGAATGTAAGTGGACCTTTCCATTCTGTTCTCATGCAACCAGCAGCAGGAGAATTACAAAAGACGCTTGAAGGCATTGATATGAAAGATGCGAAAATCCCTGTCATTGCAAACGTCACAGCAGACGAAGTAACAAAGCAGGACGAAATAAAGAAATTACTAGTTGAACAATTGTACTCACCCGTACGCTGGGAAGAGTCTATTGAAAAACTACTTGAATTGGGTGTTACTCGTTTCATAGAATGTGGACCTGGAAAGGTATTGAGCGGATTAATCCGTAAAATAGACCGTACAGCTAAAGTGTACCCAGTATACGATGAAGAAACACTTGAGAAGTTGCTTGAAGAAGCGAAAGGATGGTCATGATGGGAAGATTCGATGGAAAAACGGCAGTAGTTACAGGAGCATCCAGAGGGATTGGGCGCACTGTCGCTTTACGCTTAGCTTCAGAAGGTGCTAAGGTAGTCGTTAATTATAGCGGTAGCCAAGATCGAGCAGAAACGGTTGCAGAGGAAATTCGATCTGCGGGTGGAGAAGCACTCGTCTTTCAAGCGAATGTTTCCGATGCTGATCAAGTGAAAGCTATGATGGATGAGACAATTAAACAATTTGGTAGTATTGACATCCTCGTGAATAACGCTGGCATCACACGAGATAATTTATTGATGCGCATGAAGGAAGACGAGTGGGATGATGTATTATCGATTAACTTAAAAGGTGTATTCCTTTGCACAAAAGCTGTTACGCGCCAAATGATGCGTCAGCGTGCAGGAAGAATCGTGAATATGGCTTCGGTTGTAGGTGTTGCAGGAAATGCAGGGCAAGCAAATTATGTGGCAGCAAAAGCGGGCGTTATTGGTTTGACAAAAACAACTGCAAAAGAATTGGCAGCGCGTAATATTTTAGTGAATGCTGTTGCTCCAGGATTCATTACAACTGATATGACGGATGAATTGGGCGATGATATGAAAGAGCAATTATTGTCAACAATTCCTTTAGGCAAGCTTGGAAGTTCGGAAGATGTAGCGAGTGTCGTCGCATTCTTACTATCCGATGAAGCGAAATATATTACCGGTCAGACTATCAATGTAGACGGCGGTATGGTGATGTAAATGTACTACTTCTTTTAAAGCGCCGTTTATGGTTGCGTAACGAGGGGACTACCCTCTATAATTCAATAGTAGCTAATGAGCTGACTTTGGCCTTGAGAGGAGGTGACTATGTTGTCAACAGTACTTGAGCGCGTAACAAAAGTAGTTGTCGACCGTCTAGGTGTCGATGAAAGCGAAGTAAAACCTGAAGCTTCTTTCCGTGAGGATCTTGGAGCTGATTCACTAGATGTAGTAGAACTTGTTATGGAATTTGAAGATGAGTTTGAAACGGAAATTTCTGATGACGATGCAGAGAAAATTGCAACTGTCGGAGATGCAGTAACGTACATTACAGAAAAAGTAGGCGAATGACCTTATTGGTGAGACACTTTCTTCCTTTCGTCTGAAAAGGAGAAAGCGTCTCTTTTCGCTTTACACGTGTGTACAGACTATTAATAGATGAGAGGCAGAGTAGTTTATGAAAAATAAAAGAAATTCGAAAGAAACCGCATCACACCCTACATTGCCACAAGCTGTACGCGAGAAATTCACCAAGCTCCAGCAGGAATTAGGCGTTCAATTCCAGGATGAGAAATTATTGTATAATGCATTTACCCATTCATCCTATGTCAATGAACATCGCCGAAAGAAGTTTTCTGATAATGAACGATTAGAATTCCTAGGAGACGCTGTATTGGAACTTGGAGTATCTAAATTTTTATTCCGTACAGAACCGGCAAAAAGCGAAGGGGAACTGACGAAACTTCGTGCAGCGATTGTTTGTGAGCCATCACTTGTTAAGTTTTCGAATGAATTGAACTTTGGAGATTATATTCTTCTGGGTAAGGGTGAAGAACTAACTGGTGGAAGAATGCGTCCTGCATTACTGGCGGATGTATTTGAAGCGTATATCGGTGCGTTGTACTTGGATCAGGGCATGGAAGTTGTTGAAGAGTTTCTAAAACGAATCGTTTTTCCGAAAATTAGTATCGGAGCTTTTTCGCATGTGACAGATTATAAGAGTCGTCTGCAAGAATTGGTGCAGCAAAAAAATAACGGACCCCTTCACTATGAAGTTATTGAGGAAAAAGGTCCTGCACATGCGAAAAAGTTTGTTACCGTAGTTAATCTCAATGAACAACAACTTGGAAAAGGAATTGGAAAATCCAAGAAAGAAGCGGAACAGGAAGCTGCCCGTCGTGCGATAGAACACTTATTGATGCAGACAACCGAAGGGGAGAACTAATCGTGTTTTTGAAAAGGCTGGAAATCGCAGGCTTTAAATCTTTCGCGGAAAAGATCCATGTTGATTTCGTACCAGGAGTAACGGCCATTGTAGGGCCTAACGGAAGCGGAAAAAGTAATATTATCGATGCGATTCGCTGGGTGCTCGGTGAACAATCCGCAAAATCATTGCGCGGTAGTAAAATGGAAGATGTCATTTTCGCAGGCAGTGATTCCCGCAAAGCAGTTAATTTTGCAGAAGTCACACTCATATTGGATAATACACAAAATCTATTTCCGCTTGACTACACTGAAATCAGTGTAACTAGAAGAGTTTTTCGATCCGGAGATAGTGCATATCTGCTAAACGGCCAGACTTGCAGGTTAAAAGATATCACCACGCTATTTATGGATTCAGGGCTGGGAAAAGAGGCTTTCTCCATTATTTCGCAAGGTCGGGTTGATGAAATATTGAATAGTCGTGCTGATGAAAGACGCAATGTCTTTGACGAAGCAGCAGGTGTCTTGAAATATAAAACACATAAACTGCAAGCAGAGCATAAATTATTTGAGACGACTGATAATTTAGATCGTGTACTGGATATATTAAAAGAAATCGATGATCGACTCATTCCTCTTCAAAAAGAAGCAAGTTTGGCGCGTAAAGCTTCTGATCTACGTGCAGAACTTCGGGAAGCTGATGTTCGTCTACTCCACCACGACGCTTCTGCTTTACAACAGCAAATTTCTGAAAAAACGGCAGTTGTAAAAAATGATGAATTAGAATTGCGAAAGACTTCCGATGACCTTACACAATATGAACAAGAATTGGACTTTGACAAAAAAGGCCTTAAGAAAGTAGAGCTTCAACTGGATGAATATCAAAACGAATTGATCGAACAGGCAGCAGAAGCTGAAAAGTGGGAAGGCAGAAGATTGCTATCCGTTGAAAAGACCCGCAATACGAAGCAACAAGTGGAGCGTATTGAAAAAGAGTTGCTTACTGCAGAACAAGCACAACAAATGGCTAAAGATAAACTTCATTCCATGCAGATGAAGCAGAAAGCTGCTCAGCATGAACTTGAAGAAGTGACGAAAGAAAGTAAGCAAGTCACGGCCATGTTAAACAGTTCATTAAAAGAAACCGAACAGCAAATTGAACAATTGAAATCCGTCTACATTGAGCGCCTCAATGAAGAGGCGACTGTACGAAGTGAAATCAAGCATGTAGAAGAGCGGCTTCAGGGAGAGAAATCTTCCACAGAAAAGATCACGGTTCAAACTACCTTGCTTTCCGAACGCAAACAACAACTTGCGAAAGAACAGCAGGAAAAGATTAAAGAAAAAAATAGTGTACAGCAACAGCTTGACGAGCTAGAGAAGTCAGCTAGAGCTTGTCATCAACAATTAACAGAAGAAGAGCAACGTCTATCTACCCAACAGCAGTTTCTGCAAAAAGCATTGCGTAAACAATCCGAAATGCAAGGAAGACTTCGTGCTCTGGAAAGTCTTGAAAAGGACTTTTCAGGGTTCTATTCAGGTGTCAAAGAAGTACTTCATGCGAAGCAACAACAACGGATACAGGGCATCGAAGGGGCTGTAGTGGAACTCATTACGACAGAACCAGCCTACACAAAAGCAATCGAAACGGCACTTGGTGGTGCCATGCAGCATATTATTACCACGACTGAGCGTGATGCAAGACGAGCTATCGGTTATTTAAAAACGAAAAATTTCGGTCGCGCTACGTTTCTTCCTATGGATATTTTAAAGCCGCGTGAACTACCTATGAATAGCCGGCAAGTACTCACGCAACAGCAAGGTTTTATCGGAACAGCATTTGAACTCATTCAGACATCTGTGGCATATGAGTCGGTTGCTAAAAATTTACTAGGTCAAACGATTATCGCTAGTGATTTAGAAGCTGCATCAGGTTTAGCAAAAACAATAGGACACCGCTATCGCATAGTGACGCTGGACGGAGATATAATAAATGCAGGCGGTTCATTGACAGGTGGCGGGGCGAAAGGCCAATCCACGCTTTTTTCACGTAAGGCGGAGCTAGAGACTCTTGCAAATCAATTGCAGCAAATGGATGAGTCTATTCAACAGGCTACTGCACAGACGTCTGAAACGCGTAATCTCGTTGGAGCGAGTTTACATCTTCGTGATCAATTACGCGTGAAATTAGAAGAAATCCAACAGAAAAAGTCTCTTATTCAGTCATCTTTACAAGAAACGGAAATGGAAATGCGTTCTGTTGAAATGGAAATATCCACAATTGAAATCGGACGCACAGATACAGTTTCTGCCGAAAAACAGTTATCGACTAAAAAACAAGAGCTACAAACTCGTCATGAAGCATTAAAAAATGAACTTCAAGAGACGTTGGAAAAGTTGGAAGGTTTGGAAAGATTAGTAGAGAACCGACGAGAAGAACAACAATCTCTACAGAAGAGATTGCATGACTTACAACAAAAAAGCGCCGTATTGAAAGAGCAAAATGCCTATCATTCAAGCGGTATGTTGGAAACAGTCACCCAATTAGATGAATTGGAGCAGACAATAAGCCGTTTGCGAGAAGAACAGCAATATGTGCAAGAGGTTGTAATAGGTAAGGAGTTAACGCCTGAGGAAATAGATAAACAAAGTCAACAAGCGAATGAAGCAAAACAAACATTGCAAAAAACGATCGAGACGGAAAAAGCAAAGCGTGTTCAGCAAGCAAAGCATGTTCACGATCAAGAACAACGTATTAAAACGATTAGACAACAAGTAAGTACTATTTCTGAGCGACTGAACACATTGAGGATTCAGTTATCCAGACTCGAAACACAGTATGAAACGGTTAGAGATCGTTTGGATGAAGAATACGGCTTGCGGCCGAATGAACTGCAGATTGAGCCGGTGGATATTCCGCTACTTCGCAAAACAGTGGAAGATTGTAAGCGACAACTAGCCACGATAGGACCTGTCAATCCGAATGCGATTCAAGAATTTGAAGAAGTTTCAGAACGTCATGAGTTTTTACAATCACAGCGAAATGATTTGGTCGAAGCTAAAAATACGTTACAAGAAGCCATGGCAGAAATGGATCAGGAAATGAAGAGCCGCTTCGAGACAACATTTGAAGCGATTCGTAGTCATTTTCGTCGCGTATTTAAGGATATGTTTGGTGGTGGGGAAGCGGATCTTGTATTAACGGATCCAAACAACTTACTTACGACCGGAATTGATATCATGGCACGACCTCCGGGGAAAAAATTACAGAATTTGCGCCTGTTATCTGGCGGGGAACGTGCATTAACGGTTATTTCTTTGTTGTTCTCTATTTTAGAAGTTCGTCCTGTGCCTTTTTGCATTCTCGATGAAGTAGAAGCGGCACTGGATGAAGCGAATGTCGTACGATATAGTAATTATTTGAGGAAGGTTTCGGATCAGACACAATTCATTGTGATCACGCATCGAAAAGGCACGATGGAAGGTGCGGACGTCTTATATGGCATTACGATGCAAGAGTCAGGTGTCTCGAAATTACTTTCTGTTAAACTATCTGAAGTGCCAGAGGAAATCAGTAGCTAAGGAGTGAAGTGAATGTCTTTCTTTAAGAAGATAAAAGATAAAATATCAGGAACAAACGAAGTGGTAGCAGAGAAGTTCAAAGATGGACTGACAAAGACACGCGACTCATTTACATCGAAAGTTAATGATTTAGTATTTAGATTCCGTGTAGTCGATGAAGAATTCTTCGAAGAATTGGAAGAATTATTACTCCAAGCAGACGTAGGCTTCGAAACGGTTATGGAATTGATTGATTTGCTGAAAGAAGAAGTGCAACGTAAAAATATCAAGGACACTTCAGGTATGCAATCATTAATATCTGAGAAGCTTGTAGAAATTTACAATTCAGGTGAAGAAGTTTCTAGTGAACTGAATATCGAAGAAGGAAGACTAAACGTAATTTTAATGGTCGGTGTGAACGGTGTGGGGAAAACAACAACGATCGGAAAAATGGCTGCCCGCCTTACGAAAGAGGGAAAAACTGTTATGCTAGCTGCCGGTGATACATTCCGCGCAGGTGCCATTGAACAGCTTGTTGTCTGGGGAGAACGTACGGGTGTAGAGGTTGTACGTCAGGCAGAAGGTTCAGATCCAGCTGCAGTTATCTTTGATGCTGTGAAGGCGGCTAAGAAGCGTAATGTTGATGTGTTAATCTGTGATACAGCAGGTCGCTTACAAAATAAAGTGAACTTGATGAATGAGCTAGAAAAAGTACACCGCGTCATTGGCCGAGAAATTGAAGACGCTCCACATGAAGTATTATTGGCGTTAGATGCGACGACTGGACAGAACGCGTTAATCCAAGCGCAGACATTTAACGACGCGACGAATGTCACAGGGATTGTATTGACCAAGCTAGATGGTACAGCGAAAGGCGGTATTGTATTAGCTATTCGTAATAAGCTCGATATTCCAGTAAAATATGTAGGTCTCGGTGAAGGCATCGATGATTTACAACCTTTCGATCCGGTGAAATATGTTTATGGATTGTTTGCGAACGGATTGGAAATGGAAGAAACTGAAGACGATGAAAACGAAGTTGAAGAAGACAAGTAAAATCACTTGACAGCATTACAAGCGCACGATAGTATAGAATAGTGGCTGAAGGAGGTCGTGATCTTGCTTGAAAAAACGACAAGAGTGAACTTCCTCTTTGATTTTTATCAATCATTATTAACTGACAAACAACGTTTATATATGCAATTATATTATTTGGATGATCTTTCTCTCGGTGAAATCGCTGAGCAGTATGGCGTATCGAGACAGGCTGTGTATGACAATGTGAGACGGACTGAGGCTATGCTCGAAGATTACGAGAAGAAACTCAATCTGTTTGAAAAGCATGAAGGTCGACTTGAAATTATAGAGCTACTGGAAGAAATGGCTCCTAGTCAAAATTCCAGTCACTTCATGAAATTGCTACATACCTTAAAGGATTTTGAATAGGGGGGATTGTCTATGGCATTTGAAGGTCTAGCCGAACGCCTGCAAGGAACTATGAATAAAATTACAGGCAAAGGTAAAATTAACGAAGCTGACGTAAAAGAAATGATGCGTGAAGTGCGTTTTGCACTAATTGAAGCAGACGTTAACTTGAAAGTCGTTAAACAATTTGTCAAGACGGTCAGCGAGCGCTCAGTGGGTCAGGACGTAATGAAAAGTTTGACACCTGGTCAGCAGGTAGTGAAAATCGTAAAAGACGAATTAACGAATTTGATGGGTGGAGAACAAAATCCTATTCAATTCGCACGTAAATCGCCTACAGTCATCATGATGGTAGGTTTGCAAGGTGCTGGTAAAACAACGTCTACTGGTAAATTAGCCACAGTTCTACGTAAAAAGCATAATAAGAAACCTTTGCTTGTGGCTGCGGATGTATATCGCCCAGCAGCGATTCAACAACTGGAAACGTTAGGGAAACAGATCACAGTACCTGTGTTTTCTATGGGGACCGATCAATCGCCTGTTGAAATTGCCAAACAAGCAATGGAAGAGGCAGAACGTGAGCATAATGATGTTGTAATCATTGATACTGCAGGTCGACTCCATGTGGATGAAGCACTTATGCAGGAACTGAAAGATATTCGTGAACTGACTAATCCTGATGAAATATTCCTCGTAGTGGATGCGATGACAGGTCAAGATGCAGTCAATGTCGCGAAAAGTTTCGATGATACACTTGGAATCACTGGCGTCATCTTAACAAAACTTGATGGGGACACACGTGGGGGTGCGGCATTATCTATTCGTACCGTTACAGAAAAACCAATCAAATTTGTCGGTATGGGTGAAAAGATGGATGCGCTTGAACCATTCCATCCAGAACGTATGGCGTCACGAATTTTAGGTATGGGCGATGTCATGTCATTGATTGAAAAAGCGCAGGAAAACGTCGATGAAAATAAAGCGAAAGAGTTAGAGCAGAAATTGCGTACTCAAAGCTTTACGCTAGATGACTTTCTTGATCAAATGCAACAAGTAAAGAAGATGGGACCACTCGACGAAATTCTGAAAATGATGCCGGGTGCGAACAAAATCAAAGGACTCGACAATGCTAAAGTGGATGAGAGTCAGATGGGTCGTGTGGAAGCAGTCATTTACTCTATGACGCTTGCTGAACGGGAAAACCCGGAAATTATTAATGCGAGCCGCAAAAAAAGAATTGCTACAGGTTCTGGAACTTCCACTCAAGAAGTCAACCGTTTGCTGAAGCAGTTTGAGGAAATGAAGAAAATGGTTAAGCAAATGACCAATATGCAACAAAAAGGTAAGAAGAAAGGTAAAATGCCTGGTTTTGATGCGTTTTTTAAATAAAATAGAAGGTGTTAAGAAAAAACACTTTACAAACAAATAAAACCTTGGTAATATACTATCTTGTGTGAAACTATTCGGAGGTGTAGATAATAATGGCAGTTAAAATTCGTCTAAAACGTATGGGAGCTAAGAGATCTCCTTTTTATCGTATTGTAGTAGCTGATGCACGTGCACCACGTGACGGCCGTCAAATCGATCAGGTTGGTACATACAACCCGCTTACAAAGCCAGCAACAGTTGAAATCAACGAAGAATTGGCTTTGAAATGGCTTCAAGATGGAGCTAAACCATCTGATACAGTTCGTAACTTGTTCTCTGAGCAAGGTATCATGGAAAAATTCCATAACGCTAAATACAGCAAGTAATTTGGAGGGGTGGACATGAAGCAGCTGATTGAAACAATTGTAAAACCGTTAGTCGATTACCCGGACGACGTGAAAGTGGTAGCTGAAGAACAGTCTCAACGAGTTGTTTATCAGTTATCAGTGAATGCGGAAGATATGGGTAAAGTGATCGGGAAGCAAGGTCGTGTGGCAAAAGCGATCCGTACGATTGTTTACTCAGCAGCAGGCAGCCACCACGGCAAAAAAGTGTATTTGGATATCTTGGATTGATCCAAAAGGAAGGAGCCCCGGTTCCTTCCTTTTTTGCACATATAAATACTTTTATTTATATAACGGAGGCGAAATAATGGAATGGTTTAATGTAGGCACGATTGTGAATACGCATGGTATTAAAGGTGAAGTTCGTGTGATGTCCAAAACGGATTTTCCGGATGAGCGATATGAAGTGGGAAGTGAGCTTGCGATCTTCATGCCAAAAAGCAAGGCACCTACGTTTGTGAAAGTGATTAGTCACCGTAAGCATAAAAATTTCGATTTACTTATGTTTGAAGGCTATCCAAATATCAATGATGTCGAGAAGTTCCGCGACGGTGTAATCAAAGTATCGGAGAAAGAATTGACAGAACTCGAAGAAAATGAATTTTATTATCATGAAATCATTGGCTGCCGCGTGGTTACTGAAACAGGTGAAGAAATCGGTACGGTTACAGAAATTATTGAAACAGGTGCCAATGATGTATGGGAGGTAACGCCTGCTGAAGGCAAGCCGCATTATATCCCATATATCGAAGATGTGGTAAAGGATATCGATATTGACGAGCAAATCATTAAAATTGAATTGATGGACGGATTGCTTTCATGATGAAAATCGACGTTCTTTCATTGTTCCCAGAAATGTTTGAAGGTGTACTTCAATCTTCCATCATGAAAAAAGCGCAAGAACAGCAAGCCGCATCGTTTACAGTCACGGATTTTCGTGACTACTCAACAAACAAACATAAAAAAGTGGATGATTATCCGTACGGTGGCGGTGCAGGAATGGTACTGAAACCTGAACCTCTCTTTGCGGCTGTAGAAGCCGTCACGAACACAAGTAACAGTAAGCCCCGCGTGATCTTAATGTGTCCACAAGGCGAACGTTTCACGCAGAAGAAAGCAGAAGAACTTGCGAAAGAGCAACATCTAGTTTTTATCTGTGGCCATTACGAAGGATATGATGAGAGAATTCGTGAACATTTGGTTACGGATGAAATCTCACTAGGTGACTTCGTGTTGACGGGTGGGGAAGTTGCTTCTATGGCGATCATTGATAGTGTAGTGCGGTTACTCCCTGACGTTCTAGGCAATGATCAATCGGCTGTCCACGACTCGTTTTCAACGGGTATGTTAGAACATCCGCAATACACTCGGCCAGCAACGTTCAACGGCCTTGAAGTGCCTCCTGTGCTGTTGTCGGGCAATCATGCCGAGATTGAAAAGTGGAGAGAAGAGCAAGCATTCATTCGAACGGCACAACGGCGTCCTGAATTATTGCAAGAAGCACCGTTAACAGATCATCAAAAAAAACTTTATCAGCAATGGGTACAAAAAAGAGGTTAATTTAGCTTGATTCGTTAACAAGCGTGTGCTATGATTTATAAAGCGCTTTTTAAGAGCGCCTATTTTACTGTTGTTCCGCTGCAAAGCAAAACGTGCAAGAGCATCAGAAAAGAAGGAGAGAAAAACATGCAAAAACTAATTGCAGATATTACAAAAGATCAGTTACGCACTGAACACCCTTCATTCCGTCCTGGCGATACACTTCGCTTGCACGTGAAGATCATTGAGGGAACTCGTGAGCGTATCCAGTTGTTCGAAGGTATTGTTATCAAACGTCGCGGTGGCGGAATCAGCGAGACTTTCACTGTACGTAAAATTTCAAATGGTGTTGGCGTAGAGCGTACATTCCCATTACACACACCTAAGCTAGCTAAAATTGAAGTAACTCGTCGCGGTAAAGTTCGTCGTGCGAAGTTGTACTACCTACGTAAACTACGTGGTAAAGCAGCACGTATTAAAGAACTCCGCTAATAAGATAAACAGAAACGAAGGAGGCCTTGTACTTGGCCTCCTTTCTTTTTGCTCAGAAAGACAATTGGCTGTACAATAATAACAGACAGGGCAGGAGGCTAGATTGATGGAAGAGAAAAAAACGAGAAGTGAAGGACTGGAATGGATTAAAGCATTGTTAATAGCGTTTGGATTAGCCGCCATTATTCGTATCTTTTTATTCACACCAATCGTCGTTGATGGTATTTCCATGATGCCGACGTTGGAACATGGGGACCGTATGATCGTTAATAAAATCGGTTATACAATTGGTGAACCACATCGTTTCGATATCGTAGTATTCCATGCGCCTGAGCAGAAAGATTATATTAAACGTGTGATTGGTCTGCCAGGAGATACAGTGGAGTACAGAGATGATGTACTGTATGTAAACGATGAACCATACGAAGAGCCGTACCTCGATCAATACAAAGCGGAAGTGCAAGATGGTACGCTAACGGAAGACTTTACACTGCAGGACATACCGCAAATCGAGGCAGAAACAGTGCCTGAAGATCACATATTTGTAATGGGTGATAACCGTCGGAAAAGTAAAGATTCCAGACATATTGGTGCAGTTTCAATCGATGAAGTCATCGGCAGTACCAGTGTAGTATTCTGGCCGATTAAAGACTTCGGTATTGTGAAATAACGAAAGGAGACGATTCGAATGGCTATTCAATGGTTTCCAGGCCATATGGCGAAAGCAAGACGTGAAGTCACAGAAAAACTAAAGTTAGTGGATATAGTATTTGAGTTAATTGATGCTAGGCTGCCGCTTTCATCACGTAACCCTATGATAGACGAAGTGACACAGCAGAAACCAAGATTGCTTATTTTAAATAAGATGGATTTAGCGGACGAAGTGCAAACTAAACGTTGGATTGCCTACTTTGAACAGCGAGGCTTACGTACTGTGGCGATCAACTCATTTGAAGGTAAAGGTATTCAAACAGTTACCAAAGCGGCTAAAGAAATCTTGCAACCCAAATTTGACCGCATGAAGCAGCGAGGAATACGTCCAGGAGCAATTCGCGCAATGATAGTCGGTATTCCAAACGTTGGAAAATCTACGTTGATTAACCGATTAGCGAAGAAAAACATCGCGAAAACAGGAAACAAACCGGGTGTAACCAAAGCGCAACAATGGATTAAATTCGAGAAAGAATTAGAACTTTTGGATACACCAGGAGTACTGTGGCCGAAGTTTGAAGACCAGCAAGTTGGTTATAAGTTGGCGTTAACTGGTGCAATCAAGGACTCTATATTAAATATGGAGGAACTTGCGGTATATGGACTTCGATTTTTAGAGACGCATTATCCTGAAAGATTGGCGCAACGCTATGAAATGACCACAGTGGGTGATCATATTCAATCATTGTTCGATACAATCGGTGAACGTCGAAAAGTATATACTGTAGGCGGAGAAATTGATTATGACAAAGTAGCAGAAATGATCGTACAAGACATCCGCGACCAGCAAGTAGGTAAATTAACATTCGATTTCCCAGAGGAATTCGAATGACTAGACGCAACGGCTTGGAACTCTGATTCCGAACCGTTGCTTTTTTGTCGAAAAAATCATGTAGGAACCGATATAATACATAGACAATCATATTGAAGATGGACAGGTGAAGAAATTGACAACTATACAGCAAATAAAAGATCAATTACTAGAGTTACACGAACCGAATGAGTGGCTTACGGAACTAGAAGCCGACACTAGAAAAGGTGTTCAACAAGCGATTATTCAGTGGCGCGCTCGATATGATAAAAAACAAGCACTTATTCAAGAATTTCAAAAGAAAATAGCTTTTGATGATTCGTATAGATCTTCACGAGTCTCATTAGTGGCGGGAATTGACGAAGCGGGAAGAGGGCCTTTGGCGGGACCGGTAGTTACAGCTGCGGTTGTACTACCTGAGGATTGCTCAGCTTTAATCGGACTGGACGATTCAAAGAAAGTGTCTAAAGAGAAAAGGCAAGAATTTGCTAGATTAATTAAGGAACAGGCCGTGGCGTACGCCATACATGTGCAACCTGCTAAAGTAATAGATGAATTGAACATATATCAAGCAACAAAACAATCGATGGAAATGGCTGTTAATGAACTGGACATAGCGCCACATGTAGTGGTAGCAGATGCAATGAATCTACACACAACATGCCCGTGTTATTCCATTGTAAAAGGTGATGAAAAAAGCTTATCTATTGCAGCTGCCTCTATATTAGCTAAAACAACCCGTGATGCGCTGATGAATGAATTGCATGAGGAGTTTCCTTGGTATGCATTTAATGAGAATGCGGGATATGGAACAGCGAAACATATACAAGGACTTGAAACACATGGATTTTGTGAGCATCATCGTAAATCATTCGAACCGATCAAAACGATGTGGAGGGATCGACAATGAACTTACATTCATTATCCGCTTCATCTGCAAGAGCTACTACGACGGAAACTCAACCGCTGTCACTGAAGGAAGGACAAATGATACATGGCAAGATCACGCAATTATTTCCTGGTCAAATGGCGCAAGTGCAAGTTGGGAATCAGCAGTTGTATGCAAAATTGGAAGTGCCTATGCAGGCAGGAGATAATTATTACTTTAAGGTCAATGGCACTGAACCTGAATTACGGTTACAGGTTATTTCCGGTCCGATGCGGGGAGAAGGTCAGTCAGTTCAACTCAGCCAGTTAATGGAATCGTTAAGTTTACCTAAAACGAAAGAAATGAAAGATGTACTCGCGACAATCGTCAAGCAAAAGATTCCTATGACAAAAGAAAATATGCTTGAAGCTGTCAACCTTCTGAAAACATTGCCTGAAGGAATGAAAGCAGAGGCGCTCGCAACGCTTGGAAAAATGGCTGAAGCAAGGCTACCTTTTACGCCTGCTATATTTCAATCGCTTCTACAAGCTCACACGGGCACGATTGCGCAACAATTCACAACACTGCTAACTACCATCCAAAGTGAGCCTAACCTGCCTCCAGCAATGCGTGAACAGCTTCTGGTGACGATGCAAGCTCTGTCTTCTCCTTTAAGCCAAGCGGTAGGGAAGGAACTGCTTAATCAAACTGTATCCCAATTGCTTAACTCCCAAGCTAGTCAAGCAGACCGGTTTGCTGCACTACAATTATTAAAAAGCGCTGATATACTGCCAGCTCGAACGTCGTTGGCAAACTTGCCTCAAGTATTGGCTGAGCAGACCACCAAAGCGGATACGCTACCTGCAAATGTTACTAGCGTCATGACGAATCAAACAGAGGCCAATAAGGCTATACAGTCTTTAATAACTCAGTTGAGTCAGACGCCTGTTGCAAATCAACAAACAATGAAAGCTGTTGTTCAAAATATTACGCAGCAGCTACCCAACACTACACTTCCGGAATCCGTAAAAAACGCATTGCAGACTGTGATGAATCAGATAACCCAACAACCCATGACAGATGGTGCTAAAGCTATTGTCGTTGAGCAATTTAGTAAAGTATTTACACAAGTTACAGCAACACAAACAGCCGCTATTTCATCACAGCAACCAACTATGATGAAGGAAGAACAACAGTCGGTACTTTCGCTTTTAGTACCACAAAATAAAGAAAATGAGGCAATTCGGGCATTAATGCAAACGGCTGAAAAGTCAGAGAGTAGTCAAGTGAAACAATTAATTCAGCATGCTGAAACTCAAGTATCACAGACGGTAAATGGAGCAGTCATGAAAGAAGCCATACAACATGTATTGAGTACATTAGGTGTGAATTACGAAGCGATGCTCGGTGCAAAAGAACCTGATGTAGCCAATTTGGCAAGCACTTTAAAACCCCAATTGCTAGCCATGCTGCAAGATCCATCGCTTTCACCGGCACTGCGTGAGGCAGCGGAGACCATGGTACTTCGCATGAATGGAACTCTACTCCAGTCAGGAGAGACAGGCACGCAACAACAGCTGATTATGCAACTGCCACTTGAAATGTTTGGTAAGAAAATTGATGCTACGTTGCAATGGAATAGCCGTATGAAAGAAAATGGGAAAATTGACCCAGCCTTTGCACGGATATTATTTTATTTAGAATTAGAATCACTAGCGACAACATTAGTCGATATGCACGTGCAAAATAAAGTGGTGAATTTAACAATTTATAATGATGAATCTTCATTGAAGACAACGGGTGCAACTTTCCAAGATGTCTTGAAAGAAGGCCTTGAAGGAGTAGGTTATAAACTGTCAGGCGTTATGTTTAAAGCATTCACAGAAAAACAGCAAAACATCAAAAAAGCGGCTAACACCTTCCAGTTGGATGAGGGAGGAGTAGATTACAGGATATGAAAAATGAACAACGTTTTACAAGAAAAGAAGCCGTTGCATTGTCCTATGATCCTGAAGTATCAGATGCTCCGAAAGTAATAGCGAAAGGAAAAGGGAAAATTGCTGAAAATATTCTTGAACGCGCGCAAGAACATGCTATTCCCGTTCAGGAAGATCCAAGTCTGCTGGAATTACTTGGTCAATTAAATGTCAACGATACGATACCTGAAGAACTCTACCAAGCTGTATCGGAAGTGTTCGCGTATATTTATCGTTTAGATCGTGAAAAAAGCAATATAAGATAAGGTGCTTTTAAATTGTGGGAAATTAAAGAATTTTGTTTTACAATAGCGATTCATGGACAATGTGTGACGGTTTGATTACAATAAAACAGTAGTTGAACTTCAAGCAATTGTAAATCGAATGGAGGCAGTACGTATGAACATCCATGAATATCAAGGGAAGCAGCTATTGAGAGATTATGGAGTGGCTGTTTCGAAAGGCCGTGTCGCATTTTCACCAAAAGAAGCAATGGCAATCGCGAAAGAAATCGGTACAGAGCCTATTGTGGTAAAAGCGCAAATACACGCAGGTGGACGCGGTAAAGCAGGCGGAGTCAAGATTGTGAAAACGCTTGATGAAGTGCGTTCAGTAGCAGCTGATTTAATCGGTACGCAACTTGTAACACACCAGACTGGTCCTAAAGGGCAAGAAGTAAAACGTCTTCTTGTTGAAGAAGGAATCGATATTGATAAAGAATTCTATATCGGCCTCGTCGTGGACCGAGCAACAGATCGTGTAACATTGATGGGTTCAGCAGAAGGTGGCGTAGAAATCGAAGAGGTGGCAGAACATAGCCCTGAAAAGATTTTCTATGAAGTAATAGATCCGGTAGTTGGTTTGGTTCCTTTCCAGGCACGTCGTATGGCGTTCAACATGGAGATCCCAAGCAATCTTATCAATAAAGCAGTAAGCTTTTTCTTAGGATTATATAAAGTATTCAGTGAAAAAGATGCATCAATCGTGGAGATTAATCCACTGGTCGTAACAAAAGATAATCGTGTACTTGCATTGGACGCGAAATTCAACTTTGACGATAACGCGACATTCCGTCATAAAGACATTATGGAATTACGTGACTATGATGAAGAGGATCCGAAAGAAATTGAAGCATCCAAGTATGACTTGAGCTATATTTCTCTAGACGGAAATATCGGTTGCATGGTTAACGGAGCCGGTTTAGCGATGGCTACAATGGACACGATTCATTTCTATGGCGGAGAACCCGCTAACTTCTTGGATGTTGGGGGCGGCGCGAAGAAAGAAAAAGTAGCGGCTGCTTTCAAAATTATTTTATCTGATCCAAAAGTAAAAGGTATTTTTGTTAATATCTTTGGCGGAATCATGAAATGTGACGTAATTGCTGAAGGTGTAATTGAAGCTGCTAAAGAAGTAGGGCTTCAAGTACCACTTGTCGTGCGTCTTGAAGGAACGAATGTAGAACGCGGGAAAGCCTTGCTGAAAGAGTCCGGCATCAATATTGTTGCAGCGGATTCCATGGCAGAAGGCGCGGAAAAAATCGTCGAGTTGATAGGATAAGAAAGGCAGGTACAAATCATGAGTATTTATGTAAATAAAGATACAAAAGTCATTGTACAAGGAATTACAGGTTCCACTGCCCTGTTCCATACACAGCAAATGTTGGAATATGGTACGAAAATTGTCGCTGGCGTAACGCCTGGTAAAGGCGGTCAGACAGTGGAAGGCGTGCCGGTATTTGATACTGTGGAAGAAGCAGTTAAAGAAACAGGCGCAACTGTTTCCATTATCTATGTTCCTGCACCATTTGCAGCGGATGCAATTATGGAAGGCGTAGATGCTGAACTGGAAATGACAATCTGTATTACAGAGCATATTCCTGTTCTAGATATGATTAAAGTGAAGCGTTATATGGAAGGCAAAAATACTCGCTTGATCGGTCCAAACTGTCCAGGTGTCATCACTGCAGATGAGACGAAGATCGGTATTATGCCAGGCTATATTCATACAAAAGGGCATGTGGGCGTAGTTTCTCGTTCAGGTACACTAACGTATGAAGCGGTTCATCAGTTGACACAAGAAGGAATCGGTCAAACTACGGCTGTCGGAATTGGTGGAGACCCGGTAAACGGCACGAACTTTATCGACGTCTTGAAAGCATTCAATGAAGATCCCGAGACATATGCAGTAGTCATGATCGGTGAGATTGGTGGTACTGCAGAAGAAGAAGCAGCCACTTGGATTAAAGAAAATATGACGAAGCCTGTAGTTGGCTTTATCGGTGGTCAAACAGCACCTGAAGGTAAGCGTATGGGACACGCAGGCGCTATAATTTCCGGAGGTAAAGGTACAGCTGCTGATAAAATCAAAGCTTTACAAGCAGCTGACGTTCAAGTCGCAGAAACACCTTCTGTCATAGGTGAAACATTAATCAAAGTCCTGAAAGAAAAAGGACTATACGAGAAATGTAAAACGAAGTAAACTGAAAGGAGTAGCTTAATTGCTACTCCTTTTTTCGTGCTCATGCTTGTAGTGTCGAACAGAGGAGAATTCGATGCTATATACTAATCAACAACTCCATTTATTGTACGTACATTATATCCATCCAGTACCTTTTAATCGCTTTACGAATCTATTACAAGAGAACCCTTCATTAGAAGATTTACACTCTTACTCCGCTCTTCAGTGGTCGTATGTTTTAAATTTACCCCTTGAAAAAACGGAACAATTTCCAGTGAAATATAAAGAAATATCTTGTCTTCCTATAGTGGAAATGTTAAAGAAAAACGATTGTATTCCCATCACGTATTTTCATTCCAATTATCCCGAGGAGTTAAAACGACTATGTGATCCACCTGCTATTCTTTATACTAAAGGGAATACTCTTTTATTGAAAAAACATCCTTGTGTTGGCATCATTGGTTCCCGCAAAGCGACGAGCTATTCCAAAAAAGCGTTGGAATTTATTGTGCCGCCACTCGTCGATCATCATATCCCAATTGTCTCAGGTTTAGCAGATGGAGCAGATACGATGGCACATCAAGCTGCTATCGGGTACGGTGGAAAGACAATTGGCGTTTTAGGTCATGGGTTTTCTCATATGTATCCGAAAAAGAATCAAAAAATTGCTGAAGAAATAGCGAAAAATCATTTACTTGTGACGGAATATCCACCGTACTTTCCGCCGGCAAAATGGACATTTCCTATGCGCAATCGGATTATTAGTGGTTTATCCAGCGCGTTAGTCATTACAGAATCTGTCGAAAAAAGCGGAACGATGAGTACAGTCGAACATGCTCTTGATCATGGAAAAGAAATATTTGCAGTGCCTGGCTCGATAGATTCTGCTCTATCCGCAGGTCCAAATAAGCTGTTGGATGAAGGGGCCAAGCCGTTATGGAGTGGTTATCAGATTATTGATTCTTTACTATAAATTGGACTATCCTCTTTTTGGCAGATGTTTAAAAGGTTGCATTATCCTGAAAACTGTTATACATTTTGCAACAGATATTCTTTTGCTGAATAAATATAAAGAAATCTCTCTGAGGAGGGAACGATATGGCAGATTACTTAGTAATAGTGGAATCGCCTGCTAAAGCGAAAACGATTGAACGTTACTTAGGAAAGAAGTATAAAGTTAGTGCATCACTTGGTCATTTACGTGATTTACCCCGCAGTCAAATGGGTGTAGATACCGAAAATAATTATGAACCGAAGTATATTACGATCCGAGGAAAAGGACCAATTCTTCAAGACTTAAAAAAAGAAGCAAAAAAAGCGAAGAAAATTTTTCTAGCGGCTGACCCGGATCGTGAAGGGGAAGCAATAGCTTGGCATTTATCACACCAATTAGGTGTAGATATCGAATCTGATTGCCGCGTGGTCTTCAATGAAATCACAAAAGAAGCAATCAAAGAATCTTTTAAACACCCTCGTCCTATTAACATGGATTTAGTGGACGCACAGCAAGCGAGAAGGATATTGGATAGATTGGTAGGCTATAACATTAGCCCGATCCTTTGGAAGAAAGTAAAAAAAGGATTATCCGCAGGACGCGTCCAATCAGTTGCTTTGCGTTTAATCATTGACCGAGAAAATGAAATCAATGCATTTGAACCAGAAGAGTACTGGTCCATTACTTCACAATTCACTAAAGATAACAAAACTTTTGAAGCACAATTTTATGGCGATGCTGCAGAAAAAGTGAAACTGACGAATCAAGAGCAAGTGGAAAAAATCGTCAATTCAATAAAGCCAGACGAATTCGAAGTATCAAAAGTAGTGAAAAAAGAACGTAAACGTAACCCAGCGTTGCCGTTCACAACCTCATCCCTTCAACAAGAGGCAGCACGTAAGCTGAATTTCCGTGCGAGAAAAACGATGATGCTAGCGCAACAATTATATGAAGGAATTGCGATCGGAAAAGAAGGTACAGTTGGTTTGATTACGTATATGCGTACCGACTCGACGAGAATCTCTGATACTGCAAAAGAAGAAGTGAAGTCATTCATCCACACGATGTATGGTGAAGAATTTATTTCAACTAGTACGAAGAAGACGAAAGCTAAAGCAAAAACACAGGATGCACACGAAGCAGTGAGGCCAACTTCAGCTATGCGGCCACCAGACGCGATGAAAGCGTTCTTAACAAGAGACCAACATCGTCTATATAAATTGATTTGGGAGCGTCTCATCGCAAGTCAAATGGCTCCAGCTGTTTTGGATACGGTGACTGCTGATTTCTTAAATGGCGATATTCGCTTCAGAGCATCCGGCTCTCAAGTGAAATTTCCGGGTTTTATGAAAGTGTATATCGAAGGCAATGATGATCAACAAGAAGAAAAGGAAAATATTTTACCACCTCTTGAAGAAGGCGAGCGTATTAAATATGCAGAAGTGGATCCGAAACAGCATTTCACGCAGCCGCCGCCAAGATATTCGGAGGCACGTTTAGTGAAGACGCTTGAAGAGCTAGGTATAGGTAGACCTTCTACGTACGCACCAACACTTGATACTATTCAAAAGCGTGGATACGTCACACTGGATGCCAAACGATTTATTCCAACAGAACTCGGGGGAATCGTCCATCAAGCAGTGGATCAATACTTCCCTAATATCATCGATATCGAATTTACCAGACAAATGGAACAACGTCTCGACCATGTAGAAGAAGGCACAATCGAATGGCGCACTGTGATCGATGATTTCTATCGTGATTTCGAAAAACACGTAGAAGTAGCCGATGCCGAAATGGAAAAAATTGAAATCAAAGATGAACCAGCGGGCGAAGATTGTGAGAAATGTGGTTCTCCGATGGTTTACAAAATGGGACGTTATGGAAAATTCATGGCTTGCTCCAACTTCCCTGATTGTCGTAATACGAAGGCTATTATCAAACCAATTGGTGTGAAATGTCCGAAGTGTAAAGAAGGCGAAGTGGTCGAACGTAAAAGTAAGACAAAAAGAATCTTCTTCGGTTGTGATCAATATCCTGAATGTGACTATGTTTCATGGGATAAACCGATCGCAAGACCTTGTCCGAAATGTCAGCATACAATGGTTGAGAAACGCTTGAAAAAAGGCGTTCAAATCCAATGTACTGAATGTGATTATAAAGAAGAACCGCAAGGCTAGTATGTAAAAAATAATTAATTATAATGAGAAAGAGGTAGTTGTAATGACGCAAATTGTAAACGTGGTCGGAGCAGGGTTAGCCGGAAGTGAGGCTGCTTGGCAATTAGCTAATAGGGGAATTCAAGTAAAACTATTTGAAATGCGTCCTGTGAAGCAAACCCCCGCCCATCATACAGATAAATTTGCGGAGTTAGTATGTAGCAACTCGTTACGTGCCAATAACCTGACGAATGCTGTCGGAGTGATCAAAGAAGAGATGCGTCAATTGAATTCATTGATTATCCAAGCCGCGGATGATTGTGCGGTACCTGCTGGCGGTGCGCTTGCAGTAGATCGTCACGAATTCGCAGGCAACGTCACTGAAAAGATCCGAAATCATCCGAATATAGAAGTGATCAATGAAGAAGTAGTGAAAGTACCGGAAGGAATTACAGTAATTGCCTCTGGTCCACTCACTTCACCAGTATTAGCTGAAGAAATACGGCAGCTGACTGGAGAAGATTACTTATACTTCTATGATGCGGCAGCCCCAATCGTAGAAGCCGATTCCATCGATATGGATAAAGTGTATTTGAAGTCACGTTATGATAAAGGTGAAGCAGCATATTTAAATTGCCCTATGAATAACGAAGAATTCGAACGATTTTATGAAGCTTTAACCTCAGCTGAAGTTGCACCTTTAAAGGATTTTGAAAAAGAACTTTACTTTGAAGGATGTATGCCAATCGAAGAGATGGCGAAGCGCGGTGTCAAGACGATGTTATTCGGTCCGTTAAAACCGGTTGGACTTGAAGATCCTAAGACAGGAAAAGAGCCAAAAGCGGTTATTCAGTTACGACAGGATAACGCGGCGGGCACATTATATAACCTAGTAGGATTTCAGACACATCTAAAATGGGGAGCGCAAAAAGAAGTATTAAAATTGATACCTGGATTGGAAAATGTGGATATCGTGCGCTATGGTGTGATGCATCGTAATACATTTATCAACTCACCTAGAGTATTGAACTGCACATATCAACTTAAAACACAGCCAACCATCCTATTTGCGGGTCAAGTAACAGGTGTAGAAGGCTATGTTGAATCAGCAGGGTCAGGATTGATTGCAGGTATTAATGCGGCGCAGCTGGCAAAGGGCGAGAAGCCAGTCCGTTTTCCGAGAGAAACAGCTCTTGGCAGCATGGCGCGTTATATTACCGAAGCCGACCCAACGAATTTCCAGCCGATTAACATCAATTTTGGATTATTCCCTGAGCTAAATAGGCGGTATAGAACAAAAGCCGAACGAGCAAACAAACATGCGACGCGCGCATTGGATGCATTGCAAGAATTTAAATTAATGACAAACATATAACTGAAGATCGAACTCCACGTAATCGGAGTTCTGTCTTCAGTTTTTTTGTTGTACTAGCCATGTGCAACTTCTTACTAGATATGACGTCATATATTTCGGGAGAATTAATCGCGGATATGAAGAAAATTCCTTAGCTGTTAAAGTAATTTGACTGTTATGTGACGAAAATAGTTCTTATATTTAAAAATGATCAAGAATCAGTTTTTCAAAGTTGCCCTAAATTCCTTGCTAATGTATAGTGTTTTATGGACAACATTCGACTTTGGCAGTTTATTTCGAACTGTATGTAATCAATAACCTTTCAAATCTTCAGGTGCACGTTGTACGATGATAAATTCGTATCGAGGTGATCAAATGATTCCTGAAATAAAACAATTGGCAGACGAATATGTATCTTATATTCGACTAGAGAAAAACTACTCGTCCTACACCGTCGCGGAGTATGAAAACGATCTTCGGGATTTTTTATTGTTCCTGCAAGAAGAGGGAATCGAGAAATTAGAAGAAGTCGATTACCCTGTGGCTAGGCTGTATATAACACGATTATATGATCGTTCTTATGCAAGAACTAGCATTTCCAGGAAAATATCAGCCATCCGCTCATTTTACACATTCATGAATGCTCGATACGGGATTGAAGATCAAGCATTTAGATTATTGTATCATCCGAAGCAAGAAGAACGCCTTCCTGCTTTTTTCTATCAGCAAGAGTTGGAAAAGCTTTTTGAAGTCACGATGGGAGAAGATTTTCGCTCTTTGCGAGACCGTGCTTTACTCGAGTTGCTATATGCAACGGGGATCCGTGTCGGTGAATTAGTAGAAATCGAAGTGCAAGATGTGGATCATTATTTAAGCATTGTGAAAGTAATGGGTAAAGGACGAAAAGAACGATTTGTGCCATTCGGAAGTTTTGCAGAGGAAGCGTTGCAAAACTATATAGAAAGTAGTCGCCCACAATTGATGAAGCAAAAGAAGCATGCAAAGTTGTTCGTCAATCTGCGTGGTGACCCTCTGACGGATCGCGGTGTGCGCTATGTATTAGATGGTTTAATGGAGAAAGCATCTCTGCATACAAATATTACACCACATATGATCCGGCATACGTTTGCGACACATTTGCTTGGGGCTGGAGCAGATCTTCGGTCAGTACAAGAATTGCTGGGACATAGCCATCTATCTTCAACTCAGGTCTATACCCATATCACAAATGAACACTTACGTCAGACTTATTTACAAACGCACCCTCGTGCTTAGGAGGAACTATAATGAAATTTCATGCAACAACGATATTTGCTATTCATCATGATGGGCAATGTGCTATGTCAGGTGATGGGCAAGTGACGATGGGCGAGTCGGTCGTCATGAAGCACACAGCGAAGAAAGTCCGTAGATTATTTAACGGTAAAGTCTTAGCTGGTTTTGCTGGTTCTGTAGCAGATGCTTTTACGCTATTTGATTTATTTGAAGCTAAACTCAATGAATATGATGGCAATCTTCAGCGAGCGGCAGTTGAACTTGCTAAAGAATGGCGTGGAGATCGTATACTACGCAAATTAGAAGCATTGTTACTTGTTATGGATGAAAATACGCTATTACTCGTATCAGGTACTGGTGAAGTAATAGAGCCGGATGACGGGGTGTTGGCCATTGGTTCCGGGGGTAATTACGCACTAGCGGCCGGACGTGCATTGAAGAAACATAGCAGTGAATTGACAGCGAAAGAAATTGCTGAAATTTCACTTGAGACAGCAGCTGATATTTGTGTGTTCACCAATCATAATATTATCGTGGAGGTGCTTTAAGTGATGAAGCAAGAGATGACTCCTAAAGCGCTCACAGCGTATTTAAATCGTTATATTATTGGGCAAGAAAAAGCTAAGAAGGCAGTTGCTGTTGCTATGCGTAATCGTTATCGTCGTATGCAGTTGACTGCTGAAGAACAAGAAGAGGTCATTCCCAAAAACATTTTGATGATTGGACCTACAGGTGTTGGGAAAACAGAGATTGCCCGAAGAATTGCCAAATTGATTCATGCACCTTTCGTAAAAGTCGAAGCGACAAAGTTTACGGAAGTCGGATATGTAGGACGAGATGTTGAGTCCATGATTCGCGATTTAACTGAAGTTGGAGTACGCATGGTGAAAGAAGATATGCGCGAAGCGGTTAAAAAGCAGTCTCAAAAGTTAGCGGAAGAACGGTTAGTAAAGTTGCTAGTCCCTGAGGCGAAAAAAAATACAGAAGGTCAAAATCCTTTTGAAATGTTTTTCGGTCAAAAGACACAGCCAGAACCCGAACAAACAGAAGATCAATCTGAGATTAGACGCAAGCGTTCAGAGATCGCTGCGCAACTTGCAAGTGGTCAAATCGAAGAGAAAATGGTGACGGTAGACGTGCAAGCGCAACAACCCTCTCTATTCGATGCGTTGCAAGGGTCTGGTATGGATCAAATGTCGGGTATGCAAGACGCTTTATCTTCACTTATGCCGAAAAAGAAAGTTCAGCGTCGCATGAAAGTCAAAGATGCAAGAATTGTACTGGAAGCGGAAGAAGCGGATAAGTTAATTGATCAAGATGAAGTAGCGCGTAAAGGGATTGAGTTAACGGAACAAGCGGGAATTATTTTCCTTGATGAAATGGATAAAATCGCAAGTAGCAATCAAAAATCATCAGGTGAAGTGTCTCGTGAAGGTGTACAACGTGATATTTTGCCAATCGTCGAAGGTTCTACGGTTACAACCAAATATGGTGCTGTTAAGACCGATTATATTTTGTTCATTGCCGCAGGAGCATTCCATATGTCAAAACCGTCTGATATTATTCCGGAGTTGCAAGGTAGATTCCCGATTCGTGTAGAATTAGACAAATTGACAAAAGATGATTTTGAGCGCATACTGCGAGAACCAGATTTTTCTTTATTAAAACAATATGAACGACTTCTTGCGACAGAAGATGTCGAAATTGAATTTACAGATGAAGCAATTAGCAAGTTGGCTGAAATTGCGTTTGAGGTAAATAATGAAACAGAAAATATTGGTGCAAGAAGATTGCATACGATTTTGGAGAAGTTGCTAGAAGATTTATCATTCGAAGCGGCAGAAATCGGACCCGCATCTATCAAGATTACACCAGCATACGTAGATGAAAAGCTGGATGGAATTGTAAAGAACAAAGATTTGTCACAATTTATTCTATAAGGAAGTCGTAATAGTTTATTTAATGATTTAAAACCTTTAGAATATTCATTAAAGTCTGAAGAGAACCTTAAGGAGGAACAACAAAGATGAGTTTATTAGTTAAAACAAGAAAAATTAATGCGATGTTACAAGAAGGTGCAGGCGGTCCTGTAAACTTTAAAGAGATGGCAGAAGAACTAAGTGAGGTAATTGATTGTAACGCGTTTATCGTAAGTAGAAGAGGTAAATTACTTGGTTTAGAAATCCATCATCAAATTGACAATGAACGCATGAAGAAAATGTTCGAAGATCGTAAATTCCCTGAAGAGTATACGAATCGCTTATTCCAAATTAATGAAACATCTCCAAATATCGATATCGAGAGTGAACACACTGTATTCCCTATCGAAAACAAAGAACTATTCCAAGAAGGTTTAACTACAATCGTCCCAATTATCGGTGGTGGCGAACGCTTGGGTACTTTAATTCTTGCGCGACTAAAAGAGGGATTTACAGAAGATGATCTAATCCTTGCTGAATATGGTGCAACAGTAGTAGGCATGGAAATTTTACGTGAAAAATCAGAGGAAATTGAACATGAAGCGCGCAGTAAAGCAGTTGTGCAAATGGCGATTAACTCATTGTCTTATAGTGAACATGAAGCAATCGAACATATCTTTAAAGAGTTAGACGGTAATGAAGGGTTGCTTGTAGCCTCTAAAATCGCTGACCGTGTTGGAATCACACGTTCAGTAATTGTCAACGCACTTCGTAAACTTGAAAGTGCTGGGGTTATTGAATCACGTTCTCTAGGAATGAAAGGGACGTATATTAAAGTATTGAACGATAAATTCCTAGCAGAGCTTGAGAAACACAATTCATAAAATTAAATACTGTTTCAAAAGTAAATTGTTTAGAAACTGAAGGAACTTCCGTTATTACGGATTTTCTTCGGTTTTTTTATTGAAATCGTCCTATTTTGACGGGCTGGATTAATCTTATGTCTCAGATATACGAAATAGGAAATATCAATTACATTAGGCTTAGTGCGTTAGAATTGAATATAACTGAAAGAATACAGTAGCAAGTCATTTACACTATATAGTAATTGGTGATTAAATAACTTATGTTAAGATAAAAGCGATTTTTGTTCAATACATAAAATATAAATTTGTATGATACGAAGTAATTAGTAGCAGTATATAGACTACTCTGAATCCTTTTCGATAGTTATTTTATACTATAATTTTGTTTAGAAAACATTGGACAAAAATCATTAGTCTCAGCTACAATAGATTAGTAGAATAATAAAAAATGACCTATTTAGACAAGAATAGTATATAAGAGTAGTATAGTCTGAATTTTTTTTGAGAAAACCGCGAAAAATGTGGTAAATGAGGGAAAGGTGGGGGAACGATGGAGATTTATGGTGGTACCATCAACCTGCTTGAAAAAGGTTTAGATTATTCGTCTGCAAAAGGGAAAGCAATTTCGCAAAATATAGCGAATGCAGACACACCTAACTATAAAACTAAGAATGTTAATTTTAAAGAAGTGTTCTCGAATGAGAAAAGTAAGGGGCTAGAAGCGTACAAGACTGACTCGAGACATTTGGACTTTATCCATTCAACGACAAGTAAAACATGGGATTTATCAAATTTACGTTATCGACAAGACCGCAATGGTGTGGATATGGATAAAGAGCAAGCAGACTTAGCTGCCAATCAAATATATAACTCTGCTTTAATAGAACGATTAAATGGGAAATTCAATTCATTACAAAGTGTTATAAAAGGAGGCCGTTGATCATGAGTATATTTCATAGTCTGAACTCGTCGTCTTCTGCATTAACCGCTCAACGTCTTCGCATGGACGTCATATCCTCCAATATGGCGAATGTCGATTCGACTCGAGCAAAGCAAGTTGATGGCGAGTGGCAACCGTATAGAAGGAAAACTGTCACATTACAACCGAAAGATGGACAGTTTTCTTCATTCTTGCAAGTTGCAAAAGGCGTTCACTCACACGGTAATGCAGGAAATGGAGTGGTCGTATCACACGTGAAAGAAGATCGGGAGACACCGTTCAAATTGGTTTTTGACCCCACTCATCCAGATGCGAATGAAGAAGGTTATGTAGAAATGCCAAACATCGACCCTTTACGTGAAATGATTGATTTAATGTCCGCAACCAGATCGTATGAAGCGAATGTAACCGCATTGAATGCAAATAAATCTATGTTAATGAAAGCATTAGAGATAGGAAGATAAAATAGGAGTGAACTAGATGGCCATACAATCAATTACAGGTGCTATGCCTACCACGTCGATTCAGCAACCTGAAGTTAAAGCACAAAGAACGCCTTTTGAAGCCCAGCAGAACTTCTCAGCAATGTTAAACGACGCGATTCATCAAGTAAACCAAACACAAAAGGTCTCAGATTCTATGACGACAAAACTTGTTAAAGGTGAAGATGTCGATTTACATAATGTGATGATCTCAGCACAAAAAGCGAGTATTGCATTCAATGCAACAATGGAAGTGCGCAATAAAGTGGTAGAAGCATACCAAGAAATCATTAGAATGCCTGTCTAACAGATAGAAAGCGCTAGGCGAAAGAGTGGATCTAACCTAGTGAGGCTGACCGGGGGATTAGAATGAAAGAAAGATTGACAAAACTCAAAGCGGATCTCAAAGCTTTCTGGGAAAGTCGAACGAAAAATCAAAAAATTATATATATAACGACAGCCGCCAGCATAATTGCGTTGGCAGTTTTTTTAACAGTGGCTATGTCACGTACTACATATGTAACGCTTTATTCAGAGGTATCACCATCTGAAATTGGGCGAATAAAAGAAGTACTTGAGGGACAAGGGGTACCTTATCAAGTAGAGCCCGGGGGTACTGCAATATCAGTACCTGAAAAACAATTGGATAATCTACGCGTATCGCTCGCAGCTGAAGGTTTCCCAGATTCCGGTCTGATCGATTATTCGTTCTTCTCGGATAATGCTGGGTTCGGTACTACAGACAATGAATTTAATATGATTAAGGTTGCTGCGATGCAAACAGAATTAGCAAATCTAATAAAGGGTATAGAAGGTATTAAGGACGCAAAAGTGATGCTTACCTTACCGACAGAAGGCATTTTTGTAAACGACACGACATCAGAAGCTAGTGCAGCGATTATGTTGAAGACGAATCCAGGACAAAACTTTTCTGAACAACAAATCACATCCCTTTATAATCTAGTCTCAAAAAGCTTACCTAATCTATCTAATGAAAATATCGTCATCCAGAACCAATACTTTGAGTATTTCGATCTGAAAGATTCAGGAAATTCTTATGGGGCAAGTGTCACTGATCAAATGGGTGTGAAAAAGACCATTGAGCGCGACTTGCAACGGCAAGTTCAATTGATGCTCGGTACGTTGATGGGACAAGATAAAGTAGTTGTTTCCGTTACGACAGATATCGATTTTAAGAAGGAAAAACGTGAAGAGAATCTGGTTACACCTGTAGATCCGGAGAATATGGAAGGCATTGCGTTGAGCGTGCAACGGATAACTGAGTCATTTTCAGGTACGAACCCGGGAGTGGGGGGTACGCCTGAAGGAGAAGATCCGACTGATAACCGCACTACCTATGTGGAAGGTGAAAATGGAGACGGAGATTACGAACGTCTCGAAGAAACGATTAATAATGAAGTAAATAGAATCAGAAAAGATATAGTGGAGAGCCCATACAAAATTAGTAATATCGGTATACAAGTGATGATTGAACCTCCTACTGCGGATGACCCAACTTCATTGGCACCCGAAGTACGGCAAGATGTTGAACGTATTCTAGAAACCATCGTACGTACCTCCTTGGATACAGAAGTAGCTGGAGAATTAACAGAAGAGATATTAGCTGAGAAAATAGCGGTTTCTGTTCAGCCGTTAAAGGGGAAAAATATGGTCTTTGAAGATACTAAGACAATCATCCCTTGGTGGATATATTTGATTGGCGGTGTCTTGTTACTTGCAATTATTGTTCTTGTGATCTTGTTCTTGAGAAAGAGACGTAATGAAGCACAAATAGAAGAAGAGTTGGCTGAAGAACAAGCTCAGACTCAATTAGATTCAGTACAAGTCGATGATATCAACTTAGAACAAGAGACAGAAGCGACAGCACGCAGAAAACAGCTAGAAAAAATGGCTAAAGATAAACCAGAAGAATTTGCGAAATTATTACGAACGTGGATCACCAAGGAGTAACGGAGGGGTTTAGTTGGTTAAGAAAGATAAAGACATGTCAGGAAAACAAAAAGCTGCTCTTTTGCTTATCTCTTTGGGTCCTGAGGTTTCGGCTTCTATCTATAAGCATTTGAATGAAGAAGAGATTGAGCAACTGACATTGGAGATTTCAGGTGTGAAAAAAGTAGAATCCTCTGTAAAAGAAGAGATTATTGAGGAATTTCACAATATTGCGCTTGCGCAGGATTACATTTCTCAAGGTGGTATTGGCTATGCCAAGACAGTGCTTGAAAAAGCACTGGGAAAAGACCATGCCCAAGCAATTATTAACCGTCTAACATCTTCACTCCAAGTGCGACCGTTTGATTTTGCAAGACGTGCAGAACCATCACAAATATTAAATTTCATCCAAAATGAACACCCACAGACGATTGCATTGATTTTGTCATATCTGGAAGCGGAGCAGGCGGGTTTAATCCTGTCACAGCTTCCGCAAGAAATGCAAGCTGATATTGCAAAGCGAATTGCTACAATGGAATCCACTTCACCTGAAGTAATCAGTGAGATAGAAGCTGTACTTGAACGGAAATTATCGTCTACTGTAACTCAAGACTTTACTGAAACTGGCGGAGTAGACGCAGTCGTTGAAGTGCTAAATGGGGTAGATCGTTCGACGGAGAAAACGATTCTCGATGCTCTTGAAATACAAGATCCTGAGCTCGCCGAAGAGATTCGCAAAAGAATGTTTGTGTTTGAAGATATTATTACATTGGATAACCGTTCAATTCAGCGTGTCATCCGTGACTGTGAAAATGAAGATTTGATTTTAGCGATGAAAGTATCTAGTGAAGAAGTAAAAGATATCTTATTCAAGAACATGTCACAACGTATGGCAGAGTCGTTCAGGGAAGAGATGGATGTAATGGGGCCTGTGCGACTGCGTGACGTGGAAGAAGCACAATCCCGCATCGTAGGAATTATCCGAAGACTTGAAGATGCAGGCGAAATCATCATAGCGCGTGGTGGAGGAGATGACATCATTGTCTAATTTGTTTCGTTCTGAGCGAACTGTCATGAATCAACATCCAACAAAAGCAATATCGATACGTAATTTGCAATCATTGGAACCAGATGAAAAAGTGGAAGAGCCCATCGATACAGGCATGATGTTCATGGAACGCAATCGCCTATTACAAGAGATGGAGCAACGTAAAAACATTGTAGATGCCGAAATAAAACAGCGATTAGAGCAAGCGGCAGCGGATATCGAATCAATGCATGCAGCTTGGGCACGAGAAAAAGAAGAATTACAGCAACGAGCATATGACGAGGGATTTCAAGTTGGATTCGATGATGGACGCAATAAAGCGATGGCTGAAATGCGTGAAATGATAAATGCTGCGAACGAAACTACTACATTATCTTACGAGAATGCGACACAATATTTAATCAATCAAGAACGAGTAATTTTGGACATCGGAATGAAGTCGGCGGAACGGATTATTAATAAAGTGATAGAAGAAGACGATGAGACGTATTTATCCATCGTGCGAAAAGGAATTAAAGAAGCGCAAGAAAGCAAAGAGATAAAACTATTCGTCCCAACTGAACAGTTTAAAATGGTCACGACGCATCGCGCTGAGCTCGCATCAATTTTTCCGCCTGAAACTCCATTCCTTATTTTCGTCAATGAAAATTTCAATGCAACAGACTGCTTTATCGAAACGAACCATGGCCGAATCGTAGTGAGTATAGATGAGCAACTGAATGAACTGAAAGAACAATTGGTGAAAATCATGGAGGACGGTGTGTGAATTTGAAAAAAGCCGAAGATTTAATTCCGATTATCCCAAATATCAATACAATGAAAAAATATGGTCGAGTAATACGAGTTGTTGGATTGCTTATAGAATCGGAAGGTCCCGAATCATCGATCGGAGACGTATGTTTTATTCATTTGAACATTCCTGAAGGAGGACTTTCCTTAATTCAAGCGGAAGTCGTAGGTTTTAGAGAAGAAATTGTCATGCTGATGCCTTACACGGATATACGCAATATTTCAAGTGGCTGTCTAGTCGAAACATTGGGCAAACCACTCGAAGTAAAAGTCGGTATGAATCTATTAGGACAAGTCCTGGATTCTTTAGGAAGACCTATTGACTCAAGCCCCTTACCTAAAGGCTTGGCAACTGTGCGTACAGAAAACAGTCCACCAAACGTTTTAACACGTCCTACTATTAATGACAAGTTAGCTGTAGGAGTGAAAGCAATCGATGGGATGTTAACGGTAGGCAGCGGTCAACGTGTAGGGATTTTTGCGGGTTCTGGTGTCGGCAAAAGTACATTGCTTGGGATGATTGCACGTAATACGGAAGCGGATATCAACGTGATCGCACTTATAGGGGAACGCGGCCGTGAAGTTCGTGAGTTCATCGACAGAGACCTAGGTCCAGAAGGCTTAAAGAAAACCATTGTAGTCGCCGCCACTTCAGATCAGCCAGCACTGATGCGAATCAAAGGTGCCATGACAGCGACAGCGATTGCAGAATACTTCCGAGATAAAGGTCTGAACGTCATGCTGATGATGGACTCAGTCACACGTGTAGCTATGGCGCAGCGTGAGATTGGTCTAGCGGTCGGAGAACCACCTGCAACCCGAGGATACACCCCTTCTGTTTTCGCTATTTTACCTAAGCTTTTGGAACGAAGTGGTACAAATGAAAAAGGTGCTATCACTGCATTTTACACCGTGCTGGTAGATGGTGACGATATGAATGAGCCGATAGCGGATGCTGTTCGAGGAATTCTCGACGGTCATATAGTCTTAGACCGAACGCTTGCCAATAAAGGTCAGTACCCTGCGATCAATGTTTTGAAAAGTGTTAGTCGTCTGATGAATCATATAGCAGACCCTGAGCATTTGAAAGCAGCCGCAAAACTACGCGAACTGTATTATGCCTATGATAAATCCGAAGATTTGATTAATATTGGTGCATATAAAAAAGGGACGTCACGAGAAATTGACGAAGCGATTGAATATGAACCGATCATTACCGATTTTCTTAAACAAAAATTTAATGAGAATATACAATTGGAAGATACGGTAAATGAAATGATCGCGTTAGCTTCTGGAGGAGGAGAGCGCAGATGACTTCTTTCTATTATCGTTTTGACAAAGTACTGAATTTACGTGAACAAGAACGTGATGAAACGGAGATGGCATATAAAGAAGCGATTGAAGAATTTGAAAAAATTGCAACGCAACTGTATGACCAAATGAAAAAGAAAGAAAATGTCTTGGAAGAGCAACAACAACGAATGAACACAGGTTTTTCCATTGATGACTTGCACAGCTACTCCCGATTTATTAACACATTAGACTTATCGATTGATCATATTCAGCAAGAGGTAATGAAGTCTCGTTCGAAAATGAATTGGTATGAGTCTCAATTGCTGGAGAAAAATATCGAAGTGAAGAAGTTTGAAAAAATGAAAGAGATTGGGAAAGAACAACATGATGCCGAAATGGAACACATAGAGACAAATCGGATTGACGAACTATCAACAATGAAATTTCGTTCAAGAGAAGACGGGTGGTAAAGTGGCTAAGTTAAAAAAGAAAAAAGAAGTTGGAAAACCAATAGAGGGACAAAGTAAAAAGTCTATTGGCTTTTTCCAAATACTGCTCGCATGGATTATCATCCCTCTTATGTTCACGATGGCAGTCGTTTTAATCATAGCTAAAGTAGCTGATGTAAACGTTTTTGATCAGGCAAAAGAGTGGACAGCAAAAGTTCCGTTCCTAGAACAAAAAACACCTGATGAAAAGGTTGAGGGTGATGTAATACTGGAAGAACGTGTCATATCTCTTCAGGCAGAGATTCAAGAAAAAGAAGCGCAACTATTTGAAGTTCAAGATGAACTTACACAAGTAAAAGATTCAAATGAAACACTTGTGATAGAGAAAGAAAAGCTGAATGAAGAAATCGAGAAACTAAAACTCGCGCAAAGTGAATCGAAGCGTGAATTCAAAGAAATCATTACGACGTACGAGCAAATGTCGGCCAAATCTTCAGCTCCTGTCATTACAAAAATGGGAGACGCAGAAGCCGTTCAAATATTATCTAGTCTAAAGCCCGCTACTTTAGCGGCTATACTAGAGAAAATGTCCCCTGAAAATGCTGCTAAATATACATCTATGCTTACAAAGTAGTATAATAGTAATTGAGGGAGGTGAAAAAGTGAATGTAGGACTATTAATGGGTGTAGGTTCACCTAGCATTCCTGTAAATTCATCCGCTGCTACAGCAAATATTGAAGGCGAAGGGTTTGGAAGTATATTTCAAAGTCTGATGTCTGCAACAGCTATACCTGCTAAACAGCAGACGCAGGGTATCGATCAGGAGTTAACGAAAGTACTTGGCGATGTACTTAACGCTGATTCGTTGGAAGAGCTAAAGGGGCTACTTGAAGAGTTAAAGCAGTCTGATAAATCTCCAACTATTGCCCAGATATTAAAAGACACAGGAATGATTCAAAGTACTTCAGTTAAGTTTAATGAAGATGTAAAGGGAGAGTTAGTGGATCTATCAGACCTGGATAAGTTACCTAGTCTGCAACAATTAGCACATCTTATTAGTGAAAAACCTGATAGACTAATAGAATCAATTACAAACGTACTAGAAGATGCTGGTATGACCAAAGAACAACTGGATCAGATAGCTGCAACAGGAGATATTTGGTTCGTGCTTGATGTATTACAAGAATTACCTACTGAAAAAGTTCAAGACGCTATACAGAACATAACACCTAAAGAATCAGTTGAATTGACAGCATTGCTTAAATCAATTGAACTAGTAGCACCTAAAATGGATTTATATACAAAACAAGTAGATCTCGTAAAAACGATTCAGCCGATTCTTTCACAAATTGCTAGTCAACTGGAACAAAAGACTATACATCCCGAAGTGAAACAACTTGTACACATTCCGAAAGCTATGCAACAGGTCATTCGATTCACGACGGAACAATCTGCCGCAGACACAAAGCAACAAGATCAACAATCTAAACCTGGTGAAACAGCTACTCCGGTTACAACCGCTTCACCGACTGAGACAAGGCCGGTATTCCAAATGAGCGCTACAGAAAAAGCAAAGGAAAGTCGAAGTGAAGCTTTGATGCGCGAATTCCAGGCAGTGCTAAACCGCGCAAACTTTGGTCAGACGAATGGAATGAATCGTATTTCAATCAAACTATATCCGGAACATCTCGGACAAGTCCGAATTGAATTGCTAGAGGTGAATGGTGTCATGACTGCAAGAATCTTAGCATCCACTGCCATGGCACGTGAAATGCTCGACAGCCAAATGCATCAGTTGCGTCATGCGTTTAATCAACAGAATTTGCAAGTAGATCGAATTGATTTATCACAAACACTGCAAGATCCGTCAAAGAGCGATCGAGAACAAGCTTTTAACAAGCAAAACCAGCAACAAAAAGAACAGGCTACTGATCATAATGAAACTCAAGAAGAACAGCAACAAACATTCCAAGAATTCATGATTGAACTGGAGGCGTAACCATTGCCAGAAGGAACAAATTCCACCACAACTAATAGTGCGATTACAGATTCCATGTATTTAGTCAATAAGCAACGCGATCAGCGAAAAACTGGGCCCGATACAATGGGAAAAGACGCATTCATGAAAATATTGATCGCACAGATGGCGAATCAAGATCCAACGAATCCGATGAAAGATACAGAGTTTGTCGCGCAAATGGCGCAGTTTTCATCACTGGAACAAACGATGAACTTAGCAAAGGCATTTGAGAAGTTCGCAGATTCACAAAATCAAAGTCAGTTAATTCAGTACAATAGCTTTGTAGGGAAAGAAATACGCTGGCATGAAGTATCAGATAAACAAGGTGAAGATAACCAGCCGATCATCAATGAAGGGACTGGCATCATACAGTCGATTAAGTATATCGACGGTTCGGTGATCTTCACGATGGCGGACGGCAAGGAACTGTCACCGGGAAACATTTCCGAAGTAATGGGGAATGGTTTTAATTCAAGCCCAGGAGCAGTCGGTCAACCAAACAGTCTAGTACAAGCCAGTATGCTGATTGGTAAGACGGTAGGCTATATGGAAGGTGAAGAAGAACGTACAGGGAAAGTCGTATCGGTTACAAATAAAGAAGGTAGTCTCCATTATGTATTGCAAGACGGTACGAAAGTTGAAGGCAAACAATTTACAACAATCAGTGAATAATTGAATGGAGCGATGTCATGAACAAGATCAATGCCCATCGCGTTCCATCACCGCCACTCATACGCCAAGGACAGATACAAGCGCAATCTAAGCAGTCATTTCTTGAACACTTACAGCAAGCAACGCAGCCAGAGAAATTAAAGATTAGTAAACATGCGAATGACCGGTTGCAAGAACGTGGCATTCAAATGACCGATGCAGAATGGGCGCGTATTACAGAAAAAGTAGACGAGGCGAAGAGGAAAGGAATCCGTGAATCACTCGTGTTGACTGATCAAGCCGCACTCATTGTCAGTGCAAAGAACTCAACCGTGATCACCGCGATGAACCGCATGGAAGCGAAAGATCAACTATTTACGAATATTGACGGCACGATACTACTCAGCTAAACACGGCAGGACCTTAACAGGATGCCAACTGCACCGCCGACTGATTGACGCGGTGCACTCTAAAACCGAGAGGGGAAACTTTACTATGATTCGCTCAATGTACTCAGGAATTTCTGGACTAAAGAACTTCCAAACGAAACTAGATGTAATTGGTAACAATATTGCTAACGTCAATACGCATGGATTTAAGAAGGGACGTACGGTTTTTAAAGATTTGTATTCGCAGAACGTGGCAGGAGCTTCGGCGCCTGGGGATATTCGTGGAGGAGTAAACCCTAAGCAAGTAGGATTAGGAGCGCAATTAGCTACTATTGATACTATTCATTCTGGTGGGTCTATGCAGACTACTGGAAATACATTAGATTTGGCAATCGAAGGCGATGGTTTTTTTGTAGTTAGAAATGGTGAAGGTATTGACGACAAACTCTACACAAGGGCGGGTAATTTTTATTTAGACAGTGGTGAAGAGGGTGCGGAGAGTGCGAGGATAGTAGACGGTGAGGGGCGCTTTTTATTGGATGAAAATGGCGATCCGATTGAAGTACCTTTAGCTGCTACATCACTTTCAATAGGACAAGATGGAGCCGTCAATTATGTTTTAAACGGTTTGTTAAACGATGGAGAAGAACCAAAGTATATAAGCTTGGCTAAATTCAATAATCCTGGAGGACTTCAAAAAGTAGGAGGCAATTATTATGAGCCTAGTGCGAACTCAGGGACTCCTTTAGAAGATAGGCCACTGGGAGATGGCGGACACGGTGCAATCAAATCCGGCTCCCTAGAAATGTCCAACGTAGACCTCTCAGAAGAATTCACAGAAATGATCGTTGCACAACGTGGATTCCAAGCCAACACGCGAATCATCACCACATCAGACGAAATCTTACAAGAACTAGTAAACTTGAAACGATAACATAGCATAGTTTGAAAAGGAGGGTCGGGCCGGCCTTGGCCTGGCCCCTTACATATGATTAAAGTGACAAGATTAAATCGAACGACTTTTACACTCAACGCATTGTACATAGAGAGAGTCGAGTCGTTTCCAGATACGACGATTACGTTGACGACTGGATCAAAGTACGTCGTTCTGGATTCAGCCGAAGAAGTAAACAGCCGGATCATTGAATTTTATCGTGCAGTCCAGCTACTATCCAATCCGCATATTCGGGGTGATGAAGAAGATGAAGAATAAATTATTGACGATTTCATTGATCATTTTAGTGAGTATTACGTTGATCGGTGTCGTGGCGGTCGTATTGATATTGAATTTCAACAAAGACAGTGAAGGAGAAGAAAAAGCACCGTCAATTGATGAAATTATTGAGTCGTCTGTGGATATGGAGGAAATTACAACGAACTTGTCTGGCCGTAATTTTGTCCGTATCTCTTTGAAAATCCAGACAGACAGTAAAAAGGCAGCAGAAGAATTAACAAAACGCGATTTTCAAGTGAAGAACCTAGCTATTCAAGAACTGTCGGAAATGACCACAAAAGATCTTGAAGGGAAAGCGGGAAAACAACAATTTGAAGATACTATTAAAGCGAAGTTAAACGAGCTGATGCAAGATGGTGAAATACAAAAGGTGTATATTGTCTCATATATCATCCAGTGACGGCTGGAGTAATCTACGAGAGAAGTGTGCGCGATGGGAGGTGGACCTATGTCAGCAGATGTACTGTCCCAAAATGAAATAGATGCGCTGCTGTCTGCTTTATCGACGGGTGAGATGTCAGCAGAGGAAATGAAAAAAGAAGAAGAAACTAGAAAAGTACGTGTCTATGACTTTAAACGTGCTCTTCGTTTCTCAAAAGATCAAATTCGTAGTCTGACAAGAATTCATGAAAACTTCGCGAGACTGCTCACGACGTACTTTTCGGCCCAATTGCGTACGTATGTCCAAATCAATGTGATGTCGGTAGATCAGATCCCGTTTGAAGAATTTATTAGCTCGATACCGAATATGACATTAATCAATATCTTCGATGTATCACCGCTCGAAGGGAATATTTTGATGGAAGTCAATCCGAATGTTGCGTATTCGATGTTGGAGCGACTGATGGGTGGTTTTGGATCGAGTTCGGGAAAAGCAGAAAATATGACAGAGATTGAAACGAAGATTTTGACCAATTTATTTGAACGTTCATTTGACAGCTTACGGGAAGCTTGGTCAGGGCTAATAGACATTGATCCGTATCTGACGGAGATGGAAGTCAATCCGCAATTTCTCCAAATGATTTCACCTAACGAAACGGTAATCGTTATTTCATTTAATATTATGATTGGAGAATCGAGTGGCATGATCAACATGTGTATTCCACACGTTGTGTTGGAGCCAATTATTCCGAACCTTTCTGTGCAGTATTGGATGCAGACGAATAAAAAAGAACCTACTGCTGAACAAAGTATAGAATTGGAAAGACGTATTAAAAATGCAACACTCCCTATAGTAGCTGACCTTGGAAAAGGACAAATTTCTATCGAAGATTTCTTGCATCTGCAGCTTGGCGATGTCATTTCACTAGACACAAGCATTGAGGAACCTCTAACGATAAGAATAGGGGAAAGACCTAAATTCACAGCGCAGCCTGGAAAGCTACGTAATCGTATGGCTGTTCAAATACTGGAAATTTTGAATACGGGAGAGGATGACGATGATGAGTGATAATATTCTCTCACAGGAAGAGATTGAAGCGTTGTTACGAGGTGAAACATTAGAACCTACAGAAGCAACTGAACCTGAACCCGAAGTTATCAATATTAGCGATTATTTGACCGAAATGGAGCAAGATGCATTAGGTGAAGTGGGGAATATCTCATTCGGAAGTTCAGCAACTGCACTTTCCGCTTTGCTCGGACAGAAAGTAGAAATCACCACACCACAAATTACATTAATCCAACGTGATAATTTGGAAGATGATTTCGTCCATCCATATGTAGCTATCAAGGTTGAATATACCGAGGGATTAAGCGGAGTTAACTTGTTGGTAATCAAACAAAGTGATGCGGCAATCATTGCAGACCTCATGTTGGGCGGAGATGGGATGGCACCGAATCAAGAGCTAAGTGAAATTCACTTGAGCGCGGTGCAAGAAGCGATGAATCAAATGATGGGATCTTCAGCGACTTCGATGTCTACTATCTTCAACAAAAAAGTAGATATTTCACCTCCTACTATTGATTTGATGAATATTCAAATAGATCAAGGGACAGAAATTATTCCCGCACATAATTTATTGATTCGTGTGTCCTTCAATTTAAAAGTTGGCGAGTTGATTGATTCTGATATTATGCAATTATTTCCGTTGGAGTTTGGTAAAAAGCTAGTGTCTTCACTAATGGGAGAAGAAGAAGCGGCAACCATGACGGAAGTACCACCTAGTCCGCAAGCACCTCCATACTCTGAACCGGAGCCTGCATATGCGCCAGAACCTGCACCTATACAACCACAATCGCAATCGCAATCGCAATATCAAGCACCGCCTGTTCAGGAGCCTTCTGCACCTCGACAGACTCAAGCGCCAGTGCATGTCCAGCAAGCAGAGTTCGCTAGTTTCCAAGCTCCTTCTTTGAATAAGGAAGAATCAAATAATTTAAATTTACTACTTGATATACCCCTTCAAGTAACAGTAGAATTAGGACGTACGAAGCGTTCCGTGAAGGAAATTCTCGAAATGTCTGGAGGTTCAATTATTGAACTAGATAAATTGGCAGGGGAGCCTGTCGATATATTAGTCAATAATCGCTATATTGCAAAAGGGGAAGTAGTCGTCATTGACGAAAACTTTGGAGTCCGCATTACAGATATTTTAAGTCAGATGGATCGGTTAAATAATTTACGATAGAAGATACTTGGAGGGATTATGAATGGGAAAACGAATTTTGGTAGTAGATGACGCGGCATTTATGCGCATGATGATTAAGGATATCTTAACAAAGAATGATTACGAAGTAGTAGGAGAGGCAGCGGACGGTGCGCAAGCTGTCGAAAAGTATAATGAACTGAAGCCCGACTTGGTAACAATGGATATTACGATGCCTGAAATGGACGGCATTGCTGCCTTGAAAGCAATTAAAAGTACGAATCCATCTGCAACTATCATCATGTGTTCCGCAATGGGACAACAAGCAATGGTAATCGATGCAATTCAAGCCGGAGCCAAAGACTTTATCGTTAAACCATTCCAGGCGGACCGTGTGATTGAAGCGATCGACAAAGCGTTGAGCTAACTGTCAATTATGAATGTAAAACGAATAATCCAATGTGTACTATTACTCATTCTGTGTTTTGCCATCATGCCATTTGCTTATGCAGAAACAGATCCTGACGTCAGTGTATCAGACTGTATTGGAAAAAATAAAGACTGCGAAGAAAAAGCACCAGCTGCAGAGAATGATAATCAAAAAGAAGTAACGAATAAGGAATTGGACGAGCCTAAAGGCCTTACAGCAAAAGATTATATTCGAACTCTTTTTGCATTCGTATTTGTAATCGGCTTGCTCGTGTGGTTACTACGTTTCATGAACAAACGTAATAGAAATTTTGACTCCAATCGACTGATGACAAATATGGGCGGAGTTCCGTTGGGTCAAAATAAATCTATTCAACTAGTGAAAATGGGTAATCATTATTTTGTAGTCGGTGTTGGAGAAAATGTACAGCTACTAAGGGAAATTGAAGATCCTGATGAAATTGCTGAGTTGCTCGCACGTTATGATCAAGGCAATGATGTTCAGAAGGGCATATTTTCACAATTATACTCACGGTTTTTCTCAAAAGCCGAGCATCCTTCTTCAGAAGAAGCTACATTCAGTCAATTGTTTTCTTCCAAAATGGATGAAATCAAAGCTGAACGTAAAGAACAATTAAAACGTTTAAATCGGAAGGAGAGCGACCGCGATGGTTGATTTTCTGGGCACATTTTCTGACAGTGATCCCACCAATGTCTCTACTTCCATTAAGATGTTGCTATTACTTACGGTGTTGTCACTTGCACCTGCGATTTTAATCCTGATGACTTCGTTTGCCAGGATTATTATTGTTTTATCATTTGTACGGACGGCGCTAGCTACGCAACAAATGCCTCCTAACCAAGTGTTGGTCGGATTAGCACTATTCCTGACATTTTTCATCATGTCGCCTGTGTTATCTCAAGTGAACGAAGAGGCGTTAACACCGTTGTTTGATGAGGAAATCAGTTTAGATGAAGCATATGAAAGGGCCAGCGTACCGTTCAAAGAATTTATGAGTCAACATACAAGGCAGAAAGATTTAGAATTATTCATGCGCTATAACCAGATGGAGCGACCAGATACGATTGAAGATATCCCGCTTACTATGATGGTACCTGCGTTTGCTCTCAGTGAAATTAAGACCGCGTTTCAAATGGGCTTTATGATTTTCATTCCTTTTCTTGTAATTGATATGATTGTTGCCAGTGTGCTCATGTCTATGGGTATGATGATGCTTCCACCGGTAATGATTTCCTTACCGTTCAAGATATTATTATTTGTTCTAGTTGACGGTTGGTATCTCATTATCCAGTCATTGCTACAAAGCTTTTAGGGAGGAATTTGAATGACGAGTGAATTTGTTATATCCATTGCAGAACGTTCAGTTTGGGTTATTCTCCTTGCATCAGGACCTCTCCTAATCGTAGCTTTAGTGACAGGACTTGCCGTAAGTATTTTCCAGGCAACTACACAAATTCAAGAGCAAACTTTGGCATTCGTACCGAAAATCGTAGCGGTCATGGTTGCCATCATATTTTTTGGACCTTGGATGTTATCGTACGTAACCAATTATGCGAGCGAAATTTTTTCTAATCTTTCCAGGTATATCGGGTGATTAAATGAATGAACTGATTCCGTCCTTACCTGCATTTTTGCTTATACTAACTCGTGTTACATCTTTTTTTGTAACACTGCCACTATTCTCTTACAAGACCATACCAGCTACGCAACGGTTACTGTTTGGGGCAATATTAGCCTGGATGATGTCATACTCCATTACGATGCCTGAACTGGACATCGATGGTCAATACATATTACTTGTACTTAAAGAAGCGGTAGTCGGCTTATCGATCGGCATTGCCGCTTTTATTATTATGTCGGCTATTCAAGTGGCAGGTGGATTTATTGACTTTCAGATGGGATTTGCCATTGCGAACGTTATTGATCCACAAACAGGCGCACAGTCTCCGTTGCTTGGACAGTTTCTTAATTCATTGGCGATGTTATTGTTACTAGTAGTTAATGGTCATCACTTGCTATTGGATGGAATATTTTACAGTTATGAGTTCGTACCAATCACCGCTATGTGGCCACCTTTTGGCAGTCCTAACATGGCAGAATTTATTGTCTTGACCTTTGCAAAATCTTTTGCAATTGCGTTTCAAATGGCGATTCCAGTCGTAGCCACATTATTCCTAGTTGATTTAGCGCTCGGTATAACGGCACGTGCTGTACCACAACTAAATATTTTTGTAGTGGGGTTCCCAATTAAAATTGGTGTCAGTTTCTTGGTAATCGTGACAATGGCCGGTGTATTCATCGTCGTAATGAAGAAAATTTTTGAAGTCATGATTGTGACGATGAGAAGTCTCATGATTCTGCTCGGAGGTGGCTGACTTGTTCTTAAGGCTAGATCTGCAATTCTTCGCCGGTGAGAAGACGGAAAAAGCTACTCCGAAAAAGCGAGAAGATTCCAGAAAGAAAGGACAAGTACTCAAGAGTCAAGACGTAACAGCTGCGATTGTACTTCTTTCTATTTTTATATTTATGTTCTTTGCCGCAGGTTTTATACGGGATCATTTCTTTGTCTTTTTTCGAGAATCTTTTACACACTTTATTCCCATAAAATCGTTGGATGAAGAACAAGTCATGTTAGTATACATAAGCATTATTAAACAAATGGCGATCATTTTATTGCCAATTATGTTGATAGCAGTTATTGCAAGTATCGCAGCAAACTTGCTACAGTTCGGTCTCTTATTCACTGCTGAAACATTAAAGTTTGATTTGAAGAAAATTGATCCAATTAAAGGGTTAAAACGAATTTTTTCTATTCGCGCTATAGTAGAGTTATTGAAATCCATATTGAAAATTTCTTTTATTGGAACCGCTACAACACTTATTGTATGGGGGAACTTGGGGCAAGTGCTCGACTTGGCATTTCGAACACCGCAAGTAACACTAGTGACTGTGGCGAAATTAGTCGGAATGATGGGGATTATTGCCTCATTGGTGTTATTGTTCATTTCCATTTTGGATTTTCTATATCAGAAATTTGATTATGAAAAAAATCTTAAAATGTCTAAACAAGATATTAAGGATGAAAGTAAAAATATGGACGGTGATCCGCTGATCAAATCGCGTATTAGGCAGCGTCAGCGTGAAATGGCGATGCGTCGAATGATGCAAGAGATACCGGAAGCGGATGTAGTCATCACCAATCCTACCCATTTTGCCATTGCGTTAAAGTACGATGAAGATCAAATGGATTCTCCAGTTGTTGTTGGAAAAGGTGCAGATTTTGTCGCACAAAAAATTAAAATGATCGCGGCCGAGCACGATATTGTCATGGTAGAAAATCGACCTCTAGCACGTGCTATGTATGACGAAGTAGAGATTGGTGATCGAATACCTGAGCAGTTCTTTAAAGCAATTGCAGAAGTTTTAGCGTATGTATATCGAATTCAAAAGAAAATTTAGGTTAGATAAGAAAGTAGGGATGGCATGCAGTTTAAAGATATAGGAGTACTCGCGGCGGTTATTATGATCATTGCGATGCTTGTCATCCCGTTACCACCTTGGTTATTAAGTTTCTTGATTATTATTAACATCACACTTGGGCTAATGGTTTTACTAACTGCCATGAATATGCAGGAAGCACTACAATTCTCTATATTTCCATCGCTATTATTATTACTCACTTTATTTCGTCTAGGATTGAACGTTTCTACAACGCGTGCGATTCTGTCGGAAGGTAACGCAGGTGGAGTGGTTGATACATTTGGTACATTCGTTACCGGTGGAAATATTATTGTAGGACTTGTAGTGTTTGTTATTTTGATCATCATTCAATTTATTGTCATAACAAAAGGTTCGGAGCGTGTTTCCGAAGTTGCAGCCCGTTTTACGCTTGATGCTATGCCGGGTAAGCAAATGAGTATTGATGCCGATTTAAACGCAGGAATGATATCCGATATTGAAGCCCGCACACGTCGTGAAAAAGTAAGTAACGAAGCCGATTTCTATGGTGCAATGGATGGTGCAACGAAATTCGTAAAAGGTGATGCTATTGCCGGAATTATCATCGTTATAATCAATTTATTGGTCGGTATGATCATTGGTGTCGTGCAGATGGGATTGCCATTTGCGGAAGCAGCACTTCAATTCTCTACACTTACAGTCGGAGATGGAATTGTTTCTCAAATACCAGCACTGTTGATTTCGACAGCGACAGGTATCGTAGTGACACGTGCTGCATCAGAAGGAAACTTAGGTACAGATATAACGAATCAGTTATTAGGACAGCCTAAATTACTTTATGTAGCATCTATTACCATTCTATTACTAGGTCTTGCTACACCGATTAATGACGTATTAACCATTCCAATTGCGGGTGTATTAGCAATTAGTGCGTTTATGATGTCACGTAAGGAAGACGAAGATCCAGATGAATTATTAGAGATGGAAGAAAATGTAGAGACGGAAGGTTTGAAAAAGCCTGAAAATGTCGTAGATCTCTTGAATGTTGATCCCATTGAGTTTGAATTTGGTTATGGTCTCATACCACTTGTAGATGCAACGCAGGGTGGAGATTTACTGGATCGTGTTGTGATGATTCGTCGTCAGTTGGCGATCGAACTTGGACTTGTCATTCCGGTTGTTCGTATCCGGGATAATATCCAATTACAACCTAACGAATATCGTATCAAAATTAAAGGGAATGAAATGGCTAGAGGAGAATTATTGTTAGATCATTATCTAGCTATGAGTCCTGGGGGCGAGGATTTAATAGAAGGAATAGATACTGTAGAGCCTTCGTTTGGATTGCCAGCAAAATGGATTACGGAAGAAGCGAAAGAAGATGCGGAAATCATGGGCTACACAGTCGTGGATCCACCAAGTGTCGTATCAACACATTTGACTGAAGTCATTCGTGCCAACGCATCCGATTTACTCGGACGTCAGGAAACCAAGCAATTAGTAGATCACGTACATGAAACCTATCCAATTTTGGTTGACGAACTGACACCCACTCCATTATCTATTGGCGAGATACAAAAAGTACTTGCTAAATTATTGAATGAACAAGTATCTGTCCGCAATTTGCCGATCATTTTTGAGACGCTTGCAGATTATTCAAAGTACACGTCCGATGTAGATGTACTGACAGAGTACGTCAGGCAATCATTGGCGCGTCAGATCACGAGCCAATTTGTTGTAGGTAATGGGGCGTTAAAAGTATTAACAGTCTCTGGGAAAGTAGAGAAACTAATTGCTGATAGTATCCAACAGACCGAACAGGGGAACTTCCTTTCCATTGATCCTTCGCAATCTCAAATGATACTGGAGCGGATTGCGCAAGAAGTCGAACGGGTAGCGATGTTGGATCAATCACCTGTTATCTTATGTTCACCTGCTATTCGTATGTACTTACGTCAAATTACGGAGCGGTATTTCCCGCAAATACCTATACTGTCTTATAATGAATTGGAAGCATCAGTGGAAGTCCAAAGTGTAGGGGTGGTGGATATTTAATGAAAATGAAAAAGTATACAGCATCTACTATGGTCGAAGCTATGGCAAGAGTTCGTGAAGATTTTGGAGACGACGCGGTCATTCTTAGTTCAAACGTTACAAAAACAAAAGGCTTTTTGGGTCTATTTCGTAAACGTTTAGTAGAAGTGGTCGCAAGCTATGATAAAACAAGTCTTCAACGTTCCTATGAATCTCCAGTAGGTTCTGTGCAACCTGTTGCGGAACCTAAAACTGTTGAACGCATGCAAGACGAAATGCGTGAGATCAAACAAATGTTGAAAGACATACAGCAAGTGGATCATACATTTGAGAAATATCCTGATGAACTATTACCCATATTGAAGAAATTACAGATGCAAGGTCTAAGTAATGAATACGTCTCAGAGATTGGCAATCTAGTGTTCAATCGAATGAAGCAAGATAAGATCGATTTTACTGAAGAGCAACAAATGGAATTGATTAGAACGTGGTTCAGTGATCGCCTTCACAATATACCATTCGGCGGGATCTCTTATCAGAAAAAATTTATAAATGTACTTGGTCCGACGGGTGTAGGGAAAACAACGACTATTGCGAAAATCGCTGCACGCGCATTATTAGAAGAAAAAAAGAAGGTTGGTTTTATTACGACCGATACGTATCGAATTGCGGCAATTGAACAGTTACGAACATACGCCAACTTACTTCAGGCGCCGGTCGAAATTGCCTATAACGAAGAAGATTTCTGCACCGCAATCGAAAAATTAAAAGATCGTGATCTCATATTTATCGATACAGCAGGAAGAAACTACAAAGAAGCAAAATACGTCGATGATTTATCGAGTCTCATTGATTTTTCATTAGATATGGAAACGTTTCTTGTGTTATCTACTACATCAAAAGAACAAGATATGGACATGATCATTAGACAATTTGATAAGTTTCCAATCACAAAAATCATATTTACGAAAACCGATGAAACCAATTCAGTTGGGTCGATTATTAATTTGATGCTGAAATACAGTTTAGGAATGGCATACTTCACTGATGGACAAGAAGTACCTGAGGATTTGACAGAAGCCAGTTTGGAAAAGGTATTGGATCTTCTATTGGCGGGTGATACACGTGCATGATCAGGCGGAAGAATTGCGACTAAAAATGATGAAAAGTCAAAGACCGGTGGCTCGCTCAATTGCCATCGTCAGTGGTAAAGGTGGGGTAGGTAAATCGAACTTCACTGCTAATTTCTCATATGCACTCGTAGCAAAAGGCAAAAAAGTATTAATTATGGATATGGATATCGGAATGGGTAATATTCATATATTATTTGGGGCTACACCAACGTATCATCTAAAAGATTATTTGACTGATCAGCAACCATTACAGAATGTCGTGACACCAATTGAAGAAAATCTTGCATTTATCGCGGGTGGATCGGGACTGGAAAATGTGGTGGAGTGGTCGGATAAGATGTTCGAACGATTAATAGAAGCTTTCTCTGTTTTACAGATGGATTATGATGTCATATTGTTCGATATGGGTGCAGGAGCAACGAAGAGTTCGATCGACTTGATTTTGGCGATGGATGAAATTATTTTAATTGCGACACCGGAGCCTACTTCTGTTACAGATGCATATTCGATGATCAAATTCATCTGTCTTCAAGATGCGACCAAAGCTATTCACATAGTGAGTAACCGGGTTCTAAAAGAGACAGATGGACGTGACTCCGTGGCACGTCTTCAACTAGCTATGCGAAAATTCTTATTCGTAGATACTAATGTTTTAGGATTTTTACCAGACGACATCCATGTTCGTAATGCAGTAATCGCTCAGATCCCTTTCGTTAAATTGTATCCTAGTGCAAAAGTTAGCAAGCGAATGCTGGCGATCACGGACACATTTATACACGGCAACAAACCATTCACATCTATTGAAACCTCTGGATTCTTAGATAAAATTAAAGGTGTTTTTTTGAAGGGGCGTGTGTAATTTGATCACCACAAAGAAAAAACGAATTCTCGTTGTAGATGACTCGGCTTTTATGCGGAAGTTAATTTCTGATATGTTGAATAAACATCCCATGATGGAAGTGATCGGCATTGCTAGAAATGGCAAAGACGCAGTGGAAAAAGTACGTGATCTTCAGCCGGACGTTATTACGATGGACATTGAAATGCCTGTAATGAATGGGCTGGAAGCTTTAAAGTTCATTATGAATCAAATGCCGACCCCTGTAGTGATATTATCAAGTACGACCAAACATAATACAGAAAATGCAGTGTTGGCGATAGAATACGGAGCTGTCGATGTGATAGCCAAACCAGGTGGTGCTATATCACTAAACCTTCATGAAATTGAAAAAGAAATTGTGGAGAAAGTATTCGCAGCATCAAGTGTAGTCATCCAAACATTGACGCGGCAAATAACGCCGACACAAAAACGTCAAACAGCTACAACAAGCAAACCAAACCTCGAGAATGAAGACAGTACCATTCCGACATTATCTGTGCACGCAGTAAAAATACCTGAAAAAAAGACACTTATTGCTAAGAAGTTTGTTATAATAGGTACATCGACTGGTGGACCAAGGGCCTTGCAAGAAGTTATTACAAAGTTTCCAACAGATTTTCCATATCCGATTCTAATTGTCCAGCATATGCCACCTGGATTCACTAAATCTTTAGCTGAACGACTAAATGGTCTGAGTGAGATAACAGTTAAAGAAGCTGAACACGGCGAACCGATTGAAAATGGTACAGCTTATATCGCGCCAGGCGGCTTGCATTTGAAGTTTGAGAAATCTAGAACAGGTTATCAAATTGTTTTAGACAGAGATGAGGCACCTCGTTCTGGACATCGCCCCGCAGTAAACGTGTTATTAGAATCTGCATCAACACATAAAGAACTACAATATGTCACAGCGATCATGACAGGCATGGGCTATGACGGCAAAGAAGGTATGGAATTATTACGTGCTTCATGTAAGACGATTACTATAGCGGAATCTAAAAACACGTCCGTTGTATATGGAATGCCTAAAGCTATAATTGATGCAGGTCTCAGCGACGAAATTAAAGACGTACAACAGATCGCCAAAGCAATAATAGGAAATTTGAAGTAATTAGGGGGCTTTACAATGGATGTAAGTCAGTATTTGGATATGTTCATCGAAGAGAGTAAAGAACACTTGCAAGCTTGTAGTGAACAGTTGCTGGCGCTAGAGAATAATCCGGATGACCTGGCAATTGTCAATGAAGTCTTTAGAGCGGCACATACGCTTAAAGGAATGTCAGCGACAATGGGATACGAAGACATTGCAAATTTGACACATAAAATGGAGAATGTCCTGGATGCAATTCGAAACTCGAAGATCCGTGTTACAACAGAAATTCTAGATGTAGTATTTGAAGCTGTCGATGATCTCGAACTAATGGTACAAGACATTGAATCAGGTGGTGACGGAAAAAAAGACGTCAGCAAGTTAGTAGATACTCTTAATCGAATTGAAGCCGGACAACCACTTGATTTAACCACTGAGCCTGCAGCAACAATTGAGGAGGTAACGACTGAAGTCGTAACTTCGGCAGGAATTCATTATGATGAGTTTGAGTTGACGGTTATTTCTCAATCTGCTGAGCAAGGTTTTAATGCATTAGAGATCACAGTCACACTGCGTGATGATTGCTTGCTGAAAGTAGCCCGGGTATTCATGACATTTGAAATTTTGGAAAAGTCAGGCGAAGTGATCAAAACGATTCCTACAGTAGAACAATTAGAAAATGAGGATTTTGATCAGAAATTTACAATTGTGTTATTGACTCAAGAAGACGCTGAAGATCTAAAGGCTAAAGTGCTGAAAGTTTCTGAAATAGAAGATGTACATATTACACACATCACAGACGAATATGTGCAGAAATATAAACAAGCTTTATTGAATGAAAGTGATACTGATACCGAGCCAGAAGTTATAGATACTACAATTACGCCTGGGGTTCAAGATATGAAACCGAAAGAAACACCAAAAGAAGCAATAAAGACCAAAAAGACGGCATCTTCCAATTCCAATAAAACCATCCGGGTAAATATCGATCGACTCGATATTTTGATGAACTTATTTGAAGAGCTTGTCATTGACCGTGGTCGACTTCAATCGATTGCTAGTGAATTGCATAATCCTGAATTGAATGAATCCGTAGAAAGAATGACACGAGTATCTGGTGACTTGCAAAACATCATTTTAAATATGCGAATGGTACCTGTCGAAACAGTCTTCAATAGATTCCCTAAAATGGTTCGACAATTAGCACGTGACCTCAATAAGAAAATCGATTTGGAAATTATCGGTGCTGAAACAGAGCTGGACCGTACCGTAATAGATGAAATTGGAGATCCGCTCGTTCATTTAATACGGAATGCACTAGATCACGGTATCGAAACGCCAGAAGAACGGATTGCGAATGGCAAGCCAGAGATTGGCACTGTCACATTACGTGCCTATCATTCGGGTAACCATGTATTTATCGAGCTCGAAGATGATGGAGCGGGTGTAAACCGTGAACGCGTCGTAGGTAAAGCGATTGAACGTGGTATTGTCAGTCCGGAAGCTGCCGATTCATTGACGAATAAACAAGTAGCAGAATTGATATTAGCTTCAGGGTTTTCTACTGCAGCTTCCATTACAGATGTGTCAGGTCGAGGTGTGGGTCTGGATGTAGTGAAAAACACGATTGAATCACTAGGTGGACATATTTCTATTGATTCCACTGAAGGAAAAGGTTCGTTATTCCAAGTGCAGTTACCTCTCACTCTATCTATTATTTCGGTAATGTTAGTAGAGTTAGATGAAGAAGTGTATGCTATCCCTTTGTCTTCCATAATTGAAACTGCCATTATTCAAAAGGCAGATATTTTAAATGCTCACAATCAACCAGTGATCGACTTCCGCGGAACAATTGTGCCGTTGGTGGACTTAAAGGATATATTTGAAATGAAGAATAGAAGTAATGAAGAAGATGAGTTCCAATCAATCGTAATTGTTCGTAAAGGTGAAAATTTAGCTGGGTTAGTAGTGGATTCATTTATTGGCCAACAGGAAATTGTACTGAAATCACTCGGAGAATATTTACAGAGTGTCTTTGCGATATCAGGTGCTACGATTTTAGGAAATGGTCAAGTAGCTTTAATTGTGGACTGTAATGCGTTGATTAAATAATCGAGGTGAAGACATGACAAAAGCAACAGAAGTAAGCGACATGAAAGTGATCGTCTTCCAGTTGATGAATAAAGAATATGCAATTGGCCTTGACGTAGTAGAATCCATCGAGAAATCACTATCGATTACACGTGTACCCCGTATGCCTTCGTATGTTAAAGGAGTGTTAAATTTACGTGGGGTAGTGACACCGGTAGTGGACTTACGTGAACGGTTTGATATGGAGTATAAAGAGTTTGATGAAACGAGTTGTATTATTATCGTTTCGCATGCAGGTTCAGAAGTCGGATTAATTGTAGATGATGCGAATGACGTGATGGATGTTCCAACCAGTGCAATAGGCCCTCAACCGGAAGTAGTGGGATCTGTGGAATCCGAATTCATTTCAGGTGTGGCGAAAGTCGGGAAGCGATTGCTGGTCATGCTGAATTTGGAAAAAGTCCTTCAACCGATAAAGAAGGGGAATTCGGATGAATTCTAAAAATGACATTACAGAAATGCACCTTGATGTCTTAAAAGAAATCGGGAATATTGGAGCAGCACATGCTGCAACATCACTATCCCAGTTGCTAGGTCAGAAAATAGATATGCGGGTACCTAAAGTTGAATTGGTTACATTTGATGAAATGTTTGATTTAGCAGGTGGTACTGAGAAAGTAGTGGCAGGTATTTTTCTCCGTATCGAAGGAGATTTGACTGGCACAATGTTTTTCGTACTGACTATTGAATCGGCTACACAATTTATTCGCAAATTGACAGGGGACGTAGCGTTTACATTTACTGACGTAGAGGATTTGGGAATGGGTGCTTCCGCGCTTCAAGAGTTGGGAAACATACTGTCTGGTTCTTATCTATCAGCGCTTTCTGATTTTACTTCATTAAATATCTATCCAACTGTACCTTCATTAAGTATAGATATGGTGGGGGCTATTGTTAGCTTTGGCCTAATTGAAGTATCTCAATACAGTGATGAAGTCATCGTTATTGAGACGGAAATATTACAGGAAGGGAAACAAGGTGTTTCGAGTTTAGCGGGCCACTTCTTCTTGTTACCTGATCCACCGTCTTATCGCACGATCTTCAGTTCGTTGGGTGTCTTATAGATGGTCAGCGTTCAAACAGTAGTGCGTGTAGGGATTGCGGATATGAACATCGCAAAATCTCCTCAAACGATCCGCACATCCGGACTGGGATCTTGTGTTGGTGTAGTACTATATGATTCTTCGAAGAAAATAGCAGGTATGGTACATGTCATGTTACCTGACAGTGAGTTGGGCAAATCGACAAAACTGAACGTGGCGAAATTCGCAGATACGGGCATCCATGCTATGTTGGAGTTATTGAAAGCAGAAGGGGTTAGACCTTTCAGTATTAAAGCAAAAATTGCTGGCGGTGCACAAATGTTTCAGTTCGGTTCAAATGATACGATACGTATCGGTCCGCGTAATGTAGAAGCGGTAAAAAAAGAGTTAAAAAGATATTCGATCCCGATTATTGCAGAAGATACAGGGGGATCGAGCGGACGCACAATTGAATTTGATCCAGATACGAATATCCTGTATGTTCGTACCGTCAATGCTGGAACACAGGAAATTTAACAGTATGAACGAAGGCGGCTAATACATTAGTCGCCTTTATCTATTGTAATTTGTTATACTTATACATAAAGAGGCAAAATCGGTAGAAAGAACCTGACGGGAAAGGCGTGAATTCGATGACAAATCAAGATGTAACCGAACGGCATCAGTGGAAGTTATGGATTGAAAATCGTGATCCTGATGCAGGTGATACGTTAGTTCGAATGTATACACCGCTTGTGAATTATCATGTTCAACGAATCAGTGCTGGACTGCCGAAAAACGTATCACGTGATGAAATCAAATCTCTAGGCTATCAAGGGCTTTTCGATGCACTAACAAAATTTGATCCATCCCGTGACTTGAAATTTGACACATATGCTTCATTTCGGATTCGGGGTACCATTATAGATGGTTTGCGAAAAGAAGATTGGTTATCACGCTCTTCGAGAGAAAAAACTAAAAAAATGGATGAAGAAATTAGTAAGCTCGAACAAACCTACTTGCGAACGGTGACGCCTGAAGAAGTAGCAGACCACTTAGGCATTACAACAGATCAAGTCTATCAAACTGTCCATGAACAGTATTTTGCCAATGTACTATCCATTGATGAAAAAATGAATGATGACGATGACCAAGATCAAACTTTTGTATTGCAAGACGAACAAGCGAAAACACCCGAACAACAAGCCGTCAAAGGTGAATTAATTGAAGAGTTAATAGTAAAGATCAAAGAACTGAATGAAAATGAACAATTAGTACTTAGTTTGTTTTATCAAGAAGATATGACGCTGACGGAAATCGGAGAAATATTAAGTCTGTCTACATCTAGGATCTCTCAAATACATTCAAAAGCACTATTTAAGCTCCGGTCGCTGCTAGCGGCTGAAATTACGGATGGAGGGATTTTATGAGTTTGAAAGCGATTGAACTTCAAATAGCGATCCCGAAAACATTTGAAGCAGGTAAAATAGCTGAGCAAAAGCAGCAACAGTCTCAACTTGCTCAAGATAGTGCCAATATGCAAACAGAAAAGCAAACGCTAAAAAGCCGAGAAATGGTTTTGGAATCTGAACCATATGCAAAGTTAGATGGGGACGATCAGCAACCTAATGAACAGTCTCAACGACAACTAGAAAAAATAGAGAAAGAACAACAGCAAGCCAAGCATCCGTTTAAGGGTTCGTTTGTTGATTACAGCGGGTAATGTCATGGGGATTTTATTAGCTCTTTTATTCATTCTACAAATCATCGGTTTTCTGATCATGACATTGCTGTATGTAAAAATATCGAAATTCAATAACTTGGAAAAGAAACAACAACAGCTCATGAAAGAAATGGATCAGTCCATACTGGCTTATTTAGAAGAAATCAAAGAAGAAAACGACCGTTTGATTCATCAATTGAATCAGCGAACGGAAGATCAAATGGAGCACACTTCAAATTTAGCGCCAAGAGAGCAGTCCACATCAAAAAGTGTTGAAGTACCTGAACCACAACCGAAGCCGCATCCGGTTCCTGTACATTTTGCTTTACGTTCCTATCAGAAGATGGCGGAAATTGAAAAGGGTGAAAAAGAAACGAAGCCAGACTCAAACCTTAAACCACTTAGTGACAGACAGAAAGCGAAACAGCTTTATGCGGAAGGTACACCAATAGTAGATATAGCAAGAGAGTTGAAAAAAGGTAAGACAGAAATCGAATTGTTGTTAAAGTTTGACTGAAATTAAACACAGGAGTTGCAAACAACGTAGAATTGTGTTAATTTAATAGATGGTATTACTACACACGCGTGCGGATGAATGAGTGGGTGCCATTATGGTCACTTATTCGCTGGAAGTACGCGGAGGATAAAAAACCAATAGGAGGAATTAAACATGTCAGTAATCTCAATGAAACAATTGCTAGAAGCTGGTGTACATTTCGGACACCAAACACGTCGTTGGAACCCAAAAATGAAGAAGTATATCTTCGTGGAGCGTAACGGCATTTACATCATCGACCTTCAAAAAACGGTCAAAAAATTAGAGGAAGCTTACAACTTCATGCGCCAAGTCGGTGCTGATGGTGGTAAAGTTCTTTTCGTAGGTACGAAGAAACAAGCACAAGAAGCAATCAAAGAAGAAGCAGAGCGTGCTGGAATGTACTACATCAACCAACGTTGGTTGGGTGGAACATTGACTAACTTCGGTACTATTCAAAAGCGTGTAGCACGTATGAAAGCTATTGAGAAAATGGAAGAGGATGGCACGTTTGACGTACTTCCTAAAAAAGAAGTTTCTCAATTAAATAAAGAACACGAACGTCTTGTGAAATTCCTAGGCGGTATCCGTGACATGAAAGGCTTGCCGGATGTAATCTTTATCGTAGATCCACGTAAAGAGCGTATCGCGGTAGCTGAAGCAATCAAATTAAATATTCCACTCGTTGGAATCGTTGATACTAACTGTGATCCGGACGAAATCGACTATGTCATTCCTGCGAACGACGATGCAATCCGCGCAGTACGTTTACTTACAAGCAAAATGGCAGATGCTTTGATTGAATCCCGTCAAGGTGAAGACGACGAAGTAGCTGAAACAGTAAACGAAACAGCAACTGTTACTGCAGACTGAAATGAGTAAATGATGAGACGATAAGTGGCGTACCCCTTATCGTCTCTTTTTAAAGTAATAATCAACTTCAAATGATATTAATAGGAGGAATTTTCAAATGGCGACAATTACAGCCCAAATGGTTAAAGAACTTCGTGAAAAAACAGGCGCAGGTATGATGGACTGCAAAAAAGCATTGACAAAAGTAGATGGAGATATGGACGCAGCAATGGAATATATGCGTGAAAAAGGTCTTTCAAGTGCAGCGAAAAAAGCTGACCGTATTGCAGCTGAAGGTGTTGCAAACATTTTAATTCAAGGTAACGAAGCAGTTATTCTTGAAGTGAATGCTGAGACAGACTTCGTAGCGAAAAACGAAGGTTTCCAAACACTTGTTAAAGAAATTTCTGAGTTCTTACTTGCTACAAAACCTGCTTCAGTAGAAGAAGCTAACGTGGCGAAGTTAGATAATGGTTTAACTGTGTCTGAACATATTTCAAACGCAGTAGCTAAAATCGGAGAAAAAATTACTCTTCGTCGTTTTGAAATCCGTGAGAAGACAGATCAAGATGCTTTCGGTCCTTACCTACACATGGGTGGACGCATCGCAGTATTGACTGTTCTTGAAGGTTCAACAGATTCTGATGCAGCGAAAGATGTAGCAATGCATATCGCAGCTATGAACCCGAAATACATTTCACGCGATGAAGTATCTGCTGAAGAAGTGGAAAAAGAGCGTAACATATTGACTGAGCAAGCTTTGAATGAAGGCAAGCCAGAAAATATCGTAGCGAAGATGGTAGAAGGACGCCTAGGTAAATACTTCGAGGAAATCTGTGTCTTGGATCAAGCATTCGTTAAGAATTCTGATCAAAAGGTTCGTGATTTCGTAAAGTCTACTGGCGGAACATTAGTAGAGTTTATTCGTTATGAAGTAGGCGAAGGTATTGAAAAGCGTGAAGACAACTTTGCTGACGAAGTAATGAGCCAAGTAAAAGGTAACTAAGTATAATCCAATCGTACAGAGGGGCACATCCATCATGTGTTCCTCTTTTTTGAGAATAGGAAATTGCAGGAGGGCCAACATGAGTATTCCAATATATAAACGTATCGTGTTAAAATTGAGTGGAGAAGCATTAGCTGGAGATCAAGGCTACGGTTTGTCTCCGGAAGTTGTTAAATCGGTTGCAAGCCAAGTGAAAGAGTTGGTAGATCTTGGCGTAGAAGTAGCAGTAGTAGTAGGGGGCGGAAACATTTGGCGAGGGAAAGTCGGAAGTGAAATGGGAATGGACCGTACAACAGCTGACTACATGGGAATGCTTGCAACGGTTATGAACTCTCTTGCTCTTCAGGATGCTCTTGAGAAGCTAGGACCAGAAACTCGAGTCATGTCTTCCATTGATATGAGACAAGTTGCTGAACCTTACATACGCCGGAAAGCAATTCGTCATCTAGAAAAAAAGCGTGTTGTAATATTTGCAGCAGGGACTGGCAACCCTTATTTCTCTACAGATACTACAGCCGCTTTACGTGCTGCTGAAATCGAAGCGGACGTCATTTTAATGGCAAAGAATAACGTAGATGGTGTCTATTCGGCTGATCCGATGAAAGACTCAACAGCTACAAAATACTTAGAACTGTCCTATCTTGAAGTAATTAGTCAAGGGCTTGAAGTGATGGATTCTACTGCTTCGACTCTATGTATGGACAATGATATCCCACTCGTAGTATTCTCAATTATGGAAAATGGTAATATTAAAAAAGCCGTACTTGGTGATAAAATCGGGACGGTCGTCAGGAGGAATAAGCAATGACAAAAGAAGTAATGGATCAGACGAAAGAACGTATGGATAAAGCGCATGGTGCCTATTCAAGACAATTAGCATCTATCCGTGCTGGAAGAGCTAACGCGAGCTTGTTAGACAGAATTTCTGTTATCTATTACGGAGCTCCTACGCCATTAAATCAAATGGCTGGCATCTCCGTGCCAGAGCCGCGTTTGTTAGTCGTTCAACCATATGATAAGACTACAATCGGCGAAATCGAAAAGGCTATCATGAAATCGGATATCGGTATTACGCCTTCTAACGATGGGTCAGTTATTCGTCTTGCTGTACCTGCACTCACAGAAGAACGCCGTAAAGAATTGGTAAAAGATGTTAAGCGTGAAGCGGAAGATGCAAAAGTAGCAATTCGAAATGTCCGCCGCGACAGCAACGAAGACCTAAAGAAACTTGAAAAAGATGCGGAAATTACTGAAGATGAATTACGTCGGTATAATGAACAAGTACAAAAGCTGACGGATGAGTTTATCGAAAAAATTGATCAAACAGCAAAAGATAAAGAAAACGAAATTTTGGAAATCTGAGTACAGAACTTTCTATAAGGAGGAGCGTCCTACTTTTAGGACGCTCTTTTCTTGCTTTTGCATGCTATTTACCATGCAATTTGGTAGGATAGTCAGTAGGAGTATCCGAATAGAGCCAAGTGGGGGAACGCTATGCTTAGAAAACTAATGCGAAAGAAAACGGCAGACATTCAGTTGTTAGACGAACGGATTGAAGCTGTTAAAAATAGACAAATTCCTAACCATGTGGCGATTATCATGGATGGAAACGGAAGATGGGCGAAGCAACGTAAAATGCCACGAATTGCTGGTCACCACGAAGGTATGAAGACCGTTCGTCAAATCACCAATTTTGCAAATGCTATGGGTGTGAAAGCACTCACTCTTTACGCATTTTCTACTGAAAACTGGAAGAGACCTAGGATGGAAATTGACTTTTTGATGAATCTTCCGGGTGAGTTTCTCAATACGTATTTACCTGAGCTAATGGAAAAAGGTATCAAAGTAGAGATGATTGGGGATATGGATGCGCTTCCGAGTCATACAGAAAAGGCGATTAAGAAAGCAATAGAACAAACTAAAAATAACAAAGGGTTGGTATTGAATTTTGCAATGAATTATGGAAGTAGAGTGGAACTAGTTCATGCAATGAAAGAATTGGCAGGGGAAGTGGCTGCTGGAACATTACAAGTAGATGAAGTGGACGAAAGTTCAATTGAGTCCAAGCTAATGACTGCGCACTTACCTGAACCTGATCTACTGATTCGCACAAGCGGCGAAGTGCGTCTTTCTAATTTTATGCTATGGCAATTAGCCTATGCAGAATTCATATTTACGGATGTATTATGGCCAGATTACGATGAAGATTGCTTTTTACAAGCAATTGAAGATTTCCAAAAAAGGGATCGACGCTTTGGAAGCTTGGAAGGAGATCAGAACAGATGAAGCAAAGAATCATCACCGCAATTGTAGCTCTTGCACTTTTCGTGCCGTTGATTATCGTCGGTGGATTGCCGTTTATTATGATGATTTTTGCGATATCTACGATTGGCTTATACGAATTACTACGTATGCGTAATATGTCCCTTTTTTCTATAGGTGGATTTATCTCATGGTTACTACTACTCGTCATTTTACTTCCATTTAGATGGACAGGACAGGTAGAAAGTGTCTTAGGATTAGAGAAGCTTGAAATGATCTATGTATTGATATTATTATTATTGGTTTATACTGTAGTAATGAAAAATAAGTGGACATTCGAAGATATTGCTTTCAGTGCAATTAGTGCGCTGTATGTTGGTATCGGATTCTATTATTTAATTGAAACACGTTTATTCGGTTTGGAGTACATAGGCTATGCGTTACTTATTATCTGGTCAACAGATTCGGGTGCGTATTTTGTTGGACGTAAAATTGGTAAACGAAAGCTCTGGCCGGATATTTCACCTAATAAAACGATTGAAGGGTTTGTTGGGGGAATAATTTCTGCGATTGTGATTACGCTGATTTACAATATGTTTTACCCTATCGCTACGTCATACGTATCGTTTATTATTATAACAATAGTGGCATCAATTGTAGGTCAAATGGGAGACTTAGTGGAATCTGCATTGAAACGTTTCTACAACGTAAAAGATTCAGGGAAATTGTTGCCTGGGCATGGGGGCATTATGGACCGATTTGACAGCTTACTATTTGTACTCCCACTGCTTCATTTTGTTCAATTCATAGGATAATGGAAAGGAAGTTCATAATATGAAGAAAATCAACTTGCTTGGTGCTACGGGTTCTATAGGGACTCAAACATTAAGCATTATTGCAGCTCATCCTGATCGCTTTGAATTAACTGCGATGTCGGCTGGGAGAAACATTCAAAAAGTAAGTGAGATCATTACACGATTTCATCCTAAGTTGGTATCTGTTTTACAAGAAGCCGACGCGGTACGCTTACAAAATGAATTTCCTGAAGTTCATTTTGTTCATGGCGATGAAGGACTAATTGAAGCAGCGGTAGGAATGGAAGCCGATATCTTACTGAACTCAGTCATCGGTAGTGTAGGATTGAGACCAACACTCGCTGCGATAAAAGCCGGCATGACGATTGCGATTGCTAATAAAGAAACGCTAGTAGCAGCTGGTGATGTAGTTGTAGAAGCGGCACAACGTTACAATGTTCCACTTGTTCCAGTGGACAGTGAACACTCTGCATTATTCCAGTCATTAAATGGTGAAAATCCAAAACGTATCACAAACTTAATTTTAACAGCATCCGGTGGGAGTTTTAGAGACTTAACACGAGATCAACTTCAGAACGTTACGGTAGAACAAGCACTTGCACATCCAAACTGGTCGATGGGTAATAAATTAACTATTGATTCGGCAACGATGATGAACAAAGGGTTAGAAGTGATAGAAGCGCATCATTTATTTGCGATGCCATATGATCAAATTGAATGTTTACTACATAAAGAAAGTATTATCCACTCGATGGTGGAATTTGAAGATACAAGCGTCATGGCACAATTAGGTTCACCCGATATGCGAGTTCCGATTCAATACGCACTGACATATCCAGACCGTATTCCGATGGCTGATGCTAAACGTCTTCGTCTCGATGAAATCGGTAAATTACATTTTGAAAAAATGGATTATGAGCGATTTAAAGCCTTGTCACTTGCATATGATGCAGGTAGGGAAGGAGGCACTATGCCTACAGCGATGAATGCGGCCAATGAAGTGGCGGTTCAACTGTTCATGGAAGGTTATATTTCTTTCATGCAAATTGAAGAAATCATTGAACGAATGATGCAGCAGCATCAAACTATTCAAAATCCTAACTTGGAAGAAATTTTGGAGACAGATCGCGATACGCGAAAAAGAGTCTATGGTATAGTTAAGTATAAAGATTAATTCAGGCTGTTACAGCCGGTGAAGGTGGTTACTGAATGGAAACGGTTATTGCGTTTATAGTAATATTCGGGACACTTGTAGCATTTCATGAGTTTGGCCATTTCTTGTTTGCTAAGAAGGCTGGCATCATGGTTCGAGAGTTCGCTATCGGAATGGGACCTAAAATTTTAGCCGTTCGTAAAGGTGAAACACAATACACAATCCGCTTGTTGCCTTTAGGAGGATATGTACGGATGGCTGGCGAAGATTTCGATACCGTCGAATTACAGCCAGGTTACCGCGTAGGTTTATTATTGAATGCACAAGATGAAATAGAAAAAGTTTACTTAAATCGAAATGTTTCCAATCCGAATATCTTAAACGTGGAAGTAGAGAAGTCGGATCTGGATAAAGAATTATATATTGAAGGATATGATGAAGATGGACAATTGGTTCATCTAAAAATCTCCAGAACAGCTATGATTATCGAAAAAGGACAAGAAACATTAATTGCTCCCTACGATCGTCAGTTTGAATCTAAGTCATTGGGTAGCAGAGCGTTGGCAATATTTGCGGGACCGCTTTTCAATTTCATCTTGGCATTTTTCATATTCCTAGCTCTTGGGTTAATGAATGGCGTACCCACCAATGAACCGATTATCTCAGAAGTGAAGCCAGATACGCCTGCAGAGATGGCTGGTATGAAAAAAGATGACTTAATTACAGCAGTAGACGGTAAGTCAATAGATTCTTGGCCGGAATTTTCCGAAGCGATTCAAAAAAGCGCGGGAGTTCCTATGTCTATAGAAGTTGATCGGGCAGGCAAACAAGTAATTTTAGACGTAGTACCCGATACAGTAGAAGATGCTGGACAGGAATTCGGTCAAATTGGGGTTATGTATTCAAGCCCATTGGAAAAAGGATTTATTAAGTCTATAGTGTTTGGTGCTGAACAGACATACACGTGGACTGTGAAGATCTTTGAATTATTAGGTATGCTAGTCACGGGTCAGTTCACAATAGACGCGTTGTCCGGTCCTGTAGGTATCTATAAAGCAACAGAAGAGGTTGCTCAACACGGTATCTTCAATTTGATGAATTGGGGCGCTGTACTAAGTATTAATTTAGGGATTATGAACTTACTACCATTACCTGCGTTAGACGGTGGAAGACTATTGTTCTTCCTATTTGAAGGCTTGCGAGGTAAACCGATTGATAAACAAAAAGAAGGCATGGTGCATTTTGTAGGTATCATGTTATTAATGGTTTTGATGCTTGTTGTGACATGGAATGATATACAACGATTTTTCTTCTAAAAAAGGTGGATGTATATGATGAAACAATCGAAAACATTTATACCCACAATGCGTGAAAATCCATCCGATATAGAGATGCGTTCGCATCAATTATTATTGCGAGCAGGTTATATCCGACAGAATGCCAATGGTGTTTACACATATTTAACTCTTGCACAAAGAGTATTCAGAAAAATTGAAGCGATAATTCGTCAAGAAATGGAAGCCATAGAAGGAATTGAAATTTCTTTACCGGCGCTGCAGAGCTCGAGTATTTTAAAAGAAACTGAACGGTGGGATTCATACGGTAAGGAAATGTTTCACGTCGCTGATAGACAAACCAATCAATTAGCATTGAGTTCCAGTGATGAAGAAGCGATTATTGACTTATTGCGTGATGAAGTTCGGTCGTATAAGAAATTACCATTAACGATTTTTCAAATCAAAACAAAATTCCGTGACGAAATTAAACCGCGTGCTGGCTTACTTCATAGTAGAGAATTCATAAGAAAAGACGCCTACTCATTCCATTCAACACAAGAGAGTTTGGATGAAAAGTATTTGGAAGTGATGCAGGCATACACTAATATGTTAACCCGTCTCGGTATGCATTTCCGAATGGTGATATCAGATGGTGGAACAGGTTCTCATGAGTTCATAGCATTGACCGAAAACGGAGAAGATCGAATTGCATATAGCGATAGCTCTTCTTACGCTGCCAATATGGAGTTTGCTGAAGTTCAGGTGGATTACGAAACACCAGACGAAAAGCAAGTAGAGATGATAAAAATCTCCACTCCGAATCAACGTACCATTGAAGATCTCGCTTCATTTTTGTCAGTTAATCCTGAGCGTATAATCAAATCATTGGTGTATAAAGTGGACAGTGAATTTGTCATGGTGGTATGTCGAGGCGATCATTGCGTTAATGAATATAAATTAAAGCGTTTTTTAAACGTAAAACATATGGAGTTGGCAACAGAACAACAGATTGAAGAATTACTAGGTTGTCATACCGGTTCGGTCGGCCCAGTGAAATTACCGATCGGTGTAAGGGTGTATGCTGATCATGCAGTCAAAGCAATGGTCAACGTAGTAGCAGGTGCGAACATTGACGACTATCACTTATTAAACGTCAATCCGGAACGTGATTTTGCTATTGATGATTACGTGGATATCCGTTTCGTTCAAGAAGGAGATGCTTCTCCTGATGGAATGGGTACGATTAAATTCACTGAAGGAATAGGTGTGGGACATCTGCGTAAACTGGGGACCATCTTCAGTGAGCAGATGAAAGGAACTTTCCTCAATGAACATGGTAGAACAAAACCTTTCATTATGGGAAGTTATAGTCTGGGGATCTCTCGTTTACTGGCTACAATCGCTGAGCAGTTCAATGATGAAAAAGGCTTGAAGTGGCCGAAGCATTTAGCACCATTCGATATTCATTTGATCACAATGAATGTCAAGGATGAAGTTCAAAAGCAGCTAGCTGATGAGTTATATGCAGTTCTAGAGTCTTATCGATATGATGTGTTATATGATGATCGTAATGAACGAGCGGGTGTGAAATTCGCTGATGCCGACTTGATTGGTTTGCCAGTCCGCATTATAATTGGCAAGAGAGCTAATGAAGGCATCGTGGAAGTCATGTACCGCCACAGTGGTGAATCAATAGATTGGCAAAAGGAAGAAGTGTTGGAAAAGCTTCAATCCTTCTTTAGTGCAGATTAATCCAAGAAGGGGAGTCCGTTAACGGAACTTCCCTTCTTTTCGCGATAGAACGGAGGAATATAAAATGGATGCCGCCCAAAAGTTTTTAACTTTGCTGCAACAGACGGGACTGACAGATGATCAGTTCATGAACTATTTTCAAAACGGAGAATTGAACCGTGTAACCGTTCAAAAGAAAACTAGAGTGTGGAAATTTAATATCACACTTGATGAAGTGTTACCTATCGAGGTATTCCAGATTATGCAACAACGTGTTCATGAATCATTCGCTGCGATAGCGAATGTCCATCTTGAAATGGAAGTAAGAAAAAAAGAAGTAAATGAACAATTAATTATAGATTATTGGCCGCTAATTATAGACGAGCTAGCAGATATATCTCCTCCTATGCGCCAGTGTTTAGTCGAACAAAAACCTAAAGTACACGGCGGAAAATTACTGCTTAATTGCTCGAGTGATTTGGAGTGTCAAACGTTAAAAAATAAATATGTCGAAACATTGTCAGCGTTATATCAACAATTTGGGTTCCCGAAGTATATGTTCGATGTTTCGATCGTTGAAAATCATAATGCAGAAGAAGAACGCCAACAGTTTCTCTCACAAAAGCAGCAAGAAGAAGATCTATTATCCAAGCAAGCATATCATCAGTTGCAACAACGTGAAACGATGAAAAGTGAACAAGGGGATTCTGATAGAGTATTGGCCCTTGGCACACCGATCAAAGCCAGCGAGCCAATTATTCCAATCCATGAAATACAAGATGAAGAAAGACGTTTGATTATAGAGGGCTTCGTATTTGATGCAGAGATACGGGAGTTGCGGAGTGGTCGTTCACTACTAACACTGAAAGTAACAGACTATACCGATTCCATCTTAGTCAAAATGTTTTCACGTGATAATGAAGATGCGGAAATCATGAAATCCTTCAAAAAGGGTATGTGGGTTCGAGCTCGTGGCGGTATACAGAACGATACTTTCGTTCGGGACTTAATCATGATGGCACAAGACATTGCGGTTATTCCTACTATTGAACGCAAAGACAAGGCGCCTGATGGACAGAAACGTGTGGAATTACATGCGCACACGTCTATGAGTCAAATGGATGCAGTGGTTTCTGCGTCATCACTAGTTGCCCAGGCAGCTAAATGGGGACATCCCGCGATTGCGATCACAGATCATGCGAACGTTCAGTCTTTCCCAGAAGCTTATAACGCTGGTAAGAAACATGGTATTAAAGTGTTGTTTGGTTTAGAAATCAATCTGGTAGATGACGGTGTTCCCATTGTCTATGAAGAGCAACACCGTTTGCTTGAGACGGATACGTATGTTGTATTCGACGTAGAGACCACAGGCTTGTCAGCTGTATACGACACGATTATCGAGCTTGCAGCTGTTCGAGTGAAAGATGGAGAAATCATTGACCGATTTGAACGCTTTGCCAACCCGCATCATCCGTTGTCTTCTGTGACGACGAATCTAACAGGCATTACAGATGACATGGTGGAAAATGCACCAGAAGTTGAAGACGTCATGGCTGAGTTTATAGAATTTATCGGGGATGCAGTGTTAATTGCACATAATGCATCGTTTGATATGGGCTTCTTTTATGCCTCATGTAAACGTGCGAAAATAGAAACAGTCGCTTATCCGGTCATTGATACATTGGAGCTTTCTCGTTTCCTTTATCCTGAACTGCGAAACCACCGTTTGAACACGTTGGCTAAAAAATTCGATATTGAATTAACGCAGCATCACCGTGCTATTTACGATACAGAAGCTACTGCGCATCTATTTTTGCGCTTGCTATCAGAAGCACAGGAAAAAGGCATTAAGTGGCTTGATGACCTCAATAAGAATATCGGTGAGGGAGATGCCTATAAACGTTCACGACCTTCACATTGCACTTTACTTGCAACGGATGATGAAGGGCTGAAGAATCTATTCAAGCTCGTGTCAATCTCGCATATGGACTTTTTCTATCGCGTACCTCGTATTCCTCGTTCGTTACTCGTGAAATATCGAAAAGGAATACTAGTCGGTTCGGGTTGTGATAAAGGGGAAGTATTCGAAGGATTAATGCAAAAACCGATGGAAGAAGTGGAAGAAATCGCAAGCTTTTATGATTACTTGGAGCTCCATCCTAAGCCGGTCTATTCGCATCTACTCGAACTCGATTTAATTCGGGATGAGTGGAACCTTGAAGATATCATGCGCAAGATGATTAAGCTTGGTAAGAAAACCGGTTTACCTGTTTGCGCGACAGGGAATGTCCATTATCTAAATGAAACCGACGCTACCTATCGAAAAGTACTTGTCCGTTCACAAGGTGGAGCAAATCCGCTGAATCGGCACTCGTTACCTGAAGTTCATTTCCGTACGACGGACGAAATGTTGAAGGAATTTGAATTTTTAGGTGAAGACGTAGCGCAAGAAATTGTAGTAGAGAATCCCCTGAAAATTGTAGATCGTATAGGTGAAGTGAAACCGATTAAAGATGACTTGTATACACCGACAATAGAAGGTGCAGAGGAAGAAGTACGAGATCTAACGTATTCCATGGCACAACGAATATACGGTGAAACTTTACCGGAGATCGTTGAAGCCCGAATTATAAAAGAATTAACGTCTATTATCGATAATGGCTTCGCAGTTATTTATCTAATTTCGCATAAATTAGTAAAGAAATCATTAGATGATGGCTACTTGGTTGGTTCGCGGGGGTCTGTCGGATCTTCATTCGTTGCCACCATGATGGAAATCACAGAAGTAAATCCATTGCCACCACATTATGTTTGTCCGTCTTGTAAGACGTATGAGTTTTTTGATGATGGTTCAGTTGGTTCAGGTTATGACTTGCCAGATAAGGAATGCCCAAATTGCCAGACCATGTTTAAAAAAGATGGGCAGGATATTCCGTTTGAAACTTTCCTGGGATTTGCTGGTGATAAGGTTCCAGATATCGATTTGAACTTCAGCGGTGAGTATCAAGCACATGCACATAACTATACAAAAGAACTGTTCGGTGAAGATTATGTGTTTCGGGCCGGAACAATAGGTACAGTAGCTGAGAAAACTGCATATGGATATGTTCGAGGATATATGAATGATAACGATATCCAAATGCGTGGTGCAGAGATTGACCGGCTTGTACAAGGTTGCTCAGGCGTGAAGCGGAATACAGGGCAGCATCCTGGCGGTATTATTGTTGTGCCAGATACAATGGACATCTTTGACTTTACGCCAGTTCAATTCCCGGCAAATGATCTTGAATCTAGTTGGAAAACCACGCATTTTGATTTCCATTCCATTGATAATAATTTATTGAAACTAGATATTCTAGGTCATGATGATCCGACGATGATTAAAATGCTGGAAGACTTATCAGGCATCGATGCAATGACTATACCGCCTGATGATAAAGGTGTTATGGAATTGTTTAGTGGTACATCATCTCTAGGTGTTACAGAAGAACAAATTGACTGCAAAACAGGAACTCTTGGCGTGCCTGAATTTGGAACACGATTTGTACGGCAAATGTTGGAGGAAACCAAACCGTCTACGTTCTCTGAATTAATACAGATATCTGGACTGTCACACGGTACCGACGTTTGGCTAGGTAATGCACAGGAATTAATCCAAAATAAAACATGCCAATTATCAGAAGTGATCGGTTGCCGTGATGATATTATGGTGTATTTGATCTATCAAGGACTCGAACCTTCTCTTGCGTTTAAAATTATGGAATCCGTGCGAAAAGGTAAAGGGTTGACACCTGAGTTTGAAGAAGCGATGAAAGAAAATAAAGTGCCAGCTTGGTATATCGGATCGTGTAAAAAAATCAAATACATGTTCCCGAAAGCTCACGCCGCGGCATACGTATTGATGGCTCTACGAATCGCGTACTTCAAAGTACATCATCCCATCATGTATTATGCGACGTACTTCACCGTACGAGCAACCGACTTTGATTTGGTGACGATGTGCAAAGGATCTGCAAGTATTCGAGCGAAAGTTAAAGAGATCAATGCAAAGGGATTGGAAGCATCTCCAAAAGAAAAGAACTTAGTGGTTGTTTTGGAAATTGCACTTGAAATGGTTGAGAGAGGATTTACATTTGCGAAACCTGACCTCTATAAATCGGATGCGACACAGTTTCTAATTGAAGACAATAAACTGATCCCACCGTTTAACTCGATTCCTTCACTAGGAACTAACGTTGCGAAGACAATTGTTGAAGCAAGAAAAGACGGTGAGTTTTTATCGAAAGAAGACTTCCAGAAAAGAGGCCGTGTGTCTAAAACGGTTGTTGAATATCTGGATAACCTCGGTTGCATGGAAGGAATGCCTGAAGCGAACCAACTATCCCTATTCTAATGGGCTCGTGACGGTTGCTTCAGTTGCATTGTAAAAGGCCTTGTGATACGATTAAAACAACTTTTGCTATACGTCTTGCGGAAAAGAGTGGGGCTTCCCGCTCTTTTCTGTTGTTATTTTGAATTTCGGGAGGGATACCATTTGAGTAAAATTATAGAGGAAGTCGAACAGTTAGCTAGACCGATCGTAGCAGAATTGGGTCTTGAACTGGTTGATGTTGAGTTCTTGAAAGAGGGTCGCGATTGGTTTCTACGCGTCTACATCGATACGCCTGAAGGCAATATAGACATAGATCAATGTGCGGCTGTCAGTAATAAACTAAGCGAGGAACTAGACATTGTGGACCCGATTCCGCAAAATTACTTCCTTGAAGTGTCTTCTCCCGGAGCGGAAAGACCTTTGAAAAAAGATGAAGACTTTGAAAAAGCCGTAGGCCAATATGTGTTCATCAAAACGTATGAACCGATTGATGGAATGAAAGAATTCGAGGGGTATTTACTTGGATACGGACCGGACCATGCAAAAGTGGAAATACGGATCAAGACGAGAAAAGTACTAGTGGAAATTGACAAAACAAAAATTGCGCTCGCTAGACTGGCAATAGACTTTTAAAGTAAGCATGAAACACTGTCTAGCCTAGCACTAGAGAGCGAAGAATCAAGAGCAAGAACAATTGGAATGTAGGAGTGATGAACATGAGTAGTGAGCTACTCGAGGCACTGACAGCTCTTGAACAGCAAAAAGGTATTTCAAGAGACGTAATAGTCGATGCAATTGAAGCAGCGCTTGTAACAGCGTACAAACGAAACTTTAACCAAGCACAAAACGTGCGTGTGGATTTGAACTTAAACAAAGGCACAATGGCTGTCTATTCACGTAAAGATGTAGTAGAAGAAGTAGAAGATGAGCGTTTGCAAATTTCTTTGGAAGATGCCCAGCTTATTAACCCGGTATATGAACTTACTGATGTCGTTGAAGAAGAAGTCACACCGCGTGACTTTGGACGAATTGCCGCACAAACGGCTAAGCAAGTTGTAACACAGCGTGTACGTGAAGCTGAACGCGGTTTAATCTATGAAGAATATATCGATCGTGAAGAAGATATCGTCAACGGAATCGTAGAGCGTATGGATCCGAAAAATCTATTCGTTGGGTTAGGTAAAGTAGAAGCGGTGCTTCCGTCAAGTGAACAGATTCAAACAGAATCATATGCACCACACGATCGTATCAAAGTATACATTACGAAAGTCGAAAGAACAGCGCGGGGACCGCAAGTATTTGTTTCCAGAACGCATCCTGGTCTATTACGACGTTTATTTGAACTTGAAGTGCCAGAAATTTATGATGGTACAGTAGAAATCAAATCGATTGCACGTGAAGCGGGCGACCGATCGAAAATTTCTGTTTATACAGCAAATGAAGAAGTGGATCCAGTAGGTTCTTGTGTAGGTTCAAGAGGAGCACGAGTACAAACTATATCAAATGAATTGAATGGTGAAAAAGTAGATATCGTAGAGTGGTCTGAAGACCCGGTCATCTTCGTTGCAAATGCATTGAGCCCTTCAAAAGTAATCGATGTACAAGTAAATGAAGAAGAGCGATCCACTACTGTCGTTGTGCCTGATTATCAACTTTCATTAGCAATCGGAAAAAGAGGCCAGAATGCAAGATTGGCGGCTAAGTTAACGGGCTGGAAAATTGATATTAAAAGTGAAACGGATGCAAGAGAATTAGGGATCTATCCTCGCGAAGAATCTTTTGCCGTTGCAGTAGAAGAGTCAGATGAAGATGCAGATGAGTTCTTAGAAACTTATGAGTATGAAGAAGAAACGCCAGCTGAACCAGCTGAAGATTTTGATTTATACGCAGATGAAGACAAAGAAGATTGATTTGGAAAGGATTGCATGCTGATGTCGAACAATCGGAAAATCCCTTTGCGTAAATGTGCAGCGACTGGTGACATGTTACCTAAAAAAGAAATGATTCGAATTGTCCGTACGAAAGAAGGCGAAGTATTCGTAGATTTGACAGGCAAGAAGTCAGGCCGCGGTACATATGTATCTAAAACGGAGGATGCCGTAGAAAAAGCACGTAAGCAACACTCGATTGAGCATCAATTGGGTGTCAAAGTACCGGAGCAAATCTACGAAGACCTTTTGCATGCAATTCGTCGAGAGGCAATTAAATGACAAAAGATCCGTCAAATATTTATCAACTGCTTGGTATGGCAGCTCGTGCACGCAAAATTGCCACGGGTGAAGATTTAGTCGTACAGGCAGTTCGGTCCGGTGAAGCGCATCTGGTCATCCTGTCAGGTGATGCATCTAAGAACACAATGAAAAAATTAACAAATAAATGTAATACGTATAACGTTGAGAAGCATGTATTTGGTAGCCGTGAAGAACTCGGGCATGCAATTGGAAAAGAAGCTCGAGTTGTCTTAGCACTAACAGATAAAGGGTTCGCAAAAAAGTTATCCGAGCTTCTCAATGAATTTAATCGGGGGTGGGCTAATGACGAAAATGAAAGTACATGAATATGCCAGATCAATAGGCAAAACGAGTAGAGATATTGCAGATGAATTAATCAAAAGTGATATTGTAATAAAGAGCCATATGGAAGAACTAGATCCAGTATCTATTGCGAAATTAGACGAGAAGTTTGGAGATTTAAAAAAGCCTGAGGCGAAAACAACTACTGTTAAGCCAGCGAGCAAACCGGCAAACCAGAAAACAGACCGTCCAAGCAATACAAATAAACCAAATGCCTCACAAGGTACAAACCGTCCGGCTTCAAATCGTCCTTCAGGACAATCTACATCAGCTCCAAAAACAGGTAGCAATCAATCACCGCGTCAAGGGCAAGGATCAGGTCCATCTCGTCCAGCTGGCGGAGGCGGACGTCCAGGCGGCGGTCGCGGTGGAAGACCACCAGCACGCGGTATTAACCAAGGGCGCCGAAGATACCGTCCAGCAGTACCAGTACAAAAAGTTGAAATACCATTACCAGATAAAATTACTTTTTACGAGTCACTATCAGTGGGTGAGCTTGCTAAAAAATTAGGTAAAGAACCTTCTGAGATCATCAAAAAGTTGTTTATGCTTGGTGTAATGGCAACTATTAACCAGGAATTAGATAAAGATGCAATTGAGTTAATTTGTGCGGAATACGATGTTGAAGTGGAAGAAGAAGTTCGTATTGACGTAACAGACCTGGAGATCTACTTCGAAGATCCTGAAGAGGAAGAAGAAGTGCCAGGTGAATTAACAGAAAGACCGCCAGTCGTAACAATTATGGGTCACGTTGACCATGGTAAAACGACGTTGCTCGACTCGATTCGAAACACTAAAGTAACACAAGGTGAAGCAGGTGGGATCACACAGCATATTGGTGCGTACCAAATTACTGCAAGCGGTAAGAAAATCACATTTTTAGATACACCAGGTCACGAAGCTTTTACAACAATGAGAGCACGCGGTGCGAAAGTCACGGACTTGACCATTCTAGTTGTAGCAGCAGATGACGGTGTTATGCCACAGACAATTGAAGCAATCAACCATGCGAAAGCAGCAGAAGTTCCGATCATTGTAGCGGTTAACAAAATGGATAAACCTGCTGCGAATCCTGACCGCGTGATGCAAGAGTTAACTGAACACGGTCTAGTGGCAGAAGATTGGGGCGGCGATACGATTTTCGTACCGATTTCCGCACTAAAAGGTGAAGGAATTGATCAGTTACTTGAAATGGTTCTATTAATTGCGGAAGTAGGCGAATTTACAGCTGATTCTTCCATTAGAGCTAGAGGTACGGTAATTGAAGCGCAGCTCGATAAAGGGAAAGGGTCTGTAGCCACATTGCTTGTACAAAATGGTACATTGCATGTAGGCGATCCTATCGTTGTCGGAAATACGTACGGTCGTGTCCGCGCAATGGTCAGTGACCTTGGCCGTCGCGTAAAAGAAGCAGGCCCTTCAACTCCTGTAGAAATTACAGGCTTGAGCGATGTTCCATTTGCAGGAGATCGTTTCGTTGTCTTTAAAGATGAAAAAACGGCTCGTCAAATCGGTGAAACACGTGCTGGAGAAGCACTTCAAGAACAGCGTGTGGAAAAAACACGTGTAACACTTGATAACTTGTTTGATCAAATGAAACAAGGCGAAATGAAAGAATTGAACCTAATTGTGAAAGCAGACGTACAAGGTGCGGTTGAGGCGATGGCTGCTTCACTCATGAAGATCGAAGTAGAAGGCGTCAACGTCAAAATTATTCACACAGGTGCGGGTGCGATCAATGAGTCCGATATTTCTTTAGCAGCGGCATCTAACGCAATCGTCATTGGATTTAACGTACGTCCGGATACGAATGCGAAACGAGCTGCAGAAGCAGAAGGCGTAGACATTCGTCTGCACCGTGTCATATATAAAGTAATTGAGGAAATCGAATCAGCTATGACAGGCCTACTTGATCCTGAGTATGAGGAGAAGGTAATAGGTCAGGCTGAAGTTCGTGAGACCTTTAAAGTATCGAAGATCGGAACGATAGCAGGAAGCTATGTAATCGACGGTAAGATCACGCGAGATGCAGGCGTTCGTGTGTTACGCGATAACATTGTAGTCTTTGAAGGCGAACTGGATACACTGAAGCGTTTCAAGGATGATGCAAAAGAAGTTGCAAAAGGCTATGAGTGTGGTATCACAATTAAAAAGTTCAATGATGTTAAAGAAGGAGATATCATTGAAGCTTACGTTATGGAAGAAATTAAAAGAGTATGATTGTTTACGCGGAATGTTCTTTCTACATCCCAGCAGCAGCTTCTTTAAAAGAAAAACGGGCTGTCTTGAATAGGATGAGGGATCGGGTGAAAAACTCCTATAATGTTTCAGTTGCAGAAATTGAACATCAGGATTTATGGCAACGTACCACATTCGCTTTAGTCGCTGTGGCATCCTCCAAAGATGCAGCAGAACGAGAAGTGAGACGTGCGATTCGTCTGTTTGAATCCAATCCTGATTGGGAAATGACTACGTGTACAGTAGACTACTTATGAGCAAAGAACGAGGTGAATTGCCATGTCAGTGCGTGCTAATCGTATAGCTGAGCAAATGAAGAAAGAATTGGGCGACATTATCGGCCAAAAACTGAAAGATCCACGTATCGGATTTGTGACGGTGACTGGTGTAGATGTAACTGGGGATTTACAACAAGCGAAAGTCTTTATTTCTGTTCTAGGGACAGATAAAGAAAAGGAAGATTCGTTACTTGGGCTCTCCAAAGCAAAAGGATTCATTCGATCGGAAATTGGTCAAAGAATTCGCCTACGCAAAACACCTGAAATTGAATTCGAAATCGATGAATCCGTCGCTTACGGTAACCGGATTGAAAGCTTGATCCGCAAAGTGCAAGACGAAAACGAACAATAAACACGAGGAGGAAGTTCATAGTCGCGTAGGCGACATGACTTCCTCCCTTCTTACATAGAGCAAGTTTTTCTGAATGAATTTAGGAAGAAGGGGTTAGATGAACGGTATTCTGCCTTTGTGGAAAGAGAAAGGTATGACGTCACATGACTGTGTCTTTAAGCTTCGAAAGATATTACGGACAAAAAAAGTGGGCCATACGGGTACGTTGGATCCTGAAGTAGAAGGCGTCTTGCCGATCTGTATAGGCAGAGCTACGAAAGTTGCTTCGTATATTACAGATGCGGGTAAAGAATATATCGCTACAGTATCTATAGGCCGTTCAACGGAAACTGAAGACGCGCAAGGTGAGACTGTATCGAGTGATTTGACTCATAAGGAATTCACAAGAAACCAAATTCTAGATGCTTTGGAGCAGTTAACAGGCGAAATCATACAAATTCCACCTATGTATTCAGCAGTAAAAGTGAATGGTAGACGTTTGTATGAATATGCGCGGAAAGGCATCGAAGTAGAACGTCCAGTTCGTAAAGTACAGATCGATCAAATAGACTTATTAAATGAAGATCAATTTTTTAATGGTGAAGAAGTAACATTTTCCATTAGAGTGCGATGTGGTAAAGGAACTTATATCCGAACATTAGCCGTGCAAATTGGCGAACTTCTCGGATATCCAGCACATATGGATTCATTGGTCCGAACTGTTTCAGGAAATTTCGATGAATCGCATTGTAAAACGCTCGCAGAAGTGGCACAGATGATGGAACAAAATGAAGTACAAACCATATTGTTTCCTATTGAGGATGTATTGACGGATTTTCCTCATTTTGAAATCGAAGAGGCATCATTGGAATCCATACGTAATGGTCAAGTGCTTCCTGCAGTGCCATTGCTAACTGACCATCCTTCCATCATGATGATGTTTGAAGGTCGTGTGTTGGCAATCTATCAAAACCATCCAACAAAGCCGGGGTTAATGAAACCAGAAAAAATGTTGTTAGCTAGTGAGTAAGGAGAGATAGAAATGAAAATCTATAGATTACGATATCCGGATTCAATAAATGTGCCACAGCTTGACGCTTCCTCGTTAGCTATTGGATTTTTCGACGGTGTACATAAAGGACATCAAGAAGTCATTCGCAGTGCAAAAAAAGTTGCAGATGATTTGTCGATCAAGACAGCTGTTATGACATTCGATCCCCATCCGTCACAGCTATTTTCAGGGAAAAACGTTGGCTATATTACGCCGATTGAAGAAAAAATCAGAGTGCTCGAATCTCTTGGCGTGGATACGCTTTTCATTGTTTGTTTTGATTGGGAACTGGCTAGTCTTTCACCACAAAGTTTTATCGACATCTTCATTAAAAAGCTTGGCGTCAAGCATGTTACTGCAGGCTTTGATTTTACATTTGGTTCAAAAGGTTCAGGAACGATGAAGGACATGCAAGAGCTTTCGGAAGGTAAGTATGGAACAACGATCATTTCCAAAGTGACCTTTGATCAAGACAATAAAGTCTCATCGACGGAAATTCGGCAACTGTTATCTAAAGGGGATGTTGAAGCAGCGGCAGAACTTCTCGGTCGTCCATTCCGTACAATGGGCGAGGTGATACATGGGGAAAAACGAGGCCGTCAGTTAGGTTTCCCTACAGCTAACATCCAAACTGCGGAAGAACATATAGTTCCTGCTAACGGCGTCTATGCTGTTCGTTGCCTAATCGAAGATACATGGTACAAAGGTGTCTGCAATATGGGCGTAAAACCAACTTTTCATGATCCAGAACATCGGATTCCTACAGCTGAAGTTCATCTGTTGGATGTGAATATGGATCTCTATGGACGGAAATTGGCAATTGAATGGTTGCACCGTATACGTTCCGAACGAAAATTTGACTCGCTTAATGCGTTGAAAACACAGATTGGAATAGACAAGCAAACAGCAAAGGACTTGTTAAGCGACTAGTTCGTTGTTGCAACTGACATAATGCCGTGATATGATACAATAGTGTTCAATACACGAACCTCTTCTTGGCAATACGAGTCACCAACGTTTGCTCGGGGGACGGGGATACTTTTATTTAGGAGGTGAAAAGGATGGCTATTACACAAGAGCGCAAAGCTGAATTGATCAACGAATTCAAGACTCATGAAAATGATACTGGATCGGCTGATGTTCAGATTGCTATCCTTACTGAAGAGATCAATAACCTGAACAGCCACTTACGTACTCACAAGAAAGATCACCACTCACGTCGTGGTTTGTACAAAATGGTTGGTACACGTCGTCGTCTATTGAGATATCTACGTGAAACTAATGTTCAACGTTACCGTGATCTTATTGCATCACTTGGCTTACGCCGTTAATAAGACTGAGAAGCGGGCTTTGCCCGCTTTTTTCTATGGAATTAAGATGAAATATTTCGCATACATGTATCACGTTTGATACACTATGATTAATTACATACTAGATGTATACAGGTTTACAATAGAGAGGAGTTCTACAATGTCAGAACAGAAAAAAGTTTATACGCTCGATTGGGCAGGACGTACGCTTACAATCGAAGCTGGCCAACTTGCAAAGCAAGCTAACGGTGCGGTGCTCGTTCGGTATGGCGAAACAACAGTACTTTCCACGGTGACAGCTTCCAAGAAACCAAAACCCCTAGATTTCTTTCCACTTACAGTGAATTATGAAGAACGCATGTACTCAGTTGGTAAGATCCCAGGAGGATTTATCAAGCGTGAAGGACGTCCTTCAGAAAATGCAGTGTTGACTAGTCGCTTGATCGACCGTCCAATTAGACCTTTATTCCCTGATGGTTTCCGTAATGATGTACAGGTTATTTCACTTGTTATGTCTGTTGATCAGGATTGTTCATCCGAGATTTCAGCAATGATCGGTTCTTCTTTGGCTTTATCCATTTCGGATATTCCATTTGACGGTCCAATTGCAGGCGTTCAAGTAGGTCGTATAGATGGTGAATTTATAGTCAACCCTACACCAAGTCAACTTGAAACATCAGAAATTGACTTAGTTGTTGCTGGAACAAAACATGCAATCAACATGGTAGAGGCAGGAGCTAAAGAAGTATCTGAAGAAATTATGTTGGAAGCGATTATGTTCGGTCACGACCAAATCAAGAAATTAGTCGAATTCCAAGAGAAAATTGTAGCGGAAATTGGTAAACCGAAATTTGAAATTGAATTATTCGAACTAGATGCCGACATCCGTAAAGAAGTAGAAAATCGTTGTGAGAATGAACTAATAGCAGCAATTCAAACTGAAGAAAAGCATGCGCGTGAAGAAGCAATCAACGAAGTAAAAGCCGCTGTTCTTGAGTACTACACAGATGCTGAGGCTGATGAAGATACAATCAAGCAAGTGAAAGCTGTTCTAGAGCAAATGGTAAAAGATGAGGTACGTCGTCTGATTACAATCGACAAAGTTCGTCCGGATGGCCGTGGACTTGACGAAATCCGTCCATTATCATCTGAAACAGGTCTATTGCCACGTACTCACGGTTCTTCATTATTCACACGTGGACAAACACAAGTACTAAGTGTATGTACATTAGGTGCACTTGGTGAAAATCAAATTATTGATGGTTTAGGTTCAGATGAATCCAAGCGCTTCATGCATCATTATAACTTCCCGAACTTCAGTGTCGGTGAAACAGGACCGATTCGTGGTCCAGGCCGTCGTGAAATTGGTCACGGTGCATTAGGAGAGCGAGCATTGCAACCTATGCTACCAGATGAGGTGGAATTCCCTTATACAATGCGCCTAGTCGCGGAAGTATTGGAGTCTAATGGTTCTTCTTCACAAGCATCAATCTGTGCTTCTACAATGGCTATGATGGACGCTGGTGTACCCCTTAAAGCTCCAGTAGCAGGAATTGCTATGGGATTGATCAAAAAAGATGAAGATTATTCCATCTTGTCAGATATTCAAGGAATGGAAGACCATTTAGGCGATATGGACTTTAAAGTCGCTGGAACTAACAATGGAATTACTGCACTTCAAATGGATATTAAAATCGAAGGTTTATCTCGTCAGATTCTAGAAGAGTCTCTAGCACAAGCAAAAATTGGCCGTATCAAAATTCTTAATCATATGTTGACAACCATTTCTTCAACTCGTGAAGAATTATCCGCGTACGCTCCGAAGATTATTGTCATCCACATCAAACCGGACAAGATTCGTGACGTAATTGGACCTGGTGGAAAAGTGATTAACAAAATTATTGAGGAAACTCAAGTTAAAATCGATACAGAGCAAGATGGCACGATTTATATTTCGTCACCAAACTCTGAAATGAATGAAAAAGCTAAGAACATGATCGAAAATATTGTACGTGAAGCAAAAGTAGGCGAGTACTACTTGGCAAAAGTTAAGCGTATTGAGAAGTTCGGTGCATTCTTGGAAATCTTCCCAGGCAAAGATGGCTTGCTTCATATTTCTGAAATTCAGGAAGCACGTACGAAAGAAGTGGAAGATGTACTAAAATTAGAAGATGAGCTATTTGTAAAAGTAATTGAAATTGACAGACAAGGTCGAGTAAATCTTTCACGAAAAGTAGTCATACAAGAAGAAAAAGAAAAAGAACAAAAACAAGAACAAAAACAAGAACAAAAACAAGAACAAGAACAAGCTAACAAAGAGTAATCAACCCGTCAAAAAAGCCTCTTCCTGCACAAGTTGCGGCGAAGGAGGCTTTTTGTACTTTATTTAAGGAGTGAGGTCTATGATTCAAAAATATATTTGTTCAAATGGTGTACGGATTATCCATGAAAAGATGCCACATTTACAGTCCGTCGCAATTGGGCTTTGGGTGCATGCAGGTTCAGCAGATGAAACGAGTGAACAAGAGGGTATTGCCCACTTTATCGAACACATGCTGTTCAAAGGAACCGATACACGAAGTGCACGAATGATTGCCGAGCAGTTCGATCAGATTGGCGGTGATCTGAATGCCTTTACATCTAAAGAAATGACATGCTATTACACTACAGTTTTAAGTCAGCACGCTTCATACGCATTGACTGTCTTATCCGATATGTTTTTCCATTCCCAATTCAAAGAAGAAGAGATTGAAAAAGAGAAATCGGTCATTCTGGATGAAATATCCTCTGTTGAAGACATGCCGGATGAAGATGTCGATGAAAGGTTATGGGCGGGAATGTTTCCAGATGATGCAATTGGAAAGCCAGTAGGAGGACGGGCTGAAACAATCAAGTCATTCACAAAAGAAATGATCGAAAAATTCATGGTGAAACATTATCGCCCTGAAAATTTGGTTATCTCAATTGCAGGAAGCTATGATGAACGTTTAATCAAGCTAATCGAAGCGAATTTTGGAAGCTATCAAAGTAAAGAACAAGCTTCTACTTCCATACTAGATGAAAGTATACCGAACTTTACGGCTCAACAAATTATCAAAGTAAAGGATATTGAACAAGCCCATCTATGCTTTGGTTATCCTTCATTGCCTTCAACTCACGATAAGATTTACGAGTTAAGCTTATTCGATAGTATCCTTGGCGGAACAATGTCTTCTAGGTTGTTTCAAGAGGTTCGAGAAAACCGGGGACTAGCATATTCGGTCTACACGTATTATGCCGCGTATGAAAATGCTGGATCCTTTGTGATTTATTGTGGAACGTCCCCTGAAAACTTTCAAGAGACGTATCGTACAATAGACCAGGTCATCGCTGACGTGCTTAATGACGGTCTAACAGATAAAGAATTACGGAATGCCAAAGAGCAACTAAAAGGCAGTTTTGTTCTTGGTTTGGAAGGCTCTGAATCACGTATGTATAGAAATGGCCGCAATGAATTAGTGCTTGGCAAACATCAGACAATTGATGAGGTAGTCAAACATATTGAAAGCGTTGAAAAGCGAAGTGTCTATCGACTTGGACAGCAAATGTTGGCAAGTGATCGTGCAACATCCATTATTGCGCCTAAATCAAATATTCAACAATTAAAAAAACTGCAGAACTAGTCGACTTCCGGCCTCTCATACATATGATGAAAGAGATCTTATATGAGGGAGGGCTTCCATGCTATTATCAGAACTAGCGCAAAAAGAGCTTATTCAAGTAGAGGAAGGTATGAGATATGGCTTTTTGGCAGAAACAGATTTGCTGTTCGACCGCAAAACAGGAGCGATCATTGGATTTGAAATCCGAAAGAAGTTAGGGAGAACACTGTTCCGACAAAAAGACCAGGATATTATTGAATATATTCCATGGCATGAAATTGTTCTGGTGGGCGAAGACCGGATTTTATTTGGCAAAACACATGAACTAAACAGAAAGGAAGTAGAAGGGTATGACTAAATGGCTTGTTGTAGGGACTGATCAACGTCTGCGAATTGCGAATGAACTATTAGTAAAATCAGGAATTGATAGTGAGTATATTTGTTCGGATACGTATAATGAACAGTTAAAAAACGCTTTAATAAATACAAAGCCAGACCATGTTCTGCTTCCTTTATTGTTAATGGAACCAAGCATACCCGTCGACTATTTGCCAGAAGGCTCTTCTGTCTATTCGGGTAAAACTTCTGCGGAATGGAGGCAAGAGCTTGCCGAGAAAGGTATTTCGCATACGAATTATCTGGAAAATGAGCAATTCATTTGGAGAAATGCTCAATTAACCGCAGAAGCGTTCGTTCATGTCTTTTATGAGCAAACTAAACGACAGATAGCAGGTAAGCACTTTTACATTGCAGGATTTGGAAGAGTAGGAAAAGCGATTGCACATACATTGCATCACTTGCAAGCTACTGTCACTATAGTTGCACGCGCTGATGAGCAATTAGCAGAAGCGGCAGTGTTAGGCTATAACACATTGCTGCTTGATGAAACAACAAAATTCACTCATGGTTACTTGGTGAACACTATTCCGGCGCAATGGCTCGATGTAAATCAAAGTGGTACTGTTCGTGTATTTGATGTCTCTTCAGCACCGGGGTGCCTAAAGCATGCAAATTCCTCTGAATACTATACCATACACCTCAAATTGCCCGGGAAGCACTTTCCTGAGGATGCGGCAGCTGTATTGGTTGACGCAGTTTTGAGAATGAGTATAGAAGAAAGGGGAACTAAATGCTCAAAGGAAAACGAATCGGATTAGGCATCACAGCTTCACATTGCACGTATGACCAATTGCTTCCGATGATCACTTCGTTGCAAAAAGAAGGTGCGATTGTCGTTCCTATCATTACACATTCAGTTCTTCACGCTGCTACGCGTTTTGGAACGGGTGAAGAGTGGATTAAACGAATAGAAGACGCAACAGGTGAGAAGGTAGTAGCAAGTATTGTCGAAGCGGAACCATTCGGTCCATCCAATCCGCTCGACTGCATGGTGATTTCGCCGCTGACAGGTAACTCCATGAGTAGGTTCGCTAACGCTGCTACTGACTCACCGGTTCTGATGGCGGCTAAAGCCACATTACGTAATGGTAAACCAGTGGTACTAGGTATTTCTACAAATGATGCATTAGGTCTTAACGGTATGAACCTTATGAAGTTATTGAATATGAAAAACGTCTTCTTTATTCCATTCGGTCAAGACGATTGTATAAAAAAACCGAACTCCTTAATATCAGATTTCTCGTTACTTCCCGCTACCGTTGCATCCGCAATTAATAGCAAACAATTGCAGCCATTACTAATCATTCATAACAATGCATGATAATAGATTTTTAAATTCTGCAAAATATGTTATAATTCGTTCAATAACAATTAACGAGACGAGGATAGTATGAACTCTCCTTACTAGTACTTGTTAATAATTGAAAGGAAGATATAGATGAAGAATGTAAATGTTGCAATTGTCGGCGCTACTGGAGCGGTAGGAACAAAAATACTTGAGAAATTGGTGGAACGTAACTTCCCTGCTACTTCCATTAAGTTACTTGCATCCAAACGTTCTGCAGGCAATGAAATCGAAGCGGGTGGAAAAACGTACATTGTACAAGAAACGACCCCAGAAGCTTTTGAAGGTATCGACATTGCATTCTTTAGTGCAGGTGGGAGTATCTCTGAGAAGTTTGCACAAGATGCAGTAAAGAGCGGGGCGGTTGTAATTGATAACACAAGTGCATTCCGAATGGACCCTAACACACCGCTCGTGGTTCCGGAAGTAAACCCACATGAATTGAAAAACCATTCAGGAATCATTGCAAATCCAAACTGTTCTACAATTCAGATGGTAGCAGCATTGAAACCAATTAAAGATCAATATGGCCTTAATAAGCTAATCGTGTCTACTTACCAGGCAGTTTCCGGTGCTGGTGTAGAAGCAATTGATGAACTAGCGGAACAAAGCAAGCAATTCACAGATCGTAGTGAAATAGCAGCAGAAGTATTACCATCTGCGTCTGCAAAACGTCATTATCCAATCGCATTCAATGCGATTCCACAAATAGATTCATTTGACGAATCGGGCTATACATTGGAAGAATTGAAAATGATCAATGAAACGAAAAAAATATTCAGCGATCAAAATATGTCGGTAGCGGCTACATGTGTCAGATTGCCTGTTGTATCGGGACATTCAGAATCCGTTTACATTGAAATCGATCATGATGACGTGACAGTTAAAGATATCCAGTCTTTGATGGAAAATGCACCAGGAATCGTCTTGCAGGATGATCCGGCTTCACAACTATATCCAATGCCGCTTTATGCAGAAGATCAAGATGAGGTGTTTGTAGGCAGAATCCGTAAAGACTTGGATAACCCAAAAGGATTCCATCTTTGGATCGTGTCCGATAACTTATTAAAAGGTGCTGCATTGAACTCCGTGCAAATCGCCGAGGCGCTTATTAAATAATTTGCGCAGGTAAGGTTAAGAATGATAACGAAAAGGAATGATCTATGTGCAACTTGGAAATGTAGGGACAGCAATGGTCACTCCTTTTTCTCCTGACGGTACAATTGACTACGCTCAAACAAAGGTTTTGCTTGAGCATTTGATTGCAAATGGGACAGATTCTGTTATCGTCAGCGGTACGACTGGTGAATCACCGACGCTTACTGTTACAGAGAAGAAGGAATTACTGGACTTTGTAGTAAAGGTTGTGAATAAGCGTATTCCAGTGGTTGCAGGTACAGGGACAAATAATACTGCTGAATCCATAGAGCTCACTAAGGTTGCTGAGCAATCAGGGGCGGACGGAATCATGCTCGTGACACCTTACTATAATAAACCAGACCAAAAAGGAATGTATGCACACATCTCGAAAATTGCTAACGTTACAGCATTGCCGATATTGCTATATAATATTCCAAGTCGTTCCATCGTCAACTTGCTTCCTGAAACCGTTATTGCGTTATCGAAAATTGATAATATTAAGGCGATCAAAGAAGCGAGTGGTAATTTGGAGCAGATGGCAGAAATCATTGAAGGAACCGCAGACGATTTTGAAGTATACAGTGGAGATGACGGATTAACATTGCCATTGCTTGCAATTGGTGGTAAAGGAATCATTTCAGTTTCCTCACACGTAGTAGGCAATGAAATGCAAAAAATGATTCAAGCGTTTCAAAATGGCGATGTCAAGGAAGCTGCTGATCTCCATCGTTCATTAGTACCGGTTTTCAGAGCGTTGTTCTCGACACCGAATCCTGTGCCTGTGAAATATGCGCTAGAAAAAGCAGGCATACCAACAGGCGGTGTTCGTTTACCGCTTGTAGAAATGGACGAAAGTGAAGCTGCGATCATCGATGAAGCGCTTGAAAAATTTGAAAAAAGAACACGGATCCTGTAATAAACAAAAGCCGGACGACCAATCCGGCTTTTTTTGTTTGTACTGAGCGCCTACTATCTCGTATAATGGTGTTTAGTCGTTGTGGGCGGGAATAGAATATAGGAGGAAACAATGTGACGAAAATACAAAATGAATTAATTAGAGTAATTCCACTAGGTGGAGTAGGGGAAATCGGGAAGTCTATGTATGTCGTTGAAATCGATGATGAGCTATTTGTTATGGATGCTGGCTTAATGTTCCCGGAAACGGAAATGCTAGGTATTGACTTTGTAATACCTGATATGACTTATCTGGAAGAAAATAAAGATCGGGTCAAAGGAATCTTTTTAACACATGGTCATGAAGATGCAATTGGATCTATTGCTTATTTACTACAGAAAGTACAAGCCCCTGTGTACGGTACAAAGTTGACGCTAGCGTTAGCGAAAGAACATTTGAAGAATATGCCAGCACCATCTAATGTGCGCTTCTTTGAAGTGACAAACAAAAGCCGTATGAACTTCAAGCGCACGCATGTGACATTCTTTTACACGACACACAGTATTCCGGATTCTCTAGGAATTGTCTTCCATACAAGCGAAGGAGCAATCGTTAATACAGGAGAGTTCAAATTCGACCAAGCAGCAAAAGGTAAGTATCGCCCTGACATTGCAAAAATGGCTACAATTGGTGAAGAGGGTGTCTTTATCTTGATGTCCGATTCTACAGAAGCAGAACGTCCAGGTTATACGACGTCTGAGTCTGTAATCGAAAAACGTCTCTTTAAAACTTTCCATGAAGTAGAAGGAAGAATTCTAGTAGCGCTGTATGCATCAAACTTCATTCGGATTCAGCAAGTGCTAGACCAGGCGGCAGCAAAGAAAAAGAAAGTGGCAGTGGTTGGTAAAAGCTTGGAGAGCTACTTTGAAGTCGGGTTAAAACTAGGTTATTTACAAGTAGAAGAAGATATTGTAATTCCGGTAAAAGATATGGAGCGCTATGATGATCAAGATATCGTGATTATCGTGACGGGTAATCAAGGTGAACCACTAGAAGCATTAGAGAAAATTGTCCGTAAACATCACAGAGAAATTAATATCAAAAGTTCAGATACAGTATTGATCACATTCACGCCGTCACCTGTTATGGAAACTTCCATGTACAAGATGATGAATGAGTTAGCTAAGGCTGGAGCCACTGTACTAACGTCCACACGAAATGTACACGTATCCGGTCACGGTTCTGCTGAAGACTTGAAAATGATGTTAAATCTTATGCAACCAAAATACTTTATCCCAATCCAGGGAGAGTATCGTATGCTGATAGCACATTCCAAGCTTGCTCAAGAAATCGGATTGCCTAAAAACCGTATCTTTATAGCGGATAAAGGCGATATTGTTGAATTCAAGAACGAAAAGCTTCGTATGGCAGGTAGAGTACAGGCTGGTAATGTCTTAATCGATGGTATAGGTGTAGGGGATGTAGGCAACATCGTATTGCGTGACCGTAAGTTATTATCTCAAGATGGAATCTTCACAGTCGTTGTGACATTGAACAGAAAGCAAAAACGAATCGCAGCGGGTCCTGAAGTTGTCTCAAGAGGCTTTGTTTATGTACGCGAATCGGAGGAACTATTTGATGAAGCGACAAAACTGATTACTAAAGTCGTCGAAAAATATGTGAATAAAGAAACGTTCGAATGGACAAACATTAAACAAGAGATCCGTGAGACATTGAGTTCATATTTGTACCAGCAAACAAAACGTCGCCCGATGATTATTCCAATCATTATGGAGTACTGACCTACACCGTTTGTTGGCGAATCAAAAACAATTGGATTTCCATGCCGTTTCGGCTGGAAATCTTTTTTGCAGAAAGGGGGTTGGCAAATGGCGAAAAAACGTGCTAAAAAGAGAGCGCCAGCTAAGAAAAGACAACAGAAAAAACAGCAAAGTCAAATGCAACCGCTCTGGTTCGAAATTCTAGGTGTCGTCCTAATTGGTATCGCAATAATTATGATCTTTGAATTTGGTATTATTGGTCGAGGTTTATCGGCATTTTCTCGATTTTTATTAGGGAACTGGTACGTTGCGCTGCCATTTTTAATTATTGTGCAGGCGTTGATTTTCATGATTAAAAGACAGATTGGTGGATATAAGCATCGAGTCGTCATCGGTTGTTTATTCATTTTAGGCAGTATGCTACTGTTCAGTCATGTTCATTTATTTCAAACATTATATGAAAGCAAGGTTTTGATGTCAAATTCCGCATTAAAGGAAACTTGGAAAGTACTCATCACAAATGATGGGATACATGATCAAACTGGGACTTTAGGTGGCGGCATGCTAGGTGCTGTATTGTTTGCGATGTTTTATTCATTGGTGGATTCATCGGGTGCTACAGTAGCTGGAGTGCTGTTACTGCTCATTGGTATCATTCTGTTGACAGGAAAGGCTTTGATTCCGTTCCTAGTAGAGCAAACACCTATCTTGATGAATGATATAAAGAAAAAGTGGGCTGCGAGGGAAAAGAAGTCAGTCAAGTCACCTGAAGAAAAGCGGAAAGAAAGTGCACGTAGTAATAGAAGGAGTAAGCCGAAACCGGTAGACACTTCTGAAAGAGAAGCGGTACAAGAAAATCCGGAGCCTGCCAGTGAACCGATTATTTCTAGCTTCACAGCAAAAATTGAACAGGCAACGCAACCTGAAATTGAACAGGAAACGGAGTCGAAACCTGAAGAGGATTCTACACTCGATCCTAAAGATCCGGCAGCTGATTATCCTGTAATGGGCGGAGAACAAGAAAACGAATCATATATTTTGCCATCAGCCAAACTACTAGAACCACCTGTAGCAAGTGATCAATCTGGAGAATATGATTTAATCCAGGCAAACGCCAAGAAACTAGAGAAAACATTCCTGAGTTTTGGAGTCAAAACGCGCGTGACACAAGTCCATTTAGGGCCAGCAGTCACTAAATACGAAATCCTGCCTGACACGGGTGTGAAAGTAAGTCGCATCGTTAGTTTGGCGGATGACATAGCATTAGCATTGGCAGCTAGCGGCATTCGGATTGAAGCACCGATCCCTGGCAAGTCGGCAGTTGGAATCGAAGTTCCGAACAATGCAGTGGCGATGGTAAGTTTACGTGAAGTGCTTGAATCTAAGGAAAATAATCCTCCTGAGTCCAAGTTGCTAGTAGGTTTAGGCCGTGATGTGACCGGGCAAGCCATGATGACAGAGCTCAATAAAATGCCCCACGTATTAATCGCGGGTGCTACGGGTAGCGGTAAAAGTGTCTGTGTCAACGGGATCATTATGAGTATCATCATGCGGGCAAAACCACACGAAGTGAAAATGATGATGATCGATCCGAAAATGGTGGAGTTAAATGTATTTAATGGTATCCCGCATTTATTAGCCCCCGTAGTTACGGATCCAAGGAAAGCAGCGCAAGCATTGCAACGAGTTGTGTCCGAGATGGAACGCAGATATGAGTTATTCTCTCACACTGGTACGCGGAATATTGAGGGATATAATAACCACATTGAACAATGGAATGAAGATCATGATGAGAAACACCCACGCATGCCGTATATCGTTGTCATTGTCGATGAGTTGGCCGACTTAATGATGGTGGCGTCAAGTGACGTAGAAGATTCCATCACACGTCTGGCGCAGATGGCAAGAGCTGCAGGTATTCATTTAATTATTGCGACACAGCGTCCAAGCGTTGACGTAATTACAGGTATCATTAAGGCGAATATTCCATCTCGAATTGCGTTTGCCGTATCTTCCGCAATCGATTCGCGAACTATTCTAGACGGTGCTGGTGCTGAGAAGTTATTGGGACGAGGAGATATGTTATTCCTTCCTGCTGGTGCTTCAAAACCGACACGTATTCAAGGGGCATTTGTTTCAGATGAGGAAGTAGAAGCGGTAGTGAACTTTGTGATCGAGCAACAAAAAGCTCAATACCAAGAAGAAATGATTCCAACTGAAGTAGAAGTAGTGGCACCTCATGAAGAAACCGATGAATTATATGATGAAGCAGTACAAATGGTGGTGGATATGCAGACTGCGTCTGTTTCGATGATCCAACGTCGTTTTCGCGTTGGGTATGCCAGGGCTGCACGTATAGTAGATCAAATGGAAGCGCGTGGCGTGGTTGGACCGCCTGAAGGTAGTAAGCCAAGACACGTACTACTTGCTAAATCAGAACTGGAAATGTAAGGTATCTTTCGCTGTTATTTTGATAAGTCAAAGTTATTCGTGATTTCGGCTAGATATTTCCTTCTACCTAAGTAAATGTTATAGTGAAGGTAGAAGGAAATTATCATTCCATGCTATAGAAATGGAGTGTGTCATCCAATATTTAGCAAAACAGAAAGCGCTATCACGCAATGCAACACAATCATTGCTGCCATGAACGTTAGTACGTGCACGGTAATGAATTTTGAGTAATTTATTAACAGCGATCTATCTTCAGGGTAAAGGTTTTAGTTGAAAGTTAGTGTGAGTAAAGGTATAAGACGTATTGCGTCCTAACATAATACCAAGAAAATCTAGGGGAGGTCATGATCGATGAAGAAAAGAAAGTTTGGTCTAGCAATGTCTTTAGTGTTAGCTGCAGGTACAATGTTAGCAGCATGTGGCTCAGACGATAAAGATAATGCAGGGGAAAAGCCGGCAACAGGAGACAGCGGTGAGAAAAGCGAATTCTCAATTGCTATGGTAACTGACGTTGGAGGAATCGATGATAAATCATTCAACCAATCTGCATGGAAAGGCGTTAAAGAATTCGGAGAAGATCAAGGATGGGAAAAAGGAACTGGCGGATACGATTATCTGCAGTCAACTGGTCCGGAAGATTATACAACAAATCTTAACAACTTGGCTCGTCGTGACTTTAACTTAATATACGGAGTAGGTTTCTTGATGGAAGATGCAATTGAAGATATTGCCGCTCAACAAAAAGACACTCAATTCTCTATTATTGATGGGGAAGTAGATGCTCCAAACGTAGCTAGCATCCTCTTTAAAGAACAAGAAGGAGGATATTTAGCCGGAGTAGCAGCTGGATTAATGACAAAGTCAGATAAGATTGGTTTCATCGGTGGTATGGACAACCCTGTCATCGAGCGTTTTGAAGCTGGATTCCTAGAAGGTGTTAAAGCAGTGAAGCCTGAAATCAAAGTAGATTCAAAATACGTAGGTGCATTTGATAAAGCAGAACTTGGGAAAGCTGAGGCAGGCCGTATGTACTCTTCAGGCGTAGATATTATCTTCCACGCTGCGGGCGGTACAGGTAACGGTGTATTCTCTGAAGCAAAAGAACGTAAACAAGCAGATAAAGATGCGTATGTTTGGGTAATTGGTGTTGACTCTGACCAATATGAAGAAGGTAAAGTTGGAGATGACAACATTACGCTAACGTCTATGTTGAAGCGTGTTGATGTAGCAGTTAAAGATATTGCCGAGTTGTCAATGAATGGTAACTTCCCTGGTGGGGAAACAAAAGTATACGGTCTTAAAGATGATGGTTTAGGTCTTGCTGATTCACGTGGCGCAATTCCACAAGACGTATTGGATCAAATTGATGAACATGCACAAAAAATTGCAAATGGTGAAATTGAAGTGCCAGAGTTTGTAGAAAAGAAAAAATAAGGTCAGTACAACAATTGGAGGCCGGTTTTTATACCCGGCCTCTATTTCATTAAATTGCTAAAATAAAGGTTCTTTGTTGGTTCATTTGGAACTTTTATTTTATTAATTTCTAAGATTAATAAATTAACTATAATAAAAATTATCAACAGGCTACTTAAACTAAAATAGCAAAGCGTTCAACTGTTCATACGGGGACTTTATCACGTATTATTGAAAATGAGAGTTTATGCTACTTGATTCTATGGAATTCAATTATGGGCAAGGAAGTGATTGGGATGGATTATGTAATTGAGATGCTAGATGTTTCGAAAAAGTTCGGAAATTTTTATGCGAATGATCATATTACATTACAACTAGAAAAAGGCGAGATCCACGCACTGCTTGGTGAAAACGGTGCCGGGAAGTCTACCTTAATGAACGTACTATTTGGTTTATATCAACCAGATGGTGGAGAAATTCGCGTTCGAGGCGAAAAAGTAGCAATTACTGACCCGAACGTAGCCAATGATCTAGGCATTGGGATGGTGCATCAGCACTTTATGTTGGTAGAGAATTTAACGGTGACCGAGAATATTATTTTAGGTAGTGAGCCAACTAAATCCGGAATGATCAACATTAAGGATTCTGCGAAAAAAGTTGCTGAAATTTCAAAGATGTATGGACTGGATGTCGATCCGTACGCGAAGATAGAAGATATATCTGTAGGTATGCAACAACGTGTCGAAATACTTAAGACACTTTATCGTGGCGCAGATATCTTAATATTTGATGAACCCACTGCATCTTTAACGCCTCAAGAAATTGATGAATTGTTAAATATTATGAAAAAACTCGTTGCAGAAGGAAAATCAATCATCTTAATCACCCACAAACTGGCCGAAATCATGAATGTGTCAGATAAAGTAACTGTCATCCGTAAAGGTAAAGGAATTGGTACTGTTATTACAGCAGAAACGAATCCCGAAGAATTGGCGACGTTGATGGTAGGACGTCAAGTAACATTTAAAACAGAAAAAGGCCCATCCCACCCGACGGAAGAAGTATTGAAGATAGAAAATCTACAAGTTAATGACTATCGGGGTGTTGCTAAATTAAAAGGGCTTAATCTTTCGGTGCGTCGCGGTGAAATAGTCGGAATTGCCGGCATCGATGGTAACGGTCAATCCGAATTAATCGAAGCGATCACGGGCTTGACTAAAGTGAAAAGCGGTAACATTTTTATCAATGATGAAAATGTTACAAATAAAAAACCGCGGAAGATTACTGAAACCGGTATTGGACATATACCACAAGACCGCCATAAGCATGGACTTGTTCTAGACTTCTCAGTGGGGTATAATACCGCGCTTCAATCGTATTATCATGAACCATTATCTAAAGGTGGAATCATGAATTATAAAGTGGTCAATGAAAAAGCGGAAGAACTGATCAAAGAGTACGATGTTAGAACACAGGGGACACATGAATTAGCAAGAGCTCTATCCGGAGGGAATCAGCAAAAGCTGATCATCGGGAGAGAAATTATGAGAAATCCCGATTTACTGATTGCGGCATTACCTACACGTGGTTTGGATGTCGGAGCAATCGAGTTTATTCATCGTCGTCTAATCGAACAACGTGACAGTGGAAAAGCGGTTTTACTCATTACCTTTGAATTGGATGAAGTCATGAATGTCTCAGATAAGATTGCAGTTATTTATGACGGGAAAATTGTAGGTACGGTAATTCCGCAAGAAACAACCGAACAAGCACTAGGATTGATGATGGCGGGCCATTCAAAAGATATTGCTGAGAAAAAAGCGCTAGCTGCTGAGAAGGATGGTGATGAACAGCATGTCGAATAGAATGATCAATATACTGGTTCCGGTAGTTTCAATCTTTTTAGGGCTCTTAGTAGGCGCGATCGTGATGCTGATCAGTGACTATAATCCCATCACAGGCTATATGGCATTATGGAATGGTATTTTTGGTGATTCTTATGCAATCGGTGAAACCATTCGTCAAATCAGTCCATACTTACTTGCAGGACTTGCGGTAGCATTCGCCTTTAGAACTGGACTTTTCAATATTGGGGTAGAGGGACAATTAATCGTTGGCTGGTTTGCTGCAGCTTACGTAGGGATGGCATTCGATCTTCCGAAAATTATTCACTTGCCTTTCGCACTCATAGCAGCTGCTGCAGCAGGAGCACTCTGGGGACTCGTACCTGGTATTTTAAAAGCAACATTGAAAGTACATGAAGTTATCGTCACCATTATGATGAACTACATTGCCTTACATGTAGTGAACGCATTAATAAAAACACTCTCCGGTGGTGGATTCAAATTAGAACGCATCCATGAATCAGCTTCACTTCGGTCAGAGTTCTTATCTAATCTAACGGACTACTCTACATTGCACTACGGAATATTCGTTGCATTAGCTATGGTGGTCGTCATGTGGTTCATTTTAGAGAAAACAAAGACAGGATATGAGTTGAAATCTGTTGGGTATAACGAAAATGCAGCGCGATATGCAGGAATGAGCGCTAATAAGAATATTGTACTGGCAATGGTCATTTCCGGTGCGTTCGCTGGACTAGGGGGCGCGATGGAGGCACTTGGTACGTTTGGTAACATGTCTTCAATGGGTGGCTTTACAGGGATCGGTTTTGATGGAATCGCTGTAGCCTTGCTAGGCGCGAATACGCCTCTTGGTGTGATCTTCGGTGCGACGTTATTCGGCTCATTGAAATATGGTGCGAATAACATGCCGAATGAAGCGGGAATTCCTGTAGAAATCGTTTCGATCATTATTGCATTGGTTATTTTCTTTGTTGCCTGTGGATACATCATCCGCGTAGGACTCATACGTTTGCGTAATAAGAAGGAGGCAAAGTGACATGTTAGATGTATTATACTTCATCATACCTATAACAATTGCTTCTGCGGCTCCTCTTATTTTCACAGCAATTGGCGGTGTATTCTCTGAACGATCTGGAGTTATTAATATCGGATTGGAAGGCCTCATGATTATGGGCGCATTCATCGGTATCCTATTCAATCTATTTTTCGCGGATACCTTTGGAGCATGGACACCTTGGATTGCGTTACTTGTGGCAATGCTCGTTTCAGCACTATTTGCAACACTTCATGCTATAGCATCTATCTCGTTCCGAGCGGATCAAGTAGTATCAGGTGTCGCGATTAATATGTTAGGTTTGGCTGTTGCATTGTTCTCAGTAAAAATGATTTTTGGCAAAGGTCAAACTGATTTCATTCAACAAAAAATTCCGAGATTCAATGTGCCCTTTTTGGAGGATATTCCAATCATTGGCCCTATGTTTTTTAAGTTAGTCTATGGTTCTTCTATATTGGCGATTGCCGTTGCGTTTATTGCTTGGTTTGTTATTTACAAAACACCATTTGGTTTACGTCTCCGCTCAGTAGGTGAACATCCTATGGCAGCAGACACAATGGGAATTAAAGTAACAAAAATTCGTTATATCGCAGTTCTGATTTCTGGGGGACTTGCCGGAATAGGTGGAGCAGTTTATTCTCAAACCATCACAAATGACTTTGGACATGCGACTATTAATGGACAAGGATTTATGGCGCTAGCGGCGATGATTTTTGGTAAATGGCATCCATTAGGAGCTATGGGAGCCGCGTTATTCTTCGGTTTTGCACAGGCGTTAGCAATTAGTTCTTCTAGTATTAAATTCTTAGAAGATATTCCAGCAGTGTATTTCCATATCTTCCCTTATGTTTTAACTATCCTGGCTCTTGCCGGATTCCTTGGGAAAGCGAAAGCACCAAAAGCACTTGGTAAGCCTTACGTTAAAGGAAATAGATAAAAGTTATAAAAGCTACCTGGAGATATATACTCTTCAGGTAGCTTTTATAAGGTTGTAGCGATTAAAAGTCGAAGTTTTCTTTCGTATTTAGCTTTGGTCGTGGTTATTCTCTACCATCCGCACTTAAAAGTTGTATCATTTTCCAAATGACAGGCTAAAATGTATAGTGAGACTAGGAATACATATAATAAGGTAAACGAGGTGTTTGTATGTTCAATAAAACAAAATTACAAAATGGAGTTCATTTGTATATACGGAAAACGGAACAGTTTAAAACAGTGAACGTGACAATTAAGTGGAAAGCGCCATTGGATCAGAAGAAAGCTTCCGAACGTACTGTATTGGCGAACGTGATGGAAGATTCAACAAAGCAGTATCCCACATTGAGTTCCATGCGCAAGGCGCTCGATGAGTTGTACGGTACGGTATTATTTACGGACGTCTCGAAAAGAAGCTCTCAACATATGGTTTCGCTTTATACGGAATGTGTGAACGATGAGTTTTTTGTAGGGGAAGATATTTTTAAACAGTTATGGCAATTGATCCGTTCTGTAGTATTTGATCCGAATGTAACGAATAAAGCATTTGATCCAGATGTTACAGAAAGAGAAAAGCGTAATGTCCGTGATCGGATACGATCTATTTATGACGATAAAACCCGCTTTGCACAAAAACGTATGCTTGAAATTATGAGACCAGATCATCCGGCCTCCATTTCGGCTTACGGAACCGAAGCTGCAGTGTCCGAAATTACGAATGAAAGTCTTTATGCTACATACGAAGATATGATCAATAATGATTTGATTGATATCTATGTAGTAGGCGATGTAGATGAAAAGGAAATCATCGAGCAGATTAAGCAATTCTTACCGTTCGAAGCAAGAGATGCAGCGAAACAAAATGACTTGCCGGATGTAAACGTGTCAGGTTCTGTGAATACAGTTAGAGAAAAACAAGACATGAAACAAGGTAAACTTCATCTTGGTTTCCATACACCGGTATCATTCCATCATCCCGATTACCACAAAATGCAAATAACAAATGGTGTTTTCGGTGGTTTTGCACACAGTAAACTATTCATGAATGTGCGAGAAAAAGAAAGTATGGCATACTATGCGAATAGTGCATTTGCTTCGCATTACGGGATCGTCTACGTCACGGCAGGTATTGATGCAGATTTAGAAGAGAAAGCTGTTAAGCTAATTCTTGAACAACTGACAGCATTACAAAATGGGGATATTACAGAGGTTGAGTTGAGTCAGACGATCGCACTTCTAGAAAACAGTATCTTGAGTGCAAATGATTCAGCTCGCAGTCAGATTGAGATTTATGATCAATATAAAGAGTTAGACGAGAGCTTCACTGCTGAACGATTGATCCAAAAGTGGGAGTCAGTCACATTGGAAGACATAAAGGAAATGGCGAATACAATTCAATTGGAAATTGTGTATTTGTTGTCAGGTAAGGAGGACGTTTCCAAATGAAAGAAATAAAATTTGATCAACTACAAGAGAAGATTTATACAGAAACACTAGATAACGGACTGAAAGTTGTTATTCTACCGAAACGTGGATTTTCCAAAACATTTGTAACGTTTACAACGAAGTACGGCTCCATTGATCGTACATTTAAACCGCACGACAAAGATGAATTCATCACAGTACCTGATGGTATTGCTCACTTTCTTGAGCACAAAATGTTCGAGAAAGAAGACGGCGATGTATTCCAAAAATTTAGTTTAAATGGCGCTTCTGCAAATGCGTATACAACATTCGGTAGAACGGCATATCTTTTTTCTGCCACTAATAAACTAAAAGAAAACACAAAGGTCCTACTCGACTTCGTTCAACAACCATATTTTACAAAGCAAACTGTGGATAAGGAAAAAGGGATCATTGCCCAGGAAATTACAATGTATGATGACCAGCCTGACTGGCGATTATATTTCGGAACAATTGAAAACCTTTATGAAAACCACCCAGTGAAAATTGATATTGCGGGAACTGTCGAGTCTATTCAGGACATTACGGCTGAACATTTATATACATGCTATGAGACGTTCTATCACCCGTCGAATATGCTATTGTTTATTGTTGGAGCAGTGAAGCCAGAGGAAATGATGGCATTTGTTAAAGAAGATCAAGCAAAGAAATCATTTGATAAACCAGAAGAGATCGAACGTCAATTCCCTACTGAATCCAAAAAAGTGGATGTGCCTGAACGTACATTGACAATGGATGTTTCGAAACCTAAATTGAATATCGGTATGAAATGTAATGAAACCGATCTACAGGGCCAAGAAATGCTTGAAACAGAGTTGTCAGCAAATCTCGTATTAGATAGTCTATTCGGTCGTACATCTGCATTTTACGAAAAAGCGAATGCAGAAGGCTTAGTTGATGAATCCTTCTCGTATGAATTCTCTATGGAAGAAGGCTACGGCTTTGCCATGGTCGGTTCTGATACAGACGAGCCAGAGCGCTTAGAAGAGTTAATTCGTCATACGATTAAAGATGCGAAAACCAATTGGCCGGTACAAGAAGAAGATTTGGACAGAATGCGTAGAAAAAAAATCGGTCAATTTATGCGTTCATTGAACTCCATTGAATTTATCGCAAATCAATATACACGATATGAATTTAACAAAATGAATTTATTTGATGTCGTACCGACTTTGGAAAACTTATCGATGGATAAGTTAAAACAAGCATTTGCGACATTCTCCGATGACAGTAGCTATACAATCTTCAAAGTACTGCCACCGAAAACGCAATGAGTATGACGCGTTTTGCTCTAGTTTTAGGGGCTTCTGGAGGAATTGGAGAAGCGATCTGTAAACAACTAGCTGAAGCGGGATGGTCTTTGTATTTGCATTATAACACCAATAAAAATCAGCTCAATCAATTGCGTGTGGAGTTAGAAGAGACATACCCTACCCAGCATTTCCGTAGTGTGCAAGCTGATTTTAGAGTGGAGCAAGCGGCAGAACAATTAGCGTCAAGCATTCAAAGTGTTCAAGCAATTGTTGTAGCCAATGGTCAGGCAGTCGTAAAACTGCTATCGGATACAAGTGAAATGGACATGGCGGAATTGTGGCAGGTCCATATGCAAAACCCAGCCCGGTTAATTGCGCTGTTATCTGAAAAGCTACGCAAGCATGATGTTTCTTATATTACGTTTATAGGATCGATATGGGGCAGTGCGGGAGCTGCGGGTGAGGTAATGTATTCGGCAGTCAAGGGAGCTCAGCATGCCTTTGTCAAAGCATATGCAAAGGAATCTGCCTATTCAGGCATACGAGTCAATGCGATTGCTCCCGGGTGGATTGATACCCGCATGAATCAGGAGTTCTCTACTGAGGAACGTCAGATGGTACTTGATCAAATTCCACTTTTGTCTGTTGGAACACCGCAGGAAATAGCGAATATGGTGGAATTCATGCTGAGCGGCAAAGCAGATTATATGACAGGTGAAATAATTCAAATCAATGGTGGTTGGTATATGTAAGGCCTTGAGAAAAGGACAATGCCTGTTGTCCTTTTCTTCTTTAATTCGCTTTCGTTATCCGCTATTATAGAACTAAGTGCATACTTGTTATGCTGAAAAAAGTGGCTTTATGAAGGAGTGTGTTGAATGGGACAATGGTATGTCGAATATGAGTTACAAGTCAATCGGCCTGGGTTACTAGGGGATATTGCTTCGTTGCTGGGTATGTTGCGAGTAGATATTGTGACCATTAATGGAGTGGATGGCAGATACCGTGGTATGCTCGTTCACACCGATCATGATCAGCAAATTAAACGTTTCGAGTTAATCGCATCTACTATGGATGCAATTGTGATCCATAAGATCAGAGAACCTAAGTTGCGTGATGTATTGGCTGTTCGTCATGGACACTATATTCAGCGCGGAACTGATGACCGAAGAACGTATCAGTTCATAAGAAGTGAGCTTGGAATTTTAGTAGACTTTTTAGCAGAGATTTTCAAACAAGATGGTCATAAGCTAATCGGTGTTCGCGGCATGCCGCGGGTTGGCAAAACGGAATCCGTAGTAGCAGCAAGTGTTTGTGCCAATAAGAAATGGGTCTTTTTGTCGTCTACAATGATTAAACAAACGATTAGAACGAGTATGATGGGTGATGAGTTCTCAGACGATAACATCTTTATACTTGATGGAATCGTGACGCGAAAAACCTCTGACGAACGTCATATGCAATTAGTGCGTGAAATCATGGGCTTGCCGACCATTAAAGTGGTCGAGCATCCGGATATGTTCGTGAAGCAATCTGAATATACAATTGAAGACTTTGATATTATCATAGAATTACGCACAACTGTGGATCAAGAGATCACTTACGACATTTTAGAAAAGAATGATCCTATGTCCAACCGTAATCCTATGGGCGGGTTCAATATGTTTAATTGATCGAAATGAGTTAGGTGGGTGTTGAGTTTGATCGGAATTGGTGCTCGTTTGAAAGAAGCGAGGATTTCAAAAGGATTGACGCTAGAAGATTTGCAGGACAGTACGAAAATTCAACAACGTTACCTGTTGGCAATTGAAAATGAAGAATTTCAAGTTATTCCTGGCGCCTTTTACGTTCGTGTTTTTATTAAACAGTATGCAGAAGCGGTGGACTTGGACGCGGATGAAATACTCAATCTTTATCAAGATGAGTACGAAGATGCAGTGCAAGAGAAACAAGAGAAGACTGTACCAGCCACCATGCAACGAAGTGCAAGTTCAAAGCAGAATAATGAGTTAAGAGAAGCGATGCCAAAAATAATTGTTGCACTATTTATCATCATGATTTTTGTTATTGTTTATACTTTATTACGAGACAAAGCGACAGATCCGGCTCTAGATCGGGAATCAACAGAACCTGGTTCATCCGTCATGACGGATGAACCAGGTTCTGTGGAAGTCGAGAAACCTAAGCAGCCATTTGAACATGCTTCGACTGTGGGTGAAACGTCTACATTCAAACTGTCTGATACTGACGAAATTACATTGATTGTCAAAACGACAGGAAGGTCTTGGATCTCAGTAACCGATCAAGATGGCAAAGAACGGATGCCTGAACCAAGCGGTGCCCGAGTAGTTCAAGAAGGTGAAACTATTGAAATTGAAGCGAACGATGCGGAAAGTTTAAGAATACGAGTTGGTAATTACGAGAACGCGGAGTTGTCCGTTAATGGGCAACGCATAGATTACCCAACAGACCTGATCCCACAAAATATCGTATTAAAAAAACCGTAGAAAAATAGTCATCTAAAAAGGTGACTATTTTATTCTTTACAAATAGAATATGCTGTTAGGAAGGTGGACATGTAATGAATTTACCAAATAAGATTACGCTCTCCAGAGTATTTATGATCCCTGTTTTCATCCTGTTTCTTGCAGTGGATTTCGGATGGGGGATGATTCAGTTAGGTGGAACTGAAATGCCTATTGAACATTTGGTGGGCGCAATCATCTTTATCATAGCTTCTACAACTGATTGGTTAGATGGATATTTAGCAAGAAAAAACAACCTAGTGACAAATATGGGGAAGTTTTTGGATCCGTTAGCAGATAAATTATTAGTTTCAGCTGCATTTATTTTATTAGTGGAATTGGGGACGGCTCCCGCCTGGATTGTCATCATCATTATTAGTAGAGAGTTCGCAGTTACAGGATTACGTTTAATTTTAGCAGGTGGTGGTGAAGTAGTAGCAGCCAACCAGTTAGGTAAAATTAAAACAGTTGCGCAAATTCTAGCGATCACATTTCTTTTATTGCATAATATTTTCTTCGAAGCGATGGGTATTCCGTTCGGAACGATTATGTTATACATAGCATTAGTGTTTACAGTCTGGTCAGGTGTTGATTACTTCATTAAAAATCGTAAAATTTTAGTCGAGTCCATGTAAGGGGGAACGGTATTCATGAAAGCAGAAATAATTGCGGTAGGATCCGAGCTTCTATTAGGGCAAATTACCAATACTAACGCAAGGTTCATATCAGCTAGATTGGCTGAAGTGGGAATTGATGTGTATTGTCATACGGTCGTAGGCGATAATCCTAAACGTTTGTCGCAAACAATCCAATTAGCTCAGCAGCGTGCGGATATCCTCATCTTTAGTGGAGGTCTTGGACCAACAAAAGATGACCTGACAAAACAAACCATTGCACTTGAACTGGACTGTGAGCTTGTATCTGATGAAGATGCAATGAAGACGATCGAAGATTATTTTACTCACGCCGGCAAAGTGATGACAGAAAATAATAAACAGCAAGCTCTTGTGTTAAAAGGATCTACAGTATTGCCAAATCGAAATGGCATGGCACCTGGTATGGCGATAGGTAAAAATAATAAACAGTACATTTTATTGCCGGGTCCGCCTCATGAATTGGAGCCCATGTTCGAAGATGAAGCGATTCCATATTTACTTGGTGTATACGGGAAACAAGATGTAATTTCTTCTAAAGTATTGAAGTTGCAAGGAATCGGTGAGTCGGAATTAGAAGTTCGTATCCAGTCCGTTCTAGAGAAGCAAACGAACCCTACAATTGCACCATTGGCCTCACCCGGCATGGTCAATTTACGCATTACTGCAAAAGCGAAAACAGAAGAAGAAGCACAGAAATTGATATTACCTGTGGAACAAGAAATACGCTCTATTGTTGGGGAGTTTATCTATGGTGTAGATGAAGATACGCTTGCTTCCAAAACGACTGAACTTTTGCTGCAAAATGATTGGACTATTTCTGTGGCAGAAAGTCTAACTACCGGAATGTTTATGGCGGAACTTGGTTCAGAAGCAGGAATCGGCAATGCGCTAAAAGGTGGCGTAGTAGTGTATAATAAAGAGATGAAAATCGAGCAATTAGGTATATTGCCTTCCTTGCTTGATTTTCATGGGATTGTCAGTGCAGAATGTGCTGAAGCTATGGCTGAAAGTGTGAAAGAACGATTTACCACGACATTTGGAGTGAGTTTGACAGGTGCAGCGGGTCCTGAACCGCATGATGGACAGCCACCTGGTACAGTTTGGATCGGCATTGCAGCAGAAGGTATGAAGACAGCATCTTATAAGTTACAGCTATCAAGTTCTCGTAATTCAAATCGTAAACGTTCCGTTCAATTTGCTTTACATTATCTCATTCAAAAAATGAAAGAGAAAAAAGAACTGAAGTATTGAATTTTGCCTTTGAATTAGCTATTAAAAATCAATTTATCCCCGCTTTTTGTGCTTGTTTTTTAATTTCTACACTCAGTTTATCGAATACCCGTTCGTTTAATTCTTGTGTATTACGTTGAAAAAAGGTATACTAAGAGTAGAAAAAGAGTTTGAGGAGGAATTATAATTGAGCAATCGTAAAGCGGCACTAGATATGGCATTAAAACAAATAGAGAAACAATTTGGTAAAGGTTCTGTCATGAAAATGGGAGAAAAGACAGATCTTCAAATTGATACATCATCATCGGGTTCATTGGCTTTGGATGCCGCATTAGGAATAGGCGGATATCCACGTGGACGAGTAATCGAAATATATGGACCAGAAAGCTCTGGTAAAACGACTGTTTCGTTGCACGCAATTGCAGAAGTGCAGGCAAGCGGTGGTACCGCAGCTTTTATTGATGCGGAACACGCATTAGACCCTGTTTATGCAAAAAAATTAGGTGTTAATATCGATGACTTACTATTATCACAGCCGGATACGGGTGAGCAAGCATTAGAAATCGCAGAAGCACTCGTTCGTTCTGGCGCGGTAGATATTGTCGTAGTGGACTCGGTAGCAGCACTTGTTCCAAAGGCAGAAATTGAAGGCGAAATGGGAGACGCACATGTTGGTTTGCAAGCTCGTTTGATGTCTCAAGCGTTGCGTAAACTTTCAGGTGCAATTAATAAATCAAATACTATTGCTGTATTCATTAACCAGATTCGTGAAAAAGTAGGCGTCATGTTTGGTAATCCAGAAGTAACGCCTGGTGGACGTGCACTGAAGTTCTATGCTTCTGTTCGTCTTGAAGTACGGAGAGGTGAAGCGATTAAGCAAGCTAATGATATTATGGGTAACAAAACAAGAATCCGTGTTGTGAAAAATAAGGTAGCCCCTCCATTCCGTACAGCGGAAGTAGATATCATGTATGGTGAAGGAATTTCAAAAGAGGGCGAAATTCTCGATCTAGGCTCGGAGTTAGAAGTCGTCCAAAAGAGTGGTGCTTGGTATTCTTATGAAGGCGAGCGTTTAGGACAAGGCCGTGAAAACGCAAAGCAATTCTTGAAAGAAAACTTGAAAATGCGTGATGAAATTGCATCTAAGATCCGTGAATCATACGGTTTAAATGCTACAAACTACGTAATCGCAGCACATGATGAAGAAGATGAACTTGATGACTTACTAACACTTTCAGAAGAGAAGTAAGCTATTCATGTAAAACCGCCAATTCAAATTGGCGGTTTTTTTAAAAAGTTAAAACAACCAACCTGCATAAGTATGGCATTCTTTGTCTTGTCATGGAACTAGAATTGCAATTGAATAAATAGGTGAAGTGTAAAGTGAGGATACTCGAGTAAACCAAACAAAAAGCTTCAGTAGAATCATTTTTCCTCTATCATTCCTTGACACAATAAAAATACAACTATACAATTAAAGTGGCGTATTATATACGTCCTATATTTAACAAACCAATCAATTGTTTTTGGCGGTATATTGATTTTAACTTAATTCAGCAATATGAAAAATTAAGTAAAAAGTAGTGACATCAATAGAAATTTAGTCCCGAAACAACAGGTTTTCTACTACCCGTTGGATTAAGTTAAGCCTTCGGCGTTTTCACAGATCGTCGGGACATTATCGGAAAGTCCGATAACAAGTAAAGTGAATATATTCGCCGTGGCAAAATTGATTATACGAGCCGACTGAAAAGAAAAGAATAAGCAGAAGGAGGTGACCTCAATGGGTATTGAAATACTCATCTCCGTTTTGCTAAGTCTCATCGTCGGTGCAGTTGTTAGCTTTTTTATATTGAAAAATGTGAATGATTCAAAAGTAACTGGTGCCAAGCATACTGCCAACCAACTCGTCGAAGAGGCGAAGCGTGAAGCGGAGTCAGTGAAGAAAGAGGCACTGTTAGAAGCGAAAGATGAAACTCACGAACTGCGGATTGAAGCAGAAACAGAAGTCCGTGAGAGAAGGACGGAATTACAGAAACAAGAAAACCGTCTCTTACAGCGTGAAGAAAACCTTGATCGCAAGGATGATGCGCTCAATAAAAGAGAAGCAGGTCTAGAGCGCAAAGAAGATGCGCTATTAGAAAGACAACAGCATATTGAAGAGATGGAACGCAAAGCGGAACAACTCGTTACTACACAAAAGACTGAACTGGAAAGAATTTCTTCGTTAACAAGAGATGAAGCAAAGCGCATAATCTTGGAAGATGTAGAAGAAGAGCTAGCTACTGATATTGCTGTCATGACAAAAGAATCCGAGCAAAGAGCTAAAGAGGAATCCGAGCGTAAAGCACGTGAAATCCTATCATTGGCATTGCAACGATTTGCGGCAGATCATGTGGCAGAAACAACAGTCTCTGTCGTTAATTTACCAAATGATGAGATGAAAGGTCGCATCATTGGTCGAGAAGGACGAAATATTCGCACACTCGAAACGCTTACAGGAATTGATCTGATTATTGACGATACGCCGGAAGCTGTCATTCTTTCTGGTTTTGATCCAGTTCGAAGAGAAACAGCAAGATTGGCTCTGGAGAAATTAGTTCAGGATGGACGAATCCACCCTGCACGTATCGAAGAAATGGTCGACAAATCCAGAAGAGAAGTGGACGAGTTAATTCGAGAAAAGGGAGAACAAACTACATTCGATGTAGGTGTTCATAACTTGCATCCAGATATGATCAAAATTCTTGGTCGCTTGCACTTCCGCACGAGTTACGGACAGAACGTCTTGAAACACTCTATCGAAGTAGCCTATTTAACTGGCTTACTGGCAGCAGAGCTTGGAGAAGACGTTACACTTGCTAGACGTGCCGGTTTACTTCATGATATTGGTAAAGCGATAGACCATGAGGTAGAAGGTAGTCACGTACAAATTGGTAAAGAATTAGCAGTGAAGTATAAAGAACATCCAGTTGTCATTAACAGTATTGCTTCCCATCACGGTGATGAAGAAGCAACTTCAGTTATAGCAGTACTTGTAGCAGCGGCAGATGCATTATCTGCAGCGAGACCAGGTGCTCGTAGTGAAACACTGGAAAACTATATAAAACGTCTGCAAAAACTTGAAGAAATTTCGGAATCATACGAAGGTGTTGAGAAGTCATTTGCCATTCAGGCAGGACGGGAAGTGCGAATTATTGTTCGCCCTGAACAGATCGATGATATTACCGCACATCGCTTAGCACGTGATATACGAAAGCAAATCGAGGAAGAATTAAACTATCCAGGGCATATCAAAGTGACGGTCATACGGGAGACCCGCGCAGTGGAGTATGCAAAATAATACCTAACACAAAACAGCTTCCGGTTCGTTTGGAAGCTGTTTTCATTTTGGAAAGAGGTTATTGTAAATGAAAGTACTATTTATTGGAGATATCGTAGGATCAATGGGAAGAGAAATGGTGATGGATTATTTATCGCGTTTGAAACGCAAATATCAAGCAGATGTGATCATCGCAAATGGTGAAAATGCAGCTTCAGGCAGAGGAATTACAAAATCCATCTATCATGATTTATTGCATGCGGGAGTAGATGTTATCACGATGGGTAACCATACTTGGGATCAACGTGAGATTTATGATTTTATAGATGAAGTGGATTACTTGATTCGTCCTGCTAACTTCTCAGAACAAGCACCAGGTAAAGGCATGACATCGATAACAAAAAATGGCGTTACTCTTTCTGTGATTAATTTACACGGCCGCACATTTTTGCCTCCACATGATGATCCGTTTGCAAAAGCAGATGAATTGGTGGAAGAAGCCTTGCAAACATCACCGTTAGTCTTTGTAGATTTTCATGCAGAAGCAACAAGTGAAAAGATTGCAATGGGCTGGCATTTAGACGGGAAAGTATCCGCTGTCGTAGGAACACATACACATGTGCAAACTGCTGACGATCGAATTTTACCAGGCGGGACTGCCTATTTAACAGATGCAGGAATGACAGGCCCGTATGATGAGATTTTAGGAATGAAAAAAGAAGATGTATTATATCGTTTCTATACTAACTTGCCAACACGCTTTGAGGTACCGAAAAGTGGAAGACCTCAGCTAAACGGTATGTTTGTAGAATTGGATGACAAAACAGGCAAGGCACTTAAAATTGAGCGGATTCGAATCAACGAAGATCATCCGTTCAAAAACTAAATATCTAGGTGTCTAAATCCTCCTTGCTTATCATAGGATGTTGTATGGAATATACGCTTTCCATAGACATTGCAAAATAAGGAGGAAATATCGTGAGTCCCTTAAAAGTATCATCTCGCTCAAATCCGAACTCAGTAGCAGGAGCATTGGTTGCAGTTATTCGTGAACAAGGCTATGCCGAGATCCAGGCAGTCGGTGCTGGAGCATTAAATCAAGCAGTGAAGGCAATTGCTATCGCAAGAGGATTCGTAGCACCAAGCGGAGGCGACTTAATTTGTGCGCCTGCCTTCACCGATATTGAAATCAATGGGGAAGCTAGAACGGCACTCAAACTTTTCATTGAAAAAAAAGAGCGCAAGTAGAATACAAGAGACCACGAGCACTTCATTCGTGGTCTTTTTTTCATGACAAACCAGCGACATTTTCCCGCATTGCTGTCATATCAGACAAAACTTCAGTATAATAACATCATGTATGCTTATTTCCCGATAAGTAATAGAAAGGGGCTTCTACAATGAATGAAGAACAGCGCTTGCAAGCTGGACTCGCTACAAAAAATAATTCAAAACCAGACATTAAAGAGAAAGACTATAGCAAATACTTCGAGTCTGTGTATAGCGGGCCTTCTCTAAAAGACGCAAAAAAACGCGGGAAAGAAGAAGTGGAATATCACGATAACTTTCAAATAGATCAACGCTTTAGAGGAATGGGACAAGGTCGAAAGTTCTTTATTCGAACATTTGGCTGTCAAATGAACGAACACGATACGGAAGTGATCGCAGGGATTCTAATGGCATTAGGATATGATGCAACTGATAATGTAAAAGAAGCAGATGTTATATTACTCAATACATGCGCAATCCGTGAAAATGCTGAAAATAAAGTGTTTGGTGAATTAGGTCATTATAAACCACTCAAATTGACAAACCCTGATTTGTTAATCGGCGTTTGTGGTTGCATGTCGCAAGAGGAATCCGTTGTAAATAAAATTTTAAAAACGTATGATCAAGTAGATATGATTTTTGGAACACATAATATCCATCGTTTGCCGAACATTTTACATGAAGCCTATATGTCAAAAGAGATGGTCATAGAAGTGTGGTCAAAAGAAGGCGACGTGATTGAAGATTTACCGAAGGTTCGTAACGGCAAGGTGAAAGCATGGGTTAATATTATGTATGGATGCGATAAGTTCTGTACGTACTGTATCGTGCCGTATACACGCGGAAAAGAACGCAGCAGACGACCGGATGACATCATTCAGGAAGTCCGTCAGCTGGCTGCAGAGGGATATAAAGAGATTACCTTGCTTGGTCAGAACGTTAATGCGTACGGCAAAGACTTTGATGATATCAATTACCGGCTGGGTGACCTGATGGATGCCCTGCGTTTGATTGATATACCCCGGATTCGTTTCACAACGAGTCATCCGCGTGACTTCGATGATCACTTAATTGAAGTGCTCGCAAAAGGTGGCAATCTTGTCGATCATATTCATCTGCCCGTTCAGTCAGGTTCATCCGATATGCTGAAAATTATGGCTCGTAAATACACACGCGAAAGTTACTTGGAGTTAGTAAATAAAATTAAAACTGCGATTCCTACTGCGTCATTGACAACAGATATAATTGTTGGATTCCCCAATGAAACAGACGAACAGTTTGAAGAAACGATGTCTCTTTATCGTGAAGTCGGTTTCGATATGGCGTTCACATATATCTATTCACCGCGTGAAGGAACACCGGCTGCGAAGATGCAGGATAATGTAACAATGGAAGTGAAAAAGGAGCGTTTACAGCGTCTAAACAAGCTGGTAAACGAACTGTCTGCAGAAGCGATGAAGCCATATGAAGGACAGATTGTAAAAGTGCTGGTTGAAGGGGAAAGTAAGAAGAACCCTGATGTACTCGCCGGTTATACAGAAAAAAGCAAGCTGGTAAACTTTGTAGGGCCGCGTTCTGTAATCGGTAAGATAGTGGAAGTTCAAATTAAAGAAGCAAAATCATGGTCACTTAACGGTGAATTCATCGGAGTGGTCAAAGAGGAAAAGGTGATGTCATAATGGAAAAGAAGTTTACGAAAGACGAAATTATAGAAAAAGCACGTGATTTGGCACATATGTTGGCAAATACAGAGGAAGTTGAATTTTATAAGCGTGCAGAAGCTCAAATCAATGAAAATCAAAAAGTACGTGAAAAAATTGCTAGTATGAAATCTCTTCAAACACAGGCAGTGAACTTCCAAAACTACGAAAAAGAACGTGCACTAAAAGCGATCGAAAAGAAAATCGAACAAGTTCAAGGTGAAATTGATGCGATTCCATTGGTACAAGAATTCAAACAGTCTCAAGACGAAGTGAATGACTTGCTGCAACTGGTTTCCAATACAATCGCAAACAGTGTAACAGATGAAATTATTGAATCAACAGGCGGCGATTTATTGCGCGGCGAAACAGGCTCATATGTAAAGAATACACAGAAAAAATCATTGTCTTAAATATAAAATCGGCTAAGGAGAAAATTCCTTGCCGATTTTTTCAATTTTTGGGCTGCTGTTGCATAGGATGGATAGAAGCCAAAGAAGGAGGAAGAAAACTGAAAAACTTACGACAAATTGTGACGAAAGCTGTTATCGCCAAAGGGAAGCATCGATCAGAAACTACTGAGCTGCTGAAGCCGCCTAATCGTCCTTCCAGCATATTAGGGTGTTGGGTGATTAATCACACGCAACAAGCCAAGAAAGTCGGTTCACATGTGGAAGTAACAGGTAGTTTTGATGTGAATGTTTGGTACTCACATCATGATCATTCCAAAACATCTGTCTTTACTGAGTCGGTACCTTATAAGGATAAGATCGCATTGCATTATCGCGATGAGCCGACATCGGCTAAAGAGGAAACGATTGTCACAGTATTACAGCATCCTAACTGTACAGAGGCTAGTATTTCTGAATGTGGCCAAAACTTTTCAATTTCTATTGAAAGGGAATTATTAGTCGAGATGATCGGTGAGACAAAAGTTTCTGTAACCATTCATCCTCATCCACATGATGAAGAATGGCCAATACTAGAATCTGAGTCTTCATCTGTGGTGATGGAAGATAAAACGAATAAAGAAGTGCCGAATCAAGAGAGGCCTCACCAACCACCACGTAAAGATTCACCATTTTAAAAGCCGGAGATTCACCGGCTTTTTTTCTTTTGTAATCAGTAGAAGAAATGATGTGGGTCAAGTTAATTTTACAATAATAGATGTAATCTATAGATAGGAGGGATCCTATGGTAAAGTTAAAATGGCTTATACTTCTATTTGCCTTGACACTGCTGACGTCATGTGGGAAAGGAAATACATTACAAACTCTCACAGCCCCTTCGCCGCAACAGGAACTGAAATCACATGAGCGGGGTTTGACATTCTTGATCTCTGAACATCAATACGAGGAAGGCATGCCGTTATTCCATACGATATTGAAGAATGATAGCCAAACCAGTTATGAATATGGTGAATACTATCAAATAGAAGTATTCAAAAATGACGAGTGGTATACGTTAACGCATTCTGATTCCGTGTTCTATGAAAATCCACGTTTTACTAATCTGGGTTATTTGCTCGCGCCAGGCAAGGATATCCAACAATCATTTTCTGTAGAAACTCTTGGAGTGACACTCGTACCCGGTCAGTATCGACTAGTGAAAATATTTTTGAAACCTGTAGCTCCCCATTATACAGTAATACTCGCCGTTCCATTTACAGTGACTTCTAAGCACGGAATAGCATAATAGTAGAATACTGGTATAGAAAATAATAAACTATCTTGGCTTATCAAAAGCGGGGATGGTTTTTATTTGTTTTCTACAGAATGATTCATTTATCCAGCTATGTCTATCTTCCTTTTTAAACTACATCGACCCCTTTTGATTCGTTAAGTTTAAAGGTGTTTGGTATAATGTATAGAAAATGAGCGAGAAAAAGAGGGTTTACCATGTCTGAACATACACCAATGATGCAACAATATTTGAAAATTAAAGAGCAATATACAGACGCATTTCTATTCTTCCGTTTAGGAGATTTCTATGAAATGTTTTTTGAGGATGCGGTTAATGCATCTGCATTATTAGAAATTACGTTAACGAGCAGGGATTCAGGTGCACGAGAACGTATACCGATGTGCGGCATACCTTATCATTCCGCTACCGGATATATTGAAACATTAATCCACAAAGGTCATAAAGTAGCGATATGTGAACAAATGGAAGATCCGCGAAACGTTAAAGGAATTGTGAAACGTGAAGTCGTTAAAGTTATTACACCTGGTACATTAACGGAAGGTAAAACGATTGATGTCGAGGCCAATCATTTCATCGGTGCTATCGATAGCTTGGGCGATCAATGTTACGCATTAGCGTATCTTGATGTTGGTACTGGGGAAGGAAAAGTAGAGTTGATTGAAGGAAGTGAGCGAACGCTACTGGCAGAAATTGAAGCGCTTGGCATGAAGGAAATTATTGTTGATCAACAACTTCATGTTATTTTGGCAGAACTGTTCGAAAGCCGCGAAATTATGCTTTCAATTGAAGATACGGAGCATTCGGGGTCAATTGGTCACGATACATATGATCATCTCCCAAAAGAACTACAGGAAGCTTGCCGTAAATTGCAATCGTATCTACTTCGTATGCAAAAAATGGTTTTCGGTCATATTCGACCTTTCATTTATATAGAGAAAGATGCAAAGTTATCAATTGATGCGAACTCAATGCGAAATTTAGAGCTCGTGCAAACGATTCGGACCGGCAAAAAAGAAGGGACATTATTCTGGGTACTCGACGAAACTGTTACCGCGATGGGTGCGAGGAAGTTACGGATGTGGATTCATCAGCCTTTGGCGCAGCGCCAAGCGATTGAAGAACGTCTGGAAACTGTAAATAATTTAGTTGATGAGTATTTCTTGCGTGAAGAGTTATTAGAAGAATTACATGAAGTCTACGATGTAGAACGACTTGCGGGAAGAATTTCTATGGGCAGTGCAAGTGCACGCGATCTAGCGCAACTACGAAATTCCTTGTCACATATACCGAAACTAAAACAATTGCTTGAAGAATCGAAGCGTCCTATGTTGCAGCGTTTTGCTGATCGTATGGACCCTTGTGGGGAAACATTCCAACTATTATCAGATGCTATTGCAGTAAACCCACCGATATCTAGTAAAGACGGTGGATTAATTTTGGACGGCTATCATGAAAAGTTAGATGAGCTTCGAAATGCATCCCGTAACGGAAAGACATGGCTAGCACAGCTTGAGCAGAAAGAGCGACAACTGACGGGAATAAAAACTTTGAAAATCGGCTATAATCGGGTCTTTGGGTATTATATCGAAATTACTAAATCCAATATTCATTTAGCTGACTTATCTCGCTATGAACGTAAGCAGACACTAGCGAACGCGGAGCGATACATAACGACGGAGCTAAAAGAAAAAGAAGAACTAATTCTAAACGCGGAAGCGGACAGCCAGACATTAGAGCTGGACTTATTCCAGTCGATTCGCGAACAAGTGAAGGACGATGTACAACGAATTCAACAATTAGCTTCTGTGATTAGTGAACTGGACGTTTTGCTATCATTTGCTAAAGTGTCCGAAAAGAATCAATATGTTCGGCCAGAATTCCATACAGGGAAGGCAGTCGACATTCAAAACGGCCGGCATCCAGTCGTTGAAAAAATGATGAATCATTCACTGTATATCCCAAATTCGTGTACGCTAGCTGAAGAGGAAAATATGTTGCTTATTACGGGTCCTAATATGTCGGGTAAAAGTACGTATATGCGTCAAGTAGCTTTGACTGTAGTGATGGCTCAAATCGGTTGTTTCGTCCCTTGTGAAACGGCTACACTGCCTATTACAGATCAAATCTTCACACGAATAGGAGCAGCAGATGACGTAGCATCTGGACAGAGTACATTCATGATGGAAATGATGGAGTCTCAATATGCATTGGCTCATGCGTCGTCTCATAGCCTTTTGTTGTTTGATGAGATCGGGCGTGGCACTTCAACGTATGACGGGATGGCACTTGCACAAGCCATGATGGAATATATCCATGAGGAAATCGGAGCTAACACACTATTTTCTACACACTATCATGAACTCACACAATTGGAGGATGTATTAGATCGCTTATTAAATGTCCATGTCGCGGCCAAAGAGCAAAATGGTAAAGTCGTATTCCTTCATAAAGTATTACCCGGTGCAGCCGATCGAAGCTACGGAATTCATGTAGCTGAGCTAGCAGGTCTACCTGCCGACGTTGTGGGACGTGCGAAAACCTTATTACAGCGATTTGAAGAAGATAGTACAACGAAAGGCGTCTCTTCTGTGTCAGAGCAGCTCGCTTTGTTTGATACGGATAGTGAACCGACTGCTTCTGTGGAAACACAAAAATTACTTGATGAAATCGAAGCCGTAGATTTGATGAATATGACACCGATGCAAACGATGCAAAAAATAATGGAGTGGAAAGAACGTTTGACAACTGAGAAGAAGGGGTGAAGCGGATGAATCAAATTCACATCATGGAAGACACACTGGCCAATAAAATTGCGGCGGGAGAAGTGGTGGAACGTCCTGCTTCCATCGTCAAGGAACTAGTGGAAAATGCGATTGATGCGCAAAGTACCAAAATTGAAGTAACTCTCGTCGAAGCAGGGTTGTCTTCCATTCGAGTGACCGATAACGGCAAGGGTATGTCCGAAGAGGATGCAATCCTCTGTTTCGAAAGGCATGCTACTAGTAAAATAACTAATGAGCATGACTTGTTTCGAATACGTACGCTCGGTTTTCGCGGAGAGGCATTAGCAAGTATCGCGGCAGTATCAAAAGTATCGTTATGGACTTCGGATGGCATAGACGGGGCTGTTGTAGAGATTGAGGGCGGTAAAGTACTGAAATATCAAGCGGGGGCTTTACGAAAAGGCACAGACTTTCTTATTCAACATCTATTCTTCAACACACCAGCACGTTTGAAATATATGAAAACCATTCAGACGGAACTCGGACATACGATAGATTTATTGAATCGATTAGCACTAAGTCATCCTGACATTTCTTTTACACTCACTCACGATCATCATGAAGTTCTTAGAACATCGGGTTCAGGAGACATATTACGGGTATTATCAGATATATACGGTGTCGGAGTTGCGCGGAAAATGATACCGTTCCAAAAAGAAGATGCTGATTTCAAGGTGAAAGGTTTTATTACCCTTCCTGAGATGACACGTGCATCTAAAAATTATATTTCACTTTTAATGAATGGACGTTGGATTAAAAGCTATGCAGGAACGCAAGCAGCTATTGATGCGATGCATACGTACTTGCCTATTGGTAGGTATCCAATTGCAGTTATTGATATTACAGCAGATCCCATTTTGACAGATGTCAACGTACATCCCGCGAAGCGGCATATTCGTATTAGTAAAGAAGGAGAATTACTCTCCTTGATAAAAGGAGCAATCAGGGAGGCCATTCAAGGAGTCACTATTATCCCTGACGCTGTAAAGAAAGAAAAGTCTGTTAAAAGGGACTCAGAACAACAGACGATTTGGACACCTTCCTATCGTCGGCCTGAAGTGACGGTTCCGTTAGAAGGACGAGAAATACAACCATCCATTGTTCCTGCGGAAGAGCCTATTATAAAGCAACCCACGCCAGTCTTTCCTGAAGCTATTTTTGAACAGCAGGAAGAACCCGTGCCACAAGAGCCTATTGTCTATGAACAGGAACAGCAGGAGAAGAGTCATTTCCCTTCAATCGCACCGATCGGACAAGTTCACGGAACGTATATAGTGGCGCAAAATGAAGATGGGTTTTATTTAATCGACCAGCACGCAGCGCAAGAACGAATTAAATATGAATACTTTAAAGTGAAACTTGGCCAAGTGGATGCAGGTGAACGTCAGCAATTACTTTTGCCACTAGTTTTTCATTACTCAGCTGATGAACAAGTAAAAATAGAAGAGTGTAAAGATGCATTGGAAGAAGTCGGTGTATTTTTAGAAGCGTTCGGTCCAGCGACATATACCGTAAAAGAGTATCCTTCTTGGTTCCCTGAAGGACAAGCAACTTCGATCATAGAAGAAATGATTGAGCAAGTACTCGAGAAACGCAAAGTCGACGTCGAGAAATTGCGTGAAGAAAGCGCAATTATGATGAGTTGTAAAAAATCGATCAAAGCAAATTATTACTTAAGGCAAGAAGATATGGAACGCTTACTCACGGATCTAGGGGCTTGTCATAATCCATATACATGTCCGCATGGTCGTCCGGTATTGATCCATTTTACAACGTATGAATTGGAGAAGATGTTTAAACGAGTGATGTAACATAGCACATCAGAAAGGAGCGATTGTATGTTTTCTACATTAGAAAGATCGAGCAGAATTCAGGACTTGAGAAACTTTTCATTCGATGTTTTAGTTGTCGGTGGAGGGATCACAGGTGCAGGAATCGCATTGGATGCGGCTGCGAGAGGATTTTCGGTTGCCCTGATTGATATGCAAGACTTTGCAGCAGGAACATCTAGCCGTTCAACAAAACTGATACATGGTGGTTTACGCTATTTAAAACAATTAGAAGTGAAAATAGTGGCAGAAACGGGAAAGGAACGAGAAATCGTTTTCCGTAATTCTAGAAATATCACGAAATCAAGACCTATGCTATTGCCGATCTATCAAAAAGGAACGTATGGCAAGTACTCCACTTCTGCTGGGCTTCTCGTCTACGATTTACTAGCAGGTGTAAAGCCTGCAGAACGCCGTGAGATGTTGACGAAAGAAGAAACGGCTGAACTTGAACCATTACTGAAAAAAGAGCGGTTAAAAGGTGGCGGTCATTATGTGGAGTATCAGACGGATGATGCGCGTTTGACAATTGAGGTACTGAAGAAAGCGGCAGAAAAAGGTGCGCTTTGTCTGAACTATATGAAGTGCGAACAATTTAACTTTGAGAAAGATCGTGTCGTTGGAGCAGTCTTAAGTGATCAACTAACGGGTGAACGATTTTCCGTGGCGGCTTCAATGGTAATCAATGCATCCGGTCCATGGGTTGACGAACTACAAAAGAAAATCAGCAGCAAGCATAAAAAGCGATTACACATTACGAAAGGTGCCCATATTGTAGTAGATCAATCTATATTCCCGTTGCAACAAGCAATTTATTTTGATAACTCGGATGGCCGAATGTTATTCGCCATTCCACGGGATAATAAAACGTATATCGGTACGACTGATACATTTTATTCGGATGATAAACAGCATCCTATAGCGACAGAAGATGATATACACTACATCATTGAAGCAGTTCGCGAAATTTTCCCAAGCATTCATTTGCAACGCCAACATGTGGAATCCACATGGGCCGGCATTCGACCATTGATTGCGCAAGACGGCAAGGATGCATCTGAGATTTCAAGAAGAGATGAAGTGTGGGAAACAGTTCCTGGATTACTGACGATTGCAGGGGGAAAATTAACAGGCTATCGACAAATGGCGGAAATTGTAGTGGATCGAATTAATGAACAACTAGAAAAGCCGTCTATCAAGCCATGTGAAACGAAGAATATCCCCGTATCAGGAAGTGATTTCATAGACGATGAAGCCTTAAGGAAATTTATTGAATTACAGGCAGCACGAGCACCTCAGTTCGGATTAACTACACAGCAAGGAGCGCGTCTTGCTTCATTTTATGGAAGAAATAGTGAAAAGGTTTTTCAATTCGCCCACGCGATTTCAGCAGAGGAGAACAATTTGCCAATCAGTTTGCGTGCAGAGATCTTATATGGAATTCATCATGAAATGGTCACATCGCCAAGTGATTTCTTTATCCGCAGAAAAGGGGATCTATATTTCCAGATCGAAGTTGTGGAATCATTAGCGACACAAGTAACGGACTATATGGCAAAGCTGTTGCATTATACAGACAGTGAGAAATCTATTCATGCTAATGATTTGAAAAATGCGATTGCAGAAGCGAAAGGAAGTGCAAGTTCATGACAGACCAGTGGATTGAAATGCGTGATGGCACTAAAGTGTATAGTACAAGTTATACACCTGATACTAAGCCGGTTGCCCGTGTGCATATCATTCACGGATTGGCTGAACATAGCGGTCGCTATAAACGATTCGCAGAGTACATGCAGTCACAAGGGTATGTCGTAACGTTGCATGACCAAAGAGGTCACGGTAAGACAGCTACGGGAAACGGTTTTGTTTACGGCTATATAGGTAAGTCTGCTACATTTGACCAATTAGTAGATGATACGTTTGAAGTGAATCAAGTGTATCAACTACAATACCCAGAGCTACCGGTAGTGCTACTCGGACATAGTATGGGTTCTTTCGTTGCAAGGCGCTATATTCAGCTATACGGCTCTACGCTAAGCAAAGTCATCCTGTCGGGTACTGGAACCAATTCTGAGCTTACTGCACATGCTGCGATTGCATTGGCTTCGTATAGAGAAAATAAATTCCCAAAAGAGCAACCGGATGAGTTCTTGAACAGTTTGGTCTTCGGTAATTATTCGAAACAATTTCCTGGTGAAAGTGAATTTGCTTGGCTATCACGCGACGTGGAGAGTGTAGTTGATTACGAAGAGGACGGGGCATGTGGATTTGTGCCAACTGCTCAACTGTTTCGTGTGTTAATTGAAGGAATGAATTCATTGGAAGTGCCTGAATTCCTACTAAACATCCCGAATGAATTACCGATTTTATTACTTTCTGGCACAGATGACTTGGTCGGGGACCGTGCTAAAGGTGTATGGAAAGTAGCCAAACAATTCGATAAAGCTAATCAACAATACGTCACCGTTCAGCTATATGAAGGTGGAAGACATGAAATGCTACAAGAAACAAATTATAAACAAGTTTATACAACTATCGTGGAATGGATGAAACGACATGAACTTACCCGTTGATGTACTAGCAGTAGTAGGACCGACTGCTTCAGGGAAAACAGCGCTTAGCGTGGCACTTGCAAAACGATTTAATGGGGAAATCATTAACGGTGATGCAATGCAAGTATATAAAGAATTGGATATCGGTACGGCTAAGATTCATCATTCTGAAATGCAGGGGATCCCGCATCATTTCTTTGATGTAAAAGAACCGACAGAATCATTTTCTGTAGCGGAATATCAACTAGCTGTCAGGCAATGGATTGACGATATTCGATCACGTGGGAAACTACCTATTATTGTTGGCGGCAGTGGAATGTATGTTCAGTCGGTTTTGTTTGATTATCGATTTACAGAACAAGCAGCTAATCCTGAAGTGAGAGCGCGTTTAGAACGAGAGCTTGAAGTAGAAGGGGCAGATGTATTGCATGCGAGGTTAGCAGAATTGGATCTGAAAAGTGCAGAGAAAATTCATCCGAATAATCATAGACGTCTAGTCCGTGCACTGGAGATACTCGAAGTGACGGGCCAAACAAAACAAGACCATGAACAACAGCAAGGGAATCAACCTATGTATCACTCCTTAATTATTGGACTAGATCTTCCTAGGGAGTTACTGTATGAACGAATCGATCTGCGTGTAGAACAAATGGTTGAAGCGGGATTACTTAATGAGGTACAGCAACTCTGGAATAAAGGAATCCGTCAAACTCAATCCGTACAAGCGATAGGCTATAAAGAACTGATTTCCTACTTTGACGGACTATTGACAAAAGAGCAGGCAATAGAAGCGATAATGAAAAACACACGTAATTATGCAAAAAGGCAGCTGACCTACTTCCGTAATAAATTGCCCGTCCAGTGGGTAGATGCGAATCAATCGAGTGAAGAAATTTTCCAAATAACTTGTCAGATAATAAAGGATTATCAGAAGTAAGTATGGAATAACTAATTAATAGAGACAAGGAGGCAATTGAATGGCACAGGGAAACATGCAAGATACGTTTTTGAATTCTTTACGTAAGAACAACACTTTTGTTACAATTTTTTTACTAAATGGTTTTCAGTTGAAAGGTCTTATCAAGTCGTATGATAATTATACGGTGTTATTAGAAACAGATGGTAAACAACAGCTTATTTATAAGCATGCTATTTCTACGTATGCTCCTACAAAACCAGTTATTTTAAAAGATGAACAATAAACAGGCGCTTGCCTGTTTTTTTGTTGTCTTTCATTTGGTATATAGACTTCATCTGGTAAAATAGAATATGATCAAATGAAATGAGGTACTACACATGCAAATGACACCCATTAATGAAGAATTACTCACTACATCACAAAAAGCGGAAGAACTCATCGCTCCATATGTGAGGAAAGTAGAAGAAATTGCGTTTTTTAATCAAAGAAAAGTCTTACATGCATTCAAAAAAAATCAAGTAAGCGATTTTCATTTATCAGGTTCAACAGGTTATGGTTATGATGACAGTGGTCGTGATGTATTAGAGCAAGTGTATTCGGATGTATTCGGAGCGGAAGACTGCCTTGTAAGAAATCAAATTATTTCGGGCACGCATGCTATTACGATTAGCTTGTTTGGGGTATTGCGACCAGGTGATGAACTTCTTTATATTACAGGTAAACCATACGATACGTTGGAGTCTATCATTTCTGGCAACGGTAAAGATACGGGTTCACTTGAAGATTTCCACATTTCCTATCAGCATATTGATTTGAAAGAAGACGGTTCTGTCGATTACGAGAAAGCAAAAAAGACAATTTCGGCGAAGACGAAAGTCGTAGCAATCCAACGTTCGAAGGGCTATTCTAGCAATCCATCATTCAGAATTCATGAAATTGAAGCGATTATTAACGAGATCCGCAAAATAAAAGAAGATGTCGTGATCTTTGTAGATAATTGCTATGGAGAATTCGTGGAAATGAAAGAGCCCGTAGAAGTTGGAGCGGACCTAATGGCGGGCTCACTCATAAAAAATCCAGGTGGTGGACTTGCCCGAACAGGTGGTTACATTGCAGGCAGGAAAGACTTGGTTGAGAAGTGTGCTTATCGCATGACTTCTCCAGGCCTTGGAGCTGAAGCAGGGGCTTCACTCGATACGTTACTTGAGATGTATCAAGGATTCTTCTTAGCACCACACACAGTCAGTCAGGCGGTGAAAGGTGCGTTATTCACATCGGCATTTTTCGGTAGCTTCGGTATGGATACGACACCGCATTACAGTGAGCTCCGAACGGATTTAATTCAATCAGTGAACTTTTTAAACGCTGAGCAAATGATAGCGTTCTGTCAGATGATCCAGCAAAACTCACCAGTTAACGCGCAATATGCCCCAGAGCCATCCTACATGCCCGGTTATGCAGATGACGTCATTATGGCCGCGGGTACGTTCATTCAAGGTTCCAGTATTGAATTGACAGCTGACGGCCCAATCAGACCGCCATACACAGCATATATTCAAGGCGGATTGACGTATGAGCATGTGAAATCTGCAGTACTAGATTCAATGGAACAATTGCTTGAAAAGAAGTTGGTATAAAGAAAAAGTGTATCGAAAACCTCTTGAGGTTTCTCGATACACTTTTTTATCATTAATGAATCATCCGGAATACACCGATTACTTTTCCTAAAATGGACACTTGATCTACAATGATCGGCTCCATAGAAGAGTTTTCTGGTTGGAGTCTAAAATAATCTTTTTCTTTAAAGAAACGTTTAACGGTTGATTCATCTTCTTCTGTCATAGCTACGACAATTTCACCATTGCTTGCAGAGTGCGTTTGTCTAACAATCACACGGTCTCCGTTTAGGATGCCGGCTTCAATCATGCTATCTCCTACAATCTCCAACATAAAAATTTCATCCTCTGAAGAACCAAATGTATCCGGCAATGGGAAGTACTCCTCAATATTTTCAATCGTCGTAATTGGATTGCCTGCTGTAACTTTACCAATCAACGGAACATGCATAACGCCATTTTTTAATTCATCTAACCCTTCTGGATCCAAAACTTCGATAGCACGAGGTTTTGTCGGGTCCCTGCGTATAAAACCTTTACTCTCGAGCCGTGATAAGTGACCGTGAACCGTAGAACTTGATGCAAGTCCTACAGCTTCTCCAATTTCACGAACGGAAGGGGGATAACCTTTTAAACGCACTTCATCTTTTATGAAAGCAAGTATTTCTTCTTGTCTTTTTGATATTTTCTTCAACAAATTCACCTCTTCTACTAGTTTGCGAGCAATGGTATACTGAACCACTATTTTGAATATAGTATAACATGTGTTCGATTACTAATCAAACAAAGGTTCTAATTTTACTTGACATGGAATCATACGTTCTCTTATAATTAAGAACAAGTATTCCGAACGTGTATTCTTAATGTACGAATTAGAGGAGGAGTTACAATGGAGTTTATAAAAGAATTTATCAAAAACAATTATTATTTCGCAGTATTAATAGCGGTTTGTGTATCTTTCGCTTGGGTTCAATTCGATAAGATTGCGGAGGAAGATCACTATATGGAAATCGTTATTAATGAAGGAGATACACTATGGCAGCTGGCTTCTAACTACTCAGAAGATATACCGACCACCCACTGGATCGAACAAGTACGTTCATTAAACGAATTACCTACTGATCAAATCGTTTCAGGTGAATTACTACGTGTGCCTGTTAAAATTAATAAACAAACAGATATCCGGGTAGCTGAAATTGGAGTGGGATCTAAATGACAGAAAAGAAATGTGTAATATACTGCCGTGTGAGTACAGAAAAAGAAACACAAGAACAATCTATTGTAAGACAGCAGGAAGAACTTGAAAAATTAGCTACTGAGCTATCTTATGAATGTGTGGGAGTCTATACTGATCGGCAAAGTGGATATGATATGGATCGTGAAGGTCTTCTATCCATGTTGGATCAAATCCAAAACGATACTGTGGATGCGGTATTCATTCAGGATGAAACGCGATTAGGACGTGGGAATGCTAGGGTTGCGATTTTGCATGTAATTGCTAAAAGTGAAGCGACTGTAATTACCAATCATTCAAATGGTACGATAGAGCTGAATGAAATGGATTCAATGTTACTAGAAATTCTTGCAATCGTAGAAGAATATCAACGAAAACTACATAATGCAAAGATACGTAGAGGAATGAAGCGTGCTGTTGACAGAGGCTTTGATCCATCGAAAAATTTGCGAAATATTGACCAAGGGCCGGGACGTGAAAGACTAGAGCTTCCGATAGAAGAAATTGTCTCTCTTCGTAACAAAGGTCTCACATACGAAGAAATTGCAACCGTATTAAATGGTTTAGGTCATTCGGTTAGCAAAGCAACAGTTCATAGAAGATATAAAGAGTTTATCGCACAGGAACACTAATAGGTTGCACTTTTCCTTCAGGTTGTTTACATTTTATTAAACGACTAACTTATGGAGGTTTTTAAAGATGCTACCGGAAAAGAAAATAAAACGTATTAATGAATTGGCGAATAAAAAGAAAACAACAGGATTATCGATTGAAGAAGCAAAAGAACAGACACAGCTAAGAAAGGAATACTTGGAAACATTCCGTTCAAGTATGCGTGAAACCATTGAATCAGTCAAAGTAGTAGATCCAGAAGGAAATGATGTAACACCTGAAAAAGTCAAACAGGCAAGAGAGAACCAAAAGCCGTTAAATTGATGATAGGCAAAGGATTAACATTGTAATTAACTCTGGAATTGACTACACTAGAGAAGGAATACGTACTATAAAACACTCATAAGAGGCAGGATGGAAAGGATGTACAGCATGACCGAAAAAATCGATCAACTGGCAATAACGACAATCCGAACATTATCAATCGATGCGATTGAAAAAGCAAATTCTGGTCACCCGGGATTACCAATGGGTGCAGCACCGATGGCTTACACATTATGGACGCAACATTTACATCATAACCCATCAAACCCTCAATGGTTCAATCGTGACCGTTTCGTACTTTCAGCAGGACACGGCTCGATGTTACTCTACAGCTTGCTGCATCTAAGCGGCTACGGCTTGACAATTGAGGACATAAAGAATTTCAGACAATGGGATTCAAAAACCCCAGGACATCCAGAGTATGGACATACAGTAGGAGTTGAAGCGACGACAGGGCCGCTTGGACAAGGAATTGGTATGGCTGTAGGCATGGCAATGGCTGAAAAACATCTAGCCGCAACATATAACAAACCTGGTTTTGATATTGTCGATCACTACACTTATGCATTATGCGGAGACGGAGATTTGATGGAAGGTGTAGCGGCAGAGGCAATCTCTATGGCGGGTCACCTTCAATTAAATAAACTGATTGTGCTATATGATAGTAACGACATTTCTTTAGATGGCGATTTGGATATGTCATTCTCAGAAAACATTAGAAAGCGTTTTGAATCATATGGCTGGAACTATGCACGTGTAGAAGACGGCAATGATACAAAATCCGTTTCTGATGCAATTGAAAAAGCAAAAGGTAATACAGGCGGGCCGACAATCATTGAAGTGAAAACTGTGATCGGCTATGGTTCGCCAAACAAGTCTGGTAAAGCAGATGCACACGGTGCACCTTTAGGTGAAGATGAAATGGCACTTACGAAAGAGTATTATAAGTGGACATTCGAAGAGGACTTCTATGTACCTGAAGAAGTCTATGACCGCTTTAATTCAGCGACTGATCAATTGGGTGTTCAATCAGAGCAACAATGGAATGAATTATTCGCAAGCTATGAAAATGAACATAAAGAATTAGCAGCACAGTTTAAACAAGCAATTGCAAATGAACTTCCAGGCGATTTAAAAGAACAAATGCCAGTTTATGAAGCAGGTGCTTCTGTTGCGACTCGTTCAGCATCTGGAGAATCAATCAATGCCCTTGCAAAAGCAATACCTGCTTTATTCGGTGGTAGTGCGGATCTTGCCGGTTCAAATAAGACGACGATTAAAAACGCGGAAGATTTTTCTGCCGAAAACTATTCAGGTCGTAATATCTGGTTTGGTGTGCGTGAGTTCGCGATGGGTACTGCTCTTAACGGCATGACGCTTCACGGTGGAGTGAAAGTATTTGGCGGAACATTTTTCGTGTTTAGCGACTATGTACGTCCTGCTATCCGTCTGTCAGCATTAATGGGCTTACCTGTAACATATGTCTTTACACATGACAGTGTGGCGGTTGGAGAAGATGGACCTACTCATGAACCTGTTGAACAATTGGCTTCATTACGTGCAATGCCTGGATTATCTATCATCCGTCCTGCGGATGGAAACGAAACATCTGCAGCATGGCATATAGCTGCCACTTCGAAAGACACACCGACAGTCTTAGTACTGTCTAGACAAAACCTTGAAGTATTACCGAAATCACAAGAACTTGCTATGCAATATGTACCAAAAGGTGCGTATGTCGTATCACCTGCTACTAAAGAACAAGCGGACGGTTTACTGCTTGCAAGCGGTTCAGAGGTTAGTCTTGCAGTTGAAGCCCAGAAAGCACTTAAAGAACAGAATATTGACGTCAGTGTTGTTTCTATGCCTTCATGGGATCTGTTTGAAAAGCAGGATCAAGCATATAAAGATTCAGTACTTCCAAAGAATATTAAAAAGAGAGTAGCGATCGAGATGGGAGCTTCCCTCGGCTGGCATAAATACACAGGCGATGAAGGAACTGTCATGGCAATCGATACATTCGGTGCGAGTGCGCCTGGCGACTTAGTCATTGAAAAGTATGGTTTTACTGTAGATAATGTTGTAAAAGAAATGACAAATCTATTAAATAATTAATTATACGCAACACACGGCTCTTACTATGTCAGAGCCGTGTATTTTTTTGCGCAGCTTTACGACAATAATAGTGATGAAGTTTTCCGCAAACTGACACGATTTACTTAAGACAAGTTCTATGATAGATAGTAGGAGGTGTTCGTTATGAGGAAGTATGAAATATTTAAGATTAAGTCAGCGTATCAATCCTTCATAATGGGGCGTGAACGTTTATTATTTGAGCTACTAACAGTAGGCCCTTCTACGAATTATCAAGAAATTGAATATTTATGTGATCAGTTGAATCAGAGGGAACTGGATAGCATCATTCAGAATACCCTAGGGAAAAATTTTGATGAACTGGATTCATATCATAATGAATATCGATTAACACACTTAATCAAGGGAGAGGTCTTCATTAAAATGGGTACACACAGTATAGAAGTGTACTGTCAAGGTTCACGAATGTTGGACTTAGATTTATTTGTAGCATTATCATCTTCTACAGATCGTTTTTTTGCAGTCATGAATGAACAGGAAGAATGCGGGTGGCTCAAACCACTTAAACACTCTGAGCGCATGATTTTAGAAAATACGATGATGTAAAAACTTCCGCACAATTTGCGTACAGTCATTGCTATTCACTGCCGCTATGTTGTATAATCCTTCTTGGTAGTATGTAATCGAACTATTTTTATGAGGGAGGTTTGGCAGTAATGACTTTATGGATAGCAATTTTATTGATCGTCGTCGCTTTGATCGGCGGAGTAGCACTCGGCTTTTTCATAGCACGTAAATATATGATGAATTATTTGAAGGAAAATCCGCCAATTAATGAGCAAATGTTACGTATGATGATGATGCAAATGGGACAGAAACCTTCTCAAAAGAAAATTAATCAAATGATGGCTCAGATGAACAAGGTTCAAGATAAGCCTGCTAAAAAAAAATAAGTAAAACTCCGTGATCAGCAAATTTGCTAACACGGAGCTTTTTAATTTTTGCTGAATAATAGTATATTTAATATAAACGGAATCGATTTAAAAATTTTTGAACTGTTTGTAGATATTCATCGGGATTATCATTGTACGATTTGGCATGTGCCCCTTTGGCGAACAGCTTCATCATTTTATCGCCTTCTTTTAATTCGTATAACTCTTCTGTCATTCGCGGCAAGATAAAGGTATCTTCCATGCTGTGTATAAATAATACGGGCTTATCGATGAATTTCATCACTTCGCGAGGAGAAACCGCTGCAGAAGTATAGCCATCACGAATCTTCAAAAATAAATTGGCGATTCGTAAGCTCATGGAAGTTTTAAACGGCATCTCTGTACGAATGATATGCAATAGTTGCTCTGAGAAATCTGAAAATGGACAATCAGATATATAGAAATCTGCTTCATCCTCGTACGTACCTGCATATAACAGCGTAGTGGCTGCTCCCATGGATTCCCCATGAATGCCAATCAATGCACGCTTCCCGACACGTTTACGAACAGCTGTCACGACTTCTTTCAAATCCATTTTTTCATAAAATCCAAAACTTGTTGTTTTTCCACCTGAATCACCGTGCCGCCGATGGTCAAAAATAACGGAATTAAATCCTAAACGTTCAAACAGACGGGCATATTTGATAGAGTTTACTTTGTTTTCCGTTACGCCATGGCAGATAACCACCGTTCTCGTTGTATCTAAAGGCCGCAAGAAAATCGCGCGTAAGTTATAGCCGTTAGGTGATGGAATCCAAATATTATCTTTTCTTACGGTTTCAAACCATTGATGATCGAAGCGTTTAGCAATCATCTCGCGCTGCAAAATAAATTCCGAATCTTTTATTTTTAAATACATCATTCGATTTGTGACAAGAATTCCGAAAATGGTTAGAAACGCTGTAATAATACTTGATACTATGCCGATAATATACATTACTCTACGTTTCATCAAAATCCCCCTTCCTATTTCCTTTTATATAACTTATACATGGCGGTTTCAACAGGACGTGACAAATAATGTGCGACCTATTCTACTGAAGCACATATTTTATCCATAACAACTCCTGTATCTATCTCGACAGATGGCAATAGATATAACACGTCCTCCGTTGCGACATTCCCTGCAGCGTCGGGTACAAAAGAACAGCCGACAAGTCCGCCTGCAGAGGGATCGAATCGGTCAACATCCGCTTGTAAAGAGGCGTAAATATTAGTTAATCCTAATTTACAGGGACCATGGAAATGTACTGTAACCAAATTATTCGGGAACTGAATTAGTTAGTTTTTAAAATAAAGTAAAATTTGCTATAGGATTTGCCATACCCTCAGTATCTGCCACACTTAATTCATCTACACCTATCTCGACAAACTTTTCGCAAAGGGGCAGAGTTTGCTCTGGCGAAATAAATCCTTCATACGGACAGTGAAATGCTGTAGAGATACAGGCTCTGACAAAATGATGTTCTAATTTGAGGTGATTAACAATCGGTCGTAGCATCTCCACGCTCTCTGCAGTAGAGCGATTGATAGTATGTTGATTCAAGGTATTCCTTACACCTACAAAGACTGCTACACTATTTATTTCAGTTTTTAGGGCATTCTCAACCCCACGTGCATTCAGCGTGAGAACAAGTTGCCTGCCTTGTTTGTGTATCTGGTCTATACTCTTTTTGGAATTAGACATTTACGGAACCCACTTACGTGATACAAAAGAAGTCGCTTCCATTTCCTGTATACTTGCTTGCTGTAAAGAATGTATAAAAACTAATTTTTGATCAGTTGGAATATTATTTTTTTCATTTTGTAAACCATCAAACGGTCCAACCTCGATTAACGTCACGTTTTTTGGTAAACTATACATACGCATCTCTCCCTCAATCTATTGTACGTAATATAAGCGAATAAGAGCAATGTAAAACCCTTGGCAATTAATTGGATAAAAACAATATAATGCGACCCTTTTATCAAATAGAAAGTAGTGATTATTATGGCGAAAAAACAACGAAAAGCACCAAGTAACCAAAAGAACAGTACGGTAGAAGATTCAGCAACTTCACTTTCAGATTTAATGAGCGATGATATGTTAGCAAAATTAAAAGGAATGAAGCAGGAAATGAAAGCGGAAGAAGAAATGAAATTGGAACAAGAAAAAGAAAAACGTATTCAAGAGCGCAAAGAACGTGAAAAAAATAAAAGCTTTGAAGAATTACTTGAGGAATATGGATATGATGGAACGAAGTATTAAGAAAATTATATAAGTAGGTGTAGAATTGGATTTAGTAGTTAGATGGGTGGCATAAACAAGCCTTTTACAAAGGAGAGGGATCAATGAAGTTTTTGTATATTACGTATCGTGATCAACTGGATATTCAATTAGGACTTACTTCCGAACATCTTTTGAAACGTGTTCATTCAGCACCTATTGAGCATCCAATAGTTTATTGGGTGCAAAGGAATTTAGAAATTGTTGAAAAACTCGGTCCTGTTATATATTATGACGTACCTAAAGAAAAGGTAGAAACTTTTTATAATACATTACTAGATGCGCATGCAGAAAAATCCAAGACCTCTCCAAGACCGTGGAAGTATTTGCCGATCCCAACAGGAGAGCAGTATGTTTTCCCGATTGCGCAATATGAAAAAGAATATGGAATCACATATTATGAATCAATTTATAAATACATAACCGTTCTCGGAGTCATATTAAATATCTTTGACTTTAAGGCTAATCAATTACTTATATACATTCAATGAGAACGAAGAACGTATCCAGGAGGATGTAAAATGAAACAGATTGATGTTAGGCTTTATGAGTACTTACTAGAAAAACTTCCTGAAATTACCGCTTCTTGGCTAGCGATGAGAAAAGTAGAAAAAAATTCAATTTATTCGCTTAGTGCTCATCCGGAAATGGAAGAAACACTTCGGGAACAAAATAAATTAACGAATTTAACAGTCATTAGCAGTCTACTTGATGATCCGGAGATATTTGAGAAAAATAAAATGAAATGGGCAGCCGTTGTCGCACTCAGCAGAGTAAACAGCAATACCCCTATAGAAGAAGTAATAAAGGCTTTGAGTAAGCTTCGTATAACTTACTGGCACCTCATTGAGAAGTTTCAGCTAGTGAATGCAGATGAGATTAAACTTGAAGATTATATGCGGTGGAGTGAAACGCTTAATAATGCTTTCGATCAGATTTATATTGACTTTGCAGAAACTTATAATGAATATATCAATAGCAAGTTCGATGTTCAACAAAGTTTGATTAATGAATTGAGCACACCAGTCATTAAAATTACCGATGCAATTGGAGTAGTGCCGTTAATTGGGGAAATGGATGAACTACGGGCACGCATGATGTTGGAAAGTATTCCTAAAAAAAGTTTAGAGGCGGACATTGAACATTTATTCATTGACTTATCAGGAGTTACCGTAATTGATACACTGGTAGCCCAACAAATTTTCCAAGTGACAAAAGTATTATCTTTATTAGGAACGAGTTGCACAATTACGGGCATCTTACCGGCAATTGCTCAAGCTTCGACAGAGCTTGGTTTAGATTTTACGAATATCCAAACATTTAGTTCCTTGCAATTAGCATTATCGAAAGAATTTTTAATCATAGAACAGTAAAAACCAAGTCACTTTATAAAGTGACTTGGTTTTTTTAAGGCTTATTTATGTTTTTCTTGGAAGTCGAGCATGAATTTCTGCAAGGCCTGACATGCTTCAACTGGTACTGCGTTATAAGCAGATGCACGACATCCGCCTACGGAACGATGGCCGTTCAGACCGACGAATCCAGCCTCTTTGGCTTCTTGCAAGAATTGTTTTTCTAAGTCTTCATCCGCTACACGAAACGTGATGTTCATCGATGAACGACTGTCTTTTTCGGCATGTCCTGTGTAGAAACCATTGCTGTTGTCAATCACGTCATAGATCAAGTTCGCTTTTTCTTCATTTCGTTTTGCGATCTTTTCCAAGCCGCCTTGTTGTTGCATCCAATCTAGAACTTCACCCAACATATAAATGCCGAAAGATGGTGGTGTGTTATATAAAGAGTTACTTGACGAATGTGTACTATACTTCAAAATAGCTGGAATTCCGCTATTGGCATGATCTAACAAGTCCTTGCGAATAATCGCAACTGTAACACCTGAAGGTCCTAAGTTCTTTTGTGCACCAGCGTAGATCATACCGAACTTACTGACATCAACTGGTCTTGACAGAATATCACTTGACATATCTGCGATCAACGGGACATTTCCGGTGGAAGGAAAATCGTGGAATTGCGTACCGAAAATGGTGTTATTCGATGTAATATGCACGTATGCATCTGTATCTTCAAATGTAATTTCTTCAGAAGATGGGACGCGATTATAATTCATACTTTTTGTAGAAGCTGCTTCGTATACTTCACCGATAGTTTTAGCTTCTTTAAGTGCCTTGTCTGACCATGCGCCTGACATGATATAGCTCGCTTTTTTACCTTCTGTTAAAAAGTTCATTGGTACCATCGCAAATTGTAAACTAGCACCACCTTGCAGGAATAGAACTTCATAGTTTTCAGGTATTGCGAATAACGAACGCAAACGTTCAATTGCTTGATTATGTACTTGTTCATAAGTAGCACTGCGGTGACTCATTTCCATAATAGACATTCCTGATTCTTTAAAATCCACTAATTCAGCTTGTGCTTTTTCTAGAACTTCGTGTGGAAGAGCGGATGGACCCGCGTTAAAATTATAGACAGATTTTTGATTACTCAACAAACTCACTCCTTCATTAGTTTACAACTCTAAAGTAAAGTATATATGAAAAATCATACATGGGGAATAGCTATCTGCCAATTCACAATAAATTACTCAAATCGGTAAGACATTCGTCTTGTTTGTTTCGTTAAGAAAGTGGGTAAATTGTAATCAAGTACTATCTATATAATTATGTAGAGTATAGCTTTCATAAAGCCGAAACGAGGGAGATTATGTGAAAACAGATGGACGCAGAAAAAGTTCAAATGTAGAAGATCGAAGAGGGAAGGGAGGCGGAGGTGCGATCGCATTAGGCGGTGGTGGTCTTGGAATTGTCGGTATTATATTATTTCTTATTTTAGGCGGAAATCCAACTGATTTATTAGATAATAGCTCAGCAGTACCCAATCAGCCATATGTGGAAACCGAACAAGACAAAGAATTAGCAGACTTTGTTTCGGTTGTGCTTGCGGATACAGAAGATATTTGGTCTGAGTTATTTGCTCAACAAGGAATTCAGTATGAGAACCCTACACTAGTTCTTTATTCAGGACAAGTGGATACAGCCTGTGGATACGGAAGTGCAGCTGCAGGACCGTTTTATTGTCCGGGTGACCAAAAATTATATATTGACTTAGCATTTTATAATGAGTTACAGAGTACATTTAAAGCGCCTGGCGATTTTGCAATGGCCTATGTAGTAGCGCACGAAGTAGGGCATCACGTGCAAACGCTACTTGGTATTTCAGATCAAGTTATGCCACTTCGTCAAAAGATGAGTGAAGAGGAATTTAACAAATATTTAGTGAGATTCGAGTTACAGGCAGATTACTTTGCGGGTGTATGGGCTCATCATGCAAAAGGTCGCGGGTACTTGGAGCAAGGAGATTTACAGGAAGCGATTACTGCCGCAGGTGCAGTTGGTGACGATACCATTCAAAAACGTGCAAGAGGGTATGTTGTTCCAGAGAGTTTCACACACGGTACAGCAAAGCAACGAATTTACTGGTTCGAACATGGTTTTGAATTAGGAACGATTGACGGTGGTGACACATTTAATCAAACGGAAAAATAAAAATCGCGAAGAGGTTGGGACAGAACAGAAAAAACGTAAGGGGAATAGTGAGTCCTTTACGCTTTTTTCTGTTCTTATCAGTAAATATTTTTTTAGAGTAACAGAGTGTGCCTTTCGGAGTGCAGGGAAAGGGGGTGAGATAGTTATATCCCAGCCTCTTCGCGATTTTTTTACTTCGTTGCGGCTATAGCAGGTTCAGCTGGAATTACACCTTCTTGTTGTTCATTGCGTAGTCTTTTAATATCCACTCGTATGAGTAACGAAATCACTAAAGCGACTACGAATAAGCCAGCGAAGAACAATAAGCTGCTTTCGTAACTACCTGTCGTATCTTTCATCCATGCAGCAAACATCGGTCCCGCCACACCAGCAGCAGACCATGCCGTCAAAATATAACCGTGGATCGCACCGAGTTGCTTCGTTCCAAAAATATCACCGATATACGCTGGTATAGAAGAGAAACCTCCACCGTAGCACGTATAGATCACAGCTAGAATGACTTGGAATATAATTGCATTGGTAGTGAACGGTAAAACGGTGAACAGAACAAGCTGAATGACAAAGAACGTGGTATACGTATTTGGACGACCGATGTAATCTGAAATTGTAGCCCAGCCAAGCCTTCCAGCTCCGTTAAAGATACCTAGTACACCAACTAGTGCGGCTGCTTGAACAGTCGTCATACCGATACTGTCAATTGCCATAGGTTTGGCAGCGGATAGAATCGCAATACCGCATGTGACGTTAATAAAGAGCATTAGCCATAAATAATAAAAGCGTTTCGTTTTGACTGCTTGATTTGCTGTCAGTTGAGCAAGATCTTCTTTGACATCTCTTTTACCTGAATGAATTTTTTCAATAAACCCTGGCGGTGCCCACCCTTCTTCGGGCTTTTCTAGATAAAGGGAAGAGAGCAACATAATGAGGAAATACGATACACCTAGTATATAAAAAGTGTTTTGTAAGCCCACGTTGCCGATCAAGTACTCCATAATTGGACTACTGATGGCTGCAGCGAATCCGAAGCCCATGATAGCCAGTCCTGTAGCTAACCCCCTACGGTCGGGGAACCATTTGACGAGCGTGGAGACGGGTGCAATATAACCCACCCCTAAGCCAATTCCGCCGAGCATGCCGTAAAAGACATATAGCATAGGTAATGAAGACATCCCTACTGCGAGTCCAGACCCTGTCACTCCTATACCGAAGAATGTAGCCGCAAGTAAACCTGCTTTTCTCGGACCATACTTCTCTACAAAGTGACCTAAGAAAGCAGCTGATAAACCAAGAAATAAAATGGCTATACTAAACGTCAGCTGTACTTGGCTTGTGGTCCACCCAAATTCTTCAATGAGTGGATTGGTGAAGTTACTCCAGGCGTAAACAGATCCGATGGAAATATGAATACCTACTGCAGATAACGCGATCAGCCATCTGTTCTTCGTTTTTCTCATTCGTTGTCCTCCTTTTTAACAAAACTCTTCCACAGCTCTAATTCTCGTAACTGGAGACATTCACTAGCCGGTATTATAAAAAAATAGTGGCCATACTTGTTCGTCATCCTATGGTGAAAAAAGAATGCAATTAAACAGTTATTGGAATACAACATAGGATTAAGGAGTATAATAATGACGTTTCACAAAATTGTCAATATTATTTTATTCAGTAGTCGAAAAACAATTAATAGCATCCATGACAATTCTTTCAGGATGTGTGTAGACGTTAAAAGAATTTCCACGAATGAATCCGACAGTGGTTATTCCCAAATCGTCCGCTAAGCTCAAAGCTAATTCAGTAGGTGCAGATTTGGATAATACAATTTCACAACCGATTTTAGCGACTTTAAGTAAAATTTCAGAGGAGATTCGTCCACTAAATACAATGATTTTATCTCGAACGGAAATATTGTTCTTCAAACAATGACCATAAATTTTATCTAACGCATTATGACGACCGATATCCATCCGAGATACTAGCAATTGATTAGGCGCACATAATGCAGCATTATGAACGCCACCAGTATGTCGGAACATTTCTGCTTGTTCTTCCATTTGGTTCATCAAGGAAAATATTTGTACAGGCGTTAGTTGAACAGAAATGCTGTCCATCTTTTTCGCTGTCAATGCGTCGTTGGCAAAGATAAATCCTTGTCTGCTCATGCCGCAGCAAGAAGTGATATACCGTTTATTTTGCAATTGTTCAAAGAAGGGATAGACTTTGTCTGTATCAATGTAAATAAAGCCATTGTCCAGATCAAGTCGAATGTCTTTGATTTGTTCCCACTTCGGCACTATTCCTTCTGAAGCCAAGAATCCTACAGTCATATCCTCGATATATTCTGGAGTACATACAATCGTTGCAAATTCTTTGTTGTTTAGTTTAATGGTGATTGCATATTCAACGGCGACCGAATCTTCTTTTTCAAAGACTTTTCCATCTTGAAATCGAATAATGGATCGTTGTTGTTGCTGTTCCATAATTCTTCCTCCCTTTTAGTCAATCGGTCGATCGAATAAAAATACTGAAACTGCAATATCATCATCAATTTTAAAATCGCTGAATAAATGCAGGAACTTTGCGTCGACTAATCGCTCTAATTCTTCTGGCGGCTTTTGTGCATAGACTGCCTGAATCATGCTTGTTCGTGCATGGTGGACCATCTTTTTTCCTTCTGGCGTTCCCGCTATAAACTTCTCTGTCGGAGTTAAATTACCGTAGAGTGTAGAAACTGCCATATTATCAATAAATAGTGTATGAATTCTTTCGGGACCTTTGCCAAATAAGTCTTTTCGTAATTTACGGATGATATCATTAAACTCATGAATTTTCTTCATAAGACACTTCCTTTTCATTTTTACAGAATAATCTAACTATTTGAGAATAGCCATTGTATTGTACGCTTTATTACTTTATACTAAATACATAACAGATGGAAATCTAGTATGTGATTGCTAGAGGTTCATCAACCTACTTGTAATAGTAAGTATGGATTGGTTCTTTAGCAAGTCCTGTTAAGAAACTATTCCACCATAAAAAAACACCGTTATGACGGTTTTTTTATGGTGGATTTTTTATTTGAGAAGGAGGGCGCCTGTATGTCAATTTCAATCAATGATAAGATTTACAACTTCGAACCAGGGTCAACACTTATTCAAATCATCAATGCAAATAAGATGGAGCACCCACAAATATGTTATTTACCAGAAGTCGACCCAATCCAGACATGTGATACGTGCATTGTCGAAGTGAATGGTAAATTAACACGTGCTTGTTCTACACAAGCAGTTGACGGTATGGATGTTAAGTTAGCGTCCCCGCGTGCAAAAGAAGCACAAACGGAAGCAATGGACCGGATTTTAGAAAATCATTTATTATATTGTACCGTTTGCGATAACAATAATGGTAACTGTAAAGTACATAATACCGTGGCACTTATGGAAGTGGAAGAACAAAAATATCCATACGAGCCCAAATGTTCTAAAGATGCGGTGGATTTCACTCATCCATTCTATCGGTATGATCCGAATCAATGTATCGCTTGCGGTCAGTGTGTGGAAGTTTGTCAGAACTTACAAGTAAACGAGACACTTTCAATCGATTGGGAACGTGATCGACCGATTGTTCTATGGGATGGCGGGGCGAAGATTAATGATTCTTCTTGCGTAGGTTGTGGCCATTGTATTACGGTTTGTCCATGTAATGCTTTGATGGAAAAATCGATGCTTGGTGAAGCTGGATTTATGACGAAGATGAGTGACGAGCTGATGGAGCCCATGGTTGATTTGATCAAGGATGTAGAGCCGGGTTACAGCAGTATCATGGCAGTTTCTGATGTGGAATCCGCGATGAGAGAATCTACGATCAATAAAACAAAAACCGTCTGTACATTTTGTGGTGTAGGCTGTTCATTCGAAGTCTGGACGAAAGATCGTACGATATTAAAAATTCAACCGGTTTCCGAAGCGCCAGTCAACCAGATTTCTACTTGTGTCAAAGGGAAATTTGGTTGGGATTTTGTGAATAGTGAAGAACGCATCACCACTCCTCTTATCCGTAAAGGTGACGACTTTGTTGAAGCTTCATGGGAAGAAGCGTTGGATGTAGTGGCGAAAAACTTAGGTCAAATTCGTGATGAACATGGTAAAGACGGAGTTGGCGTTATCTCTTCATCAAAAATTACGAATGAAGAGAACTATGTCATTCAAAAATTTGCTCGACAAGTGTTTGGTACAAATAACGTAGATAACTGTTCCCGTTACTGCCAGTCACCTGCGACAGACGGATTATTCCGTACGGTAGGGATGGGTGGCGACGCTGGAACGATTAAAGATATAGCTGAAGCAGGCTTGGTCATCATCGTAGGTGCAAATCCTGCAGAAGGTCATCCTGTTCTTGCGACACGTGTAAAGCGCGCGCATAAGCTACACGGTCAAAAGTTAATTGTGGCCGATCTCAGAAAACATGAAATGGCTGAACGCGCAGATATCTTTATGACACCTCAACAAGGAACGGATCAAGTATGGCTAATGGCCGTGACGAAATACTTAATTGACCAAGGTTGGCATAATCAGCAGTTCATTGAAGAAAATGTTCTTCATTTTGATGACTTTAATGAAGTATTGGAGCGATATACACTTGACTATGCGGAAGAAGTAACAGGTGTTTCCAAAGAAGTATTGATTCAAACAGCTGAAATGATCCGTGATGCAGATGGCACATGTATCTTATGGGGAATGGGTGTCACGCAAAATACAGGCGGTTCCGATACTTCAGCGGCAATCTCCAATTTATTGCTAGCATCAGGAAATTACCGTCGTCCAGGCGCAGGTGCTTATCCATTACGTGGGCATAACAACGTACAAGGTGCATGTGATATGGGAAGCTTGCCTGGTTGGTTACCTGGCTATCAGCATATTACAGATGATGCAGCGCGCGAGAAATTTGAGCGTGCTTACGGTGTAGAGATAGAAGTTAAGCCGGGTCTTGACAATATTCAAATGCTTCACTCCATTGATGAAGGTGTGATGAAGGGTATGTACATTGTAGGAGAAGATATGGCACTGGTGGATTCCAATGCAAACTATGTTCATGATGTACTGTCGAAGCTTGATTTCCTAGTTGTACAAGATATTTTCTTCTCCCGTACAGCACAATATGCGGACGTCATTTTACCTGCAGTCCCTTCACTCGAAAAAGACGGTACATTCACAAATACGGAACGCCGTGTACAACGACTGTATAAAGCGTTGCCGAATAAAGGTGACTCTCGTCAAGATTGGTGGATCATCCAAGAAGTTGCAAACCGCTTAGGCGCTAACTGGAATTATACGCACCCAAGTGACATTTTCGCTGAAATGACAAGCTTGAGTCCGATGTTTGGAGAAGCTTCTTACGAAATGTTGGAAGGTTGGGGTAGTTTCCTTTGGGGAAGTCTAGAAGGGAAGAATACGCCACTTCTTTATACTGATGGCTTTAATTTCCCCGATAAGAAAGCGCGCTTTGCATTATCGGATTGGATTGAACCAGTAAAATTCGCTGATGAATTTGATCTTCACATCAATAACGGCCGTATGCTTGAACATTTCCATGAAGGAAATATGACGAATAAATCTGAAGGGATCCAAGAGAAAGTTCCTAATATATTTGTAGAGGTTTCTCCTGAATTAGCAAAAGAACGTGGTGTGGTCACAGGTACTTATGTCAGACTGATTTCTCCATACGGAGCAGTGAAACTCCCTGCACTTGTCACAGATAGAGTACGGAAAAATGAATTATTCTTACCGATGAATTCCGTTGATAAGCAATCTGCAATCAACTTCCTAACAGGACCTGCTACCGACGAACGGACGAATACACCCGCGTACAAACAGACGAAGGTTCGTATGGAAGTGCTTAAGAAGCAAGGAGATAATCCACTACCTAAGAGCAACCACCGTGATAAGAAACGCCATCCTCAAAATGGTGTAGAAGTAGAACGGAAATGGAATCGACCAGGATATGTCCAATTAACAGATCAATAATTAGTGAGGTGAATATCAATGGCGGCCCCTATAACTTCAATTAAAAGAACTGAACGCTCAGAACTGGAAATACAGCAAGAAAAGTTGGCTGAATTACAGAAACAAATTGCTGAACAAGAAGAGTCTTTACAAAAAATCATGGAAATCACAGGTGAATTGCATAAGATTGGCGCGTTAGACGCATTACAAGCCATGCTTCATTCAAAAGAGAAGATTACGGGCATAGCGTTAGGTCAAGTATCGAGAGAACCTGTGACAAACCTGCTCAATAATGTGATGGCAGGAGCAGGAATTCTAACCGCGCTAGATCCGGCTACCATTCAGCAACTTTCAAAAAGTGTACAAAAAGGATTATCTGAAGCCGAGCAAGGGAATGAAGAAGGTCAGAAAACAGGCCTTCTCCAGTTGATGAAATCCATTAATGATCCCGATATCAATCGTGCGTTAACATTCGGTATGAACTTCTTAAAAGGGATGGGCAAAGGTTTAGAAAAACCTACGGAGTAAGATTTTTGCGAAAAACATCACTTTGCTTCATAATGTATTAGAAGAGTTCATACGTTCCCTAGCCTCTCTGGCTGGGGGACGTATTCATTACGTAACATTATTTGTAGGAGATGAAAACATGTCGGCCCAAAATAAAATCGCATCACATTTAGAAGAACAATCTACAGCACAGAAAAACATCGGAAGACTGCTTGTGAAATGCTCGGATCAACCGGGAATTGTATCGGCAGTCTCCACGTTTTTGCTACAATACGAAGCAAATATCGTAGAGTCTAGCCAATATTCAACTGATCCAGAAGGTGGCATGTTCTATCTACGTATCGCTTTCCATTTAGACAATCTATTGGAGAGAAAAGAGGAATTGGAAGAGAATTTTAATGATATTGCGAAGCGATATGATATGGACTATCATTTTTCATACGCAATAGAATTAAAACGTACAGCAATCTTCGTTTCAAAAGAACCATATTGCTTAATGGAATTACTATGGGAGTGGCAGAATGGCGATTTAAATACTGACATCGTTGTGGTGATCAGTAACCATGAAGATGCACGCGGAATGGTCGAAGCACTTGGTATCCCTTTCTATTACATTCCAGCGAACAAAGATATTCGCCAAGACGTAGAGAGACAACAAGTGAAGTTAATGGAAGAATACGATGTGGATGTACTCGTATTAGCACGTTATATGCAAATACTGACTCCAGAATTTGTTAGTCACTTCCCGAATCAAATCATCAACATTCATCACTCATTCTTACCGGCCTTCATTGGTGCGCGTCCTTACGAAAGAGCTTTTGGACGCGGTGTAAAACTGATTGGTGCAACGTCACACTATGTAACGAATGATTTGGATGAAGGTCCGATCATTGAACAGGACATCGAGCGCGTGGATCACCGTGACGATATTGTTCAATTGAAGAAGATTGGTCGTACCATCGAACGACGTGTTCTTGCACGTGCAGTGAAGTGGCATCTTGAAGATCGAGTGATTGTAGAGAATAATAAAACGATTGTCTTCCAATAAAAGACACGAAACCGCCACCCGAAAGAGTGGCGGTTTTTTAATGTATAGGTGACTTGAAAGTCGCTCCGTGCGTTTCTTGTGTGTTCATGATGGTCAGGAATGCAGACGGATCTATATCGGTAGTAATTTGCTTGAGTTTTGAAATTTCTAGCCTTGTCACGACCACATAAATGACGTCTTTTTCGTTATCTGTATACCCACCACGGCCGTGCAACTTCGTAATACTACGGCCCAGCCGTAAACGAATCGCTTCACCGAGTTCTTCATATTCATCCGAGATAATAAAGACCGCTTTGGTCTCGTCTAGCCCTTGAATGACAATGTCAATTGCTTTTGAGGCGATATAATATGTAATGATGGAGTACATCGCTTTTTCGGGCCCAAGTACAAACCCTGCCCATCCAAAGATGAAGAGGTTGAAGAACATGACGAATTCCCCGACACTGTATGGGATTTTTTTGGTTAGTAAGATCCCGAGAATCTCCGTCCCATCTAGCGCCCCACCGTTACGTATGATGGTTCCTACACCCGCCCCCAGCAATAATCCTCCGAAGACTGTCGCGAGCAATGAATCGGTTACAAACGGTCCTAATTTTTTAAGAGGAAACTCCACGAGAGCAAGTAAGGCAATCGCATAGGAAGAGGAGAAGAAGAAGTTCTTGCCAATATGTTTATATCCAAAGAACAGGAAAGGCAAGTTTAAGATCAAAATCAAAATCCCAAAAGGTACTCCTGAAATGAAATTTAATATTAGTGCGATCCCGATGATACCTCCATCGATTACGGAATTAGGGATAAGAAATAAATCTAGCGCAACCGCTGTAATTACAACACCAATTGAGATGAATAAATAACGTCTGAGTAAATGCCCTATAGTTTCTTTTTTATGCTGTTTGTTCATAAAACTCCCCTTTTGGAAACGTGTTTATTCTATCTTACCGGAATTTTTGTAAAGAAAGTAGTAGGATTATAAGGTTTTCAATTTTACTTCTGAATTACGCGATGAATCTTTTACTCTGCACGGACATAAGATAATACATCATAGCCTAATTGGAGGAGATATGTTGGATATTATTCGTCAGTTGCATAATTATCGCAAAGAAGAAAATGAGTTGAAATGGGAAGGTACATTTTTGGAGTATCTAGAATTAATAAAAGAGCGTAAAGAAGTGGCACAAACCGCTCATTCACGTATTTATGAAATGATAAAAAGCGCAGGAATTGAAAAGAAAGATGGCAAGAAAGTCTATAATTTCTTTGATGAAGAGTTATTTGGTCTGGAAGAGTCTATAGAACGGTTAGTAGAAGAATATTTTCATCCAGCAGCAAAGCGCTTAGATGTAAAGAAACGCGTACTGCTATTGATGGGACCTGTTAGTGGTGGTAAATCTACCATTGTAACAATGTTGAAGCGTGGATTAGAAGCTTATTCCCGTACGGATGAAGGAGCGGTGTATGCTATCAAGGGATGTCCTATGCATGAGGACCCATTGCACTTGATTCCAGAATCATTGAGGAAGTCGTTTTTTGAAGAGTATGGAATACGAATTGAAGGCAGCTTATCGCCTTTAAATCAATTGCGTCTTGAAGAAGAATTTGAAGGAAAGATTGAAGATGTAATAGTGGAGCGTGTTTTGTTCTCAGAAGACCGCCGCGTGGGGATTGGAACGTTTACACCATCCGACCCGAAATCGCAAGACATTGCCGATTTGACCGGTAGCATAGACTTCTCGACTATTGCTGAATATGGTTCAGAGTCAGATCCACGTGCATACCGTTTTGATGGGGAATTGAATAAAGCGAATCGCGGTATGATGGAATTCCAAGAAATGCTGAAGCTTGATGAAAAGTTTCTTTGGCATTTATTGTCCCTGACACAGGAAGGGAATTTTAAAGCAGGAAGATTTGCGCTAATAAGTGCAGATGAACTGATCGTTGCGCATACGAATGAAACGGAATATCGTTCATTTATTAGTAATAAAAAGAACGAAGCGCTTCACTCAAGATTGATTGTCATTCCAGTTCCGTACAATCTGAAAGTAAGTGCGGAAGAAAAAATCTATGAAAAAATGATTCGTGAAAGTGATATGGCACATGTCCACATTGCGCCGCATGCATTGCGAGTGGCCGCTATTTTTTCTGTTTTAACACGCTTGAAAGCATCCAAAAAACAGGGCATTGATCGCTTGAAGAAATTGCGCCTGTACGATGGACAGAATGTGGAAGGATTCAACGATGCAGATGCAGAAGAACTAAAGAACGAATTTATAGATGAAGGCATGGACGGAATCGATCCACGCTACGTCATCAACCGTATTTCTTCTGCAATTATTCGAAAAGAAGTACCAAGCATCAATGCACTGGATGTACTGCGTTCATTAAAAGACGGCTTTGATCAACACGCTTCCATTTCGAGTGAAGACCGTGATACGTATATGAACTATATTTCGATGGCACGAAAAGAGTATGATGAAATTGCGAAAAAAGAAGTCCAAAAAGCTTTCGTCTATTCCTATGAAGAGTCAGCAAAAACATTAATGGATAATTATTTGGATAATGTTGAAGCGTACTGCAATAAAAATAAATTACGGGACGCGCTAACTGGGGAAGAAATTAATCCTGATGAAAAGTTGATGCGTTCGCTAGAAGAACAGATAGGAATTTCAGAAAATGCGAAAAAGGCATTTCGAGAAGAAATCCTAATCCGTATTTCCGCTTACGCGAGAAAACACCAACGCTTTGACTACCGTTCCCACGATCGTTTGCGTGAAGCAATACAGAAAAAATTGTTCACCGATCTAAAAGACGTAGTGAAAATCACTACAACTTCTACAACGCCAGACGAGACACAACTGAAGAAAATGAATGAAGTCGTAGCACGGCTAGTGGATGAACACGGCTACAACTCCGTTTCGGCCAACGACTTGCTGCGCTACGTTGGAAGTTTGTTAAATCGGTAAATTAAAAATGTGAATAGAATGGGTGTCTGTAACGGAATGGTAATTCGTGACTAGGTACACTTGCCAGTAGGCACGGCAACTTCTACGTAGTTATGCGATGCCCCTATTATAGTGATGTAAGTTATTTATGTTTAAATTAGGGTCTAACTTTAATGGCTATTAATCAGTATCATCCATTCACGTTGCATGGAAATTTCTGTCTCAGAAATACGGTAGGTATATGGAAGTCAAGACTAAGAGACCTCAAATCATGAGGTCTCTTTTTAGTTTTGTTACTGTTTTGTCAATATTCAATCAGCTATCGCATATGATAAGGAAACAAATTGTTCGAGAGATAGGCGGGGATACGAGTGGAAGAAAACCAGAAAAGTCGATTCGTTGTCACTGAAGAAAATTGGTCTCTCCATCGCAAAGGCCACCAGGATCAGCAACGCCACTTAGATAAAATAAACGAAGTGTTAAAAAGTAACTTACCTGATTTAATTAGTGAAGAGAATATTATACTTTCAAATGGAAAAGACATGGTCAAAATACCAATTCGTTCATTAGATGAATTTAAAATTCGCTACAATCATGATAAGTCCAAGCACGTTGGCCAAGGTGAAGGCGACAGTGCGGTAGGCGACGTTGTGGCGCAAGGAGAAAAGAAGGCGCAAGCAGGAAAAGGAAAAGAAGCAGGTGACCAGCCAGGGCAAGATATCTATGAAACAGAAGTCTCGATAGAAGAGTTGGAAGAGATGTTCTTTAAAGAATTGGAACTACCAGACTTGGAACAAAAAGAACAATCTGTCACAACGATTGAAGACATTGATTTCACGGACATCCGTAAGAAAGGGTTAATCGGTAATATAGATAAAAAACGGACTTTGTTATCTGCCATTAAACGTAATGCGATGAATGGAAAAGCTGAAGTCGCACCGATTCTGGAAGATGATCTACGCTTTAAAACGTGGAATCCTGTGGAAAAACCACAATCTAAAGCCGTTGTCATTGCCATGATGGACACGAGTGGTTCAATGGGCAAATTTGAGAAGTATATGGCGCGAAGTTTCTTCTTTTGGATGACGAAGTTTTTACGGACAAAGTATGAAACCGTGGAAATTGAGTTCATTGCGCATCATACGGAAGCGAAAGTAGTGTCAGAGGAAAATTTCTTCAACAAAGGAGAAAGTGGTGGAACGAGATGTTCATCTGCATACAGAAAAGCGCTTGAAGTTATTAAAGAATCCTATCCACCAACTAGTTATAATATCTATCCAGTACATTTCTCAGACGGAGAGAATATGACGAGTGACAATAAAAAATGCTTAGAACACGTGGATGAATTATTGGCGATATCGAACATGTTTGGATATGCCGAAGTCAATGAACACCGTAGAATGTCTACGTTAATGTCTGCGTATAAATCAATTGAACATCCCAAATTCAATTACTATATTTTGCAAAAAAATCGCGATGTCTACTTTGCGCTCAAGAAGTTCTTCGAAAAGCGAACGGAGGGATTACGCTGACTGATCAACAGGCATTACATTATGCAATTGATGAGATCACGGAGATAGCCAGTGGATTCGGACTAGATTTTTATCCGATGCGTTATGAGATTTGCCCTGCAGACATACTGTATACGTTTGGTGCCTATGGAATGCCTACGCGTTTCACACATTGGAGTTTTGGTAAACAATTTCATAAGATGAAGCTGCAATATGATATCGGATTGAGCAAGATTTATGAGTTGGTGATTAATTCAAATCCGTGTTATGCATTTCTATTAAATACAAATAGTCTGATTCAAAATAAATTAATCATCGCACATGTATTGGCGCATTGTGATTTCTTCAAAAATAATACGTATTTCTCAAAGACTCGTAAAGACATGGTGGAAAGCATGGCAGCTACAGCCGAACGGATTGTAGACTATGAGGTACGCTACGGTAAGAAATGTGTGGAAACATTTCTTGATGCAGTATTAGCCATCCAAGAACACGTAGATCCAAGTATGATGCGTGATATTGTTCCGTCACCTTCCATTGTCCGGCCACCTCGAAAATCCGCATACGAAGATTTATGGGATTTAGATCAACGGACAATACCTGGACAGCAAGCGATTGAAATGCACAAAAAGAATCCAGAGGAACCCGAAAAAGATATCTTATTATTTATTCTTGAAAACAGTCGCAATCTAACGGAATGGCAAGCAGACATCTTGACGATGTTGCGCGAGGAAATGCTCTATTTCTGGCCGCAACTAGAGACGAAAATTATGAATGAAGGTTGGGCATCTTATTGGCATCAAACCATCCTTCGTCAAATGGATTTGACGCCTTCTGAGACAATTGAGTTCGCAAAACTTAATGCTAGCGTACTGCAACCTTCCAAGACCTCAATTAATCCATATTATCTCGGCGTTAAAATATACGAAGATATAGAGAAACGCTACGACATATTAGCTAAAGAAGCCAGTGGACGTGGTGAGGAGGCGATGACAGGACGAGAAAAAATATTTGAAGCACGTGAAATTGAAAATGACACATCCTTCATCCGCAATTATTTGACGGATGACTTGATTAAACAAGAAGATCTGTACGTATTTCAAAAGCAAGAGGACCAATACAAAGTATCTGACAAACAGACGGAAGCCGTTCGGAACCAACTTATTGGACAGCGAGTGAACGGTGGCTTTCCTTATATAGTAGTAGACGATGGTGACTACATGCGTAATGGTGAACTGTATCTCATTCACCGCTACGAAGACACTGAACTTGATTTGCCGTATTTAGAACATGTTCTACCCCATATCCATCAACTTTGGGGACGCATTGTGCATATCGAAACAGTACTTGAAAATAAACCTTTAGTCTTTTCATACGATGGACACAAAGTGTTTAGGAGAAGTAAATAACGTAAGACAGTAGGTACAGCTTATTCTTAAACTGAAGACAACTCCAGTAATATGGAGATTGCCTTCAGTTTTTTTACTTTACTACTTTTCATTTCGTGCATCTAATGTTATTTTTATAGTATACTAACTCATTAACGTACTAAAGAGTAAAGAAAAGAGGAAGATCATTGAAAAAGACGACTATTGCTCTATTATTTGCAGCATTATTCCTAGTACTGACCGGATGTTCCGACAAGTCTTCTGACGGTGAAGAATCTACAGCGGACACAGGTAAAGAAGGGACGAAAGAAATTATCATCGGTGTAGATGACAAATTTGCACCCATGGGATTCCGTGACGATAAAAATAATTTAGTCGGTTTCGATATTGACATGGCAACAGCAGCGGCTGAGCATATGGGGGCTACGGCAAAGTTCCAACCGATCGATTGGAAGACGAAAGAAACGGAACTGAGTAGCGGACGAATTGATTTAATTTGGAACGGCTATACGATCACAAAAGAACGTCAAGAAAAAGTGTTATTCACAAAGCCATATTTGGATAATAATCAAGTCATTGTAACGTTAGTAGATTCTGATGTGAAAGCAATTGAAGATCTAGATGGAAAAACAGTAGGTGTACAAGCATTGTCATCTGCTGGACCAGCACTAGAGAGTCATCCAATTCATGAAAAAGTGAAAAATGTTACTGAATACGCAGACAATGTTTTAGCATTGACGGATTTAAAAACAGGTCGTCTCGATGCAGTTGTACTAGATGAAGTCGTTATCGATTACTATATGACAACTGAAGAAGGTGTCTTTTCGAAACTTGATGGCTCTTTGGCGGTGGAAGAATACGGTGTTGGAGTGAAAAAAGGCAATGAAGAATTGCTTGAAAATCTTCAGAACGCGTTGGATACTATGAATGAAGACGGTACTTCAGCTGATATTTCCACGGAATGGTTTGGAGAAGACAAGGTTCTTCGTTAATGAAGTAGAGTAACTGATATCAGCGGAAGTGCCAGCTGTGGCTTCCGTTGGTATTTGTATTGTAAGAGAAGTACATAAAACCTTAAATGGTTTTTTGGAGGAATTGACTAATGAGTTATGAATATTTTATGTCTATGCTGATCCCCATGTTGGAGGGTGCTAAAGCGACTGTCCTATTATTTGTATTAGCGATTGTCTCATCCATTCCACTCGGATTCTTGCTGACACTTGCCGTAAGAAGTAGTATTAAACCAATTTCTTATTTGGCGCAGACCTTTATATACGTCATGCGTGGGACCCCTTTGTTATTACAGCTACTGTTCTTTGTATTTGGTTTACCACTTCTGCCGGTAATTGGTGAGTATTTAGTTTTTGACCGTTTCGTCGCAGCTACAATCGCGTTCATTTTGAACTATTCAGCGTACTTTGCTGAAATATTCCGGGGTGGATTGCTCTCGATCGATAAAGGACAATATGAGGCTTCTCAAGTACTTGGCTTATCGAAATGGCAAACGACTGTGCGAGTCATCTTGCCACAAATGTTTCGCGTAACGCTACCACCTATTGCAAATGAATCGGTATCTTTAGTAAAAGATACGGCGCTTTTATATGCGGTAGCTGTTCCTGAACTGCTACATTATGCACAAACAGTCGTGAACAGAGACTTCACCATCATTCCGTTCTTCATTGCTGCGGGGATCTACTTGTTAATCGCGTTCGGATTGACTGTAGTGTTCAAGTATTTAGAGAGAAAGCTGCAATATGATTGAGGAGAGAAAACTATGTCGTTCATTGAAGTACGCAACTTACAAAAATCATTCGGTCCATTGGAAGTTTTAAAAGATATATCGTTTGATGTTCAACAAAACGATGTGATGGCCATTATCGGACCTTCAGGCTCTGGAAAAAGTACGATGTTAAGAAGTTTGATTCAATTAGAGCAAGTCGGTGGCGGAAGTATTAGAGTTGACGGGGATTACCTAGTGAAAGATGGCATTTACACAAATCCAAACGATAGTAAAATAATCAATTCCAAAATGGGAATGGTATTTCAACAATTTAACTTATTTCCCCATTTAACTGTTAAGCAAAATTTGGAACTAGCACCGAAATTAGTGAAGAAAGAAAAAGCCGGTGATTATGGCCATAGAAGTATCGAGTTACTTGAAAAAGTCGGATTGGCTTCAAAAGCGGATGAATTACCTTCCAGACTATCAGGCGGCCAGAAACAACGTGTGGCGATTGCGAGAGCATTGATGATGGATCCGGAAATATTATTATTCGATGAACCAACTTCTGCCTTGGATCCGCAATTGACGAAAGAAGTATTACAAGTAATGAGGAATCTTGCAGATGAGCATATGACGATGATTGTGGTGACCCATGAAATGGAATTTGCAAGTAATGTCGCAAATCATGTGATTTTCATGGACGAGGGAATGATTGTTGAATCAGGTACTCCAGATGAAGTAATCAAATCACCGAAAGAAATACGTACTAAGAGATTCCTGAATTACGAGTTGAGCAAATAACTAAAAGTAGTGATGCGAATGTAATGTTCGCATCACTTTTTTTATTGAATACTCATTTTTCGACCAAATTATTGCAATATATGAAATATTGCGGCAGGTAGTTCATGAACTTATTAGAATTCGCGCAAAATATTGAATAATGCATTGACGAATAACTTGGTAAAGGGTACGATTACGTATAATTATACCTTTTTCGAATATATCGAATAGGTAGTAGATTATAGTTGAGGGGGATTTACATGAGAAAACATTGGGTGACTTATGCAGCAGCACTATTTAGTATTGTGCTCATTCTCGCTGCGTGCGGTGGAAAAGAGGAGTCATCTGATCCGGCAACAGATGATAAAAATGATGACAAAGCTAGCACTGAAGAGAAATATACAATTGGTGTTACACAAATCGTTGAACACCCATCATTGGATGCGGCGTTTGAAGGGTTCCAAAAGGCAATTGAAGATGCTGGCTTACATGTCGAATATGATAAACAAAATGCACAAAATGATAATAGTTCCAATTCAACAATTGCGAACAACTTGGCAGGCGCAGGCGTAGATTTAATATTTGCAAACTCTACGCCAAGTGCACAAGCAGCAGCTAGCGCGACCCAAGATATTCCTATCATCTTTACGTCAGTTACGGATGCAGTAGCTGCAGAACTCGTTGCATCTAATGAAGAGCCAGGTGGGAATGTTACAGGAACAACCGATAACCATCCGGATGCTATTCCAAATACAATGAAATTCTTGAAAGAAAACGTAGGTGCAAAAAAGGTTGGTATGATTTTCAACTCAGGAGAGCAAAACTCTCGCTTGCAAGTGGATCATGTAAAAGAAATTCTTGCAGATATGGATATGGAAGTGGTTGAAGCATCTGTTGCAACTTCAGCAGACGTAAAACAAGCGGCTGAATCATTGATCGGTTCAGTAGATTCATTTTACATCATCACGGATAACACAGTAGTATCCGCACTGGAATCAGTCATCTCTGTTGCGAACGACAATAAGATCCCGATGATGGTCGGTGAGTTCGATTCTGTGAAACGTGGTGGACTTGGAGCGTACGGCTTTGAGTACTATGATATCGGCTATGAAGCGGGTGAAATGGCAGTAAAGATTCTAAAGGGTGAAGAAACGCCTGAATCATTACCAGTGCAATTACCCCAGAACTTAAAGTTAGTGATGAATGAAGAGACTGCAAACGCAATTGGTTTAGAGATTCAAGACGATTGGAATGCGGAACTTGTAAAATAAATAAAACTAGGAGATGATCTTGCATGTTTTCAGCTGTATTTGGCTCAGTTGAGCAGGGTATCATCTATGCGATTATGGCACTCGGAGTGTATCTAACATTTCGGGTGCTTGATTTTCCAGATTTAACAGTGGACGGAAGTTTTGTTACGGGTGCCGCAGTAGCGGCTACGATGATTGTATTTGATTATCATCCACTTGTTGCAACACTTACCGCGATCTTGGTCGGCTTTTTTGCTGGATGTGTAACAGGTTTATTACATACCAAAGGAAAAATCAATCCACTACTATCCGGAATCCTCATGATGATAGCTCTTTACTCGATAAACCTTCGGATAATGGGACTGACTACCGAAAATTCAGTAGGCCGCCCAAACATTCCGCTTTTAAATTCCGAAACAATTTTTAGCAAGTTTCAAGGTTTCTGGAGTAATCTTGGGATTGATGAAGCAATCAATGGCTTCTTAGCAGGACTTGGCTTGGAGCATTTACCTTCGACTTGGGGAACGGTAGTTTTAATGATTCTAGTTGTGGTAATCATTAAATTCATCGCGGACTGGTTCTTGCAAACCGAAGTTGGTTTGGCTATCCGTGCAACCGGCGATAATAAAAAAATGATTCGTAGTTTCTCTGCCAATACAGATACTCTCGTTATTCTTGGCTTAGGAATTTCTAACGCACTAGTAGCTTTCTCAGGCTCATTAATCGCACAGTACGGAAAGTTTGCAGATAATGGTATGGGAATTGGTATGATTATTATCGGATTAGCTTCTGTTATTATTGGTGAAGCAATCTTTGGAACGAAAACTATCTTCCGTACTACATTAGCTGTAGTGATCGGTGCAGTTATTTATCGTATTGTACTCGGTCTCTCACTACGTGTGAAAATTCTCGATTCTGGTGATATGAAATTGATCACTGCAGTCATCGTAATTGCAGCATTGATTATTCCGCAGATTCTTGAAAAGAGACGAGAGAAATCGAGAAAAGTGAAAAGGCAAGCGGAACGAATGGCAATGAAATCTTCACAAGGAGGTCATAGCGTTGTTGAGACTGGATCAAGTTAATAAAGTATTCAATGAATCGACTCCGGATGAAAAAGTAGCGCTAGACCAGATTAACTTGCACTTACAACCGGGTGATTTTGTAACAGTGATCGGTAGTAACGGTGCTGGGAAATCCACCATGATGAATATGATATCAGGCGCATTAACACCGGATTTTGGCTCTATTTATATCGATAAAAAAGACGTTACACGTTTGGCGGAATTCAAACGCTCTAAAATGATTGGACGCGTATTCCAAGATCCTATGTCAGGTACAGCACCTACTATGACGATTGAAGAGAATTTGGCGATGGCGTATTCTCGCAACCGACGTCGTTCATTGCATCGTGGAGTAGATAAGAAACGGAAAGATTTATTCCGTACATCTCTTGAAACATTGCACTTGAACCTCGAAAATCGGATGACAGCGAATGTTGGTTTATTGTCGGGTGGTGAGCGTCAAGCGTTATCATTGTTAATGGCGACGTTTACACAACCATCTATATTGTTGCTAGACGAGCATACCGCTGCACTTGATCCATCTCGCGCGGAGCTGATCACCGATTTAACGAAACGTTTAGTTGAACAAGATCAACTAACGACGTTGATGGTAACGCATAACATGCAACAAGCACTCGACCTTGGTAATCGCTTGATCATGATGGATAAAGGACAAATCATTCTAGAAGTGGAAGAAGAACAGAAAAAGCATTTAACGATTGCGAAGTTGATGGATGAATTCCAACGTATTCGTGGAGAACAACTTACAAGTGATGCAGCTTTACTTTCTGTATAAACAAAATCCCCTGTTTTCCAATTACGGAAAATAGGGGATTTTTCGTCGTATTAAGCCAACTGCGCTATATGTTTCTTGATTTCGTATACCCAGTCAAATGGATCTTTTTCTTTGCCTGTTTGGATATTTGTTAATGTGTTATAAAGACGAGTGGATAATTCGCCTGTTTCACCGTTAGCGATAATCATTTTATATCCGTCCCAATTCAATTCACCTACAGGAGAGATGACAGCAGCTGTACCTGTACCGAATACTTCTTCTAGTTCTCCGCTTTCATAGGCAGATCGAATTTCATCCATCGAGATTTGACGCTCTGCTACTGGCATATTCCAGTGTCGCAATAACTGCAAGATTGATTTCCGTGTAATACCTTCGAGGATGCTGCCGTTGATTGCGGGTGTTACGACTTCACCGTTGATTTTGAAGAAGATATTCATGCTACCAACTTCTTCGACATATTTACGCTCGACGCTATCGAGCCATAAAACTTGGGAGTAGCCCTGTTTGTCTGCTGTCTCTTGTGCCTTTAAAGCAGATGCGTAATTACCGGCAGTTTTAGCGCTACCTGTTCCGCCTTTTGCAGCCCGGACGAATTCATTTTCCACGAGAATCTTTACTGGATGAATTCCTTCTTTATAGTACGAGCCAACAGGTGAGAGAATCATGTAAAATTGATAATTCTTAGCGGGTGCTACACCTAGGAATGCTTCTGTTGCAATGACAAATGGGCGGATATATAATGAGGTTCCTTCTAGTGTCGGAATCCAGTCCTGCTCAATTTGCAACAACTGATTAAGTGCGTACAGTGCATTTTCTTCATCAATACGTGGCATACATAGACGATCAAGAGAATAGTTTAGGCGCTTCATATTTTGATCGGGGCGGAACAAACGTATAGTTCCTTCTTCAGACCGGTACGCCTTCATTCCTTCAAAAACCGTTTGTCCGTAATGCAAAACAATTGCAGCTGGGTCCAGTGTTAAAGGAGCGTAAGGAGTAATGCGGTGATTATGCCAACCTTTGCCTTCCTCATAGTCTATAATGAGCATGTGGTCTGTAAATGATTTCCCAAAAACCAGCGTGCTAGGATCTGGCTTTTCTTTTTTATTTTGTGCAAGTTGAATTTGCATAGGTATTCTCGTCATAATCATCAAAACCCCTTAAGATATAGAATATTCCGAAACTTTGATTCCGAATAATGTAATTATACTGCTTTTTCAGAAAAAATAAAGTGAAAAGTTTGTCGATATTCAAAACTATTGTAAAAAGGAGCGGATTTTCATGAAAAAAATCTTGATTGTAGGTGCCGGAATAGTCGGTGCTTCTGCGGCTTACCATTTGTCTATGGAACATGCAGAAGTCGTGCTAATCGATAGACAGGAGCCAGGACAGGCCACAAAAGCTGCAGCAGGCATTATTTGTCCGTGGGCATCTCAGCGCCGTAATAAGGCTTGGTATGCATTAGCGTCAGCTGGAGCTGCTTATTATCCCGCATTCATTCGTTCATTGGAAGAGCAGGGCGAGCTGGAAACAGGTTACAAGAAAGTGGGAGCTTTAGCTATTCACACGGATTTAAGTCGTTTAGAGAAGAAAGTCGAGTTATTGAATAAAAGAAAAGAACAAGCTCCTGAGATCGGAGAAGTAGAATTACTATCTCCAGAGCAGGCAGCTAGTTATTTTCCAGTGCTTTCTGATGGTCATTCAGCTGTCCGTATTTCTGGCGTAGCCAAAGTCGAAGGTGATCAACTACTTGATGCGTTGAAACGTGTAGCAGTTACACGTGGTGTACAAATTATTAAAGGCTCTGCTACACCGTACATAAAAGAAGGGAAAGTCTGTGGTGTTATCGTGGAAGGACAAATAATTGAAGGAGATCAAATCATCGTAGCGGCAGGTGCATGGGCTAGTGAATTTACAGAGCCATTAGGTAAGAAGCTACAGGTAGCAGGACAGAAAGCGCAAATACTTCATTTACAGTCAACACATGAAGCGTCGGGTGAGTGGCCGGTCATCATGCCGCCAAGTACTCAGTATATTGTACCTTTCCAAGATGGTAGATTCGTGGCGGGCGCAACACATGAAGATACGGATGATTTCGATATTCAACCGACAACAGGTGGGGTGCTGGAAGTATTATCGCATGCTCTACCCATTGCACCTGCACTGAGTAGCGCAGAATTGACTGAAGTACGGGTCGGCATTCGTCCACATACACCAAACTTCATGCCGGTGATTGGTCACCTGCCTGATTATCCGGAGATTTGGATTGCTAATGGACTTGGTTCATCTGGTTTAACAGTCGGACCTCTTCTCGGCAAGCTTTTATCTCAGTTAGTGCTAGACCATGAAACTGGATGGGATTTGGAAAGCTACTCTATTAACCAAATAATTGCCGATGAACATTGAATAAAGCGCGTATAATGATTAGTATGAATATATAGTAATTGATCGGTAAAGGGGAAGATTCAGAATGAGAAGATACGTTTCGTATTCAGAGGAAGTAAAAGAGGCGATGAAATACGGTAAGCCGCTAGTCGCATTGGAATCTACGATAATTACGTATGGCATGCCGTACCCTGAAAATGTGAAAGCTGCACGTGAAGTTCAGCAGATAGTGCGAGATCATGGAGCGGTTCCGGCAACCATTGCGATTATGGACGGTAAAATAAAAATCGGTCTAACTGATGAAGAATTGGAACGTTTTGGGGACAGCAAGGGTGTGATTAAAGCCTCTAGGCGCGATATTAGTTACTTAATTGCTACTAAACAACCGGGTGCAACGACGGTTGCTGCATCGATGTTCTTTGCTGACTTGGCGAGAATTCGTGTGTTCACGACCGGGGCCATTGGCGGTGTCCATAGAGGCGTGGAAGATACGATGGATATTTCTGCTGATCTGGAAGAGTTCGCGCGCACAAGTGTAGCAGTTGTTTGTTCGGGTGCGAAGTCTATTTTGGATCTTGGAAAAACGCTTGAGTACCTGGAAACAAAAGGTGTGCCAGTGATGGGGTATCAGACAGATATATTCCCTGCCTTTTATACAAGAAACAGTGCACATCCTGTAGATTATCGAGTAGATGAAATCGACATGTTGGCAGAGATGCTACGCGTTAAATGGAATTTAGGCTTGGAAGGCAGTGCGATTATTGCCAATCCAATCCCTGAAGAGTATGCCATGAATCAAGAGTATATAGATGGATTGGTGTCAGATGCGCTTAAAGAAGCTGAACAACTAGGCATTCGCGGAAAAAATCTGACACCACATATGTTAAAAAGAGTTCAGGAAATGACAGGTGGTAAAAGCCTGGAAGCCAATATTGCATTAGTGAAGTCAAACGCCGAACTTGCGGCAAAATTGGCAGTGAGTTTTAACGGCAATTAATAAAGATAGGTTGTGTAGTATTGAAAGTAGTATCTTGGAATGTAAACGGTATTAGGGCATGTGTGAAAAAAGGTTTCAGTGACTTTTTTGAACAAGTACAGGCAGACATTTTCTGTGTCCAGGAGATCAAATGTCAAGAAGGACAAATCGATCTTTCTCTCGATGGGTATGAATCCTATTGGAACTATGCAGAGAAAAAAGGATATTCTGGTACGGCAGTATTTACGAAGGAAACGCCTCTTTCTGTACGCTACGGATTGAATGATCTAGATCACGAGGTAGAGGGGCGTGTGCTGACGCTAGAATTCGAAAAATTCTTTCTCGTCAATTGTTATACGCCCAATTCACAACGGGACTTGGCACGATTATCATTTCGACTGACTTGGGAAGATGATTTACTTAAGCATTTACAGTCGCTGGATGCCATCAAGCCAGTTATCTATTGCGGAGATTTGAACGTAGCGCATGAAGAAATCGATATTCGGAACGTTAAATCTAATATTGGTAATTCAGGATTTACGAATGAAGAACGCGGGAAAATGACACGGTTATTAGACGCTGGATTCATTGATACATTTCGTTTTATGAATCCCGATCTAGATGAAAGCTATACGTGGTGGTCTTATATGCGCGACGTACGTGCACGAAATATCGGCTGGCGTATCGATTACATTATCATCTCAGAACGTCTCCAGTCCGCTCTGAAAACAACAGACATTCATTCAGAAATCATGGGCAGTGACCATTGCCCAATTTCTGCAGAGTTAGAAATATAAAACGAGTAAGTGCATTTCAAGTTACTCTGTTCAGATAAAAGCTTCAAAAGCTTAGTTAGCGAATTATAATTAAAGTAGAACATCAAATGGCACCGTGATTAACCGTGCCGTTTTTTTATACTTTTGAAGTGACTCTGCTTTACTAACTTTAAAAAGCGTAGGCTCAGTGTTTAGGAAATGGGTCACTATACAGTATACAAAATGTTGCACTGCGCTCTAGGCAGCATGTTTTCCGAAGGGCGTGATTGAGCCTCACCGGTCACAAAAAACGCGTCCTGCGAGGTATCAAGGAGCGCGTTGATCCCTTTGGAGTCGGCCGTCTTTCGCTCCAAGCAACGGAGCGCAGTTATAAAAAAGCAATTATTCAAGAATAGGGCCAAAGTTCGCATTGTGCAAGCTGTTGCTTTGCGTTCCGGCGCACGCGTGTCCTATGGGCAGGCGGTGAACCACACTCCTCGCTGCGCTCGCTAGGTGTTTCACCTGTCCTGCTGATCCTCCCGGAGTCGGCGCCTGCACTCCAAGCAACAGAACATACTAAGTATAAAAAGACTATTCAACAAACGGGCCAGTTTAACGAAAAGGAGGAGTTCGATTATGCTTATTCTTACAGTAATTATAATAGCCTCTTTTCTAACGTTAGTAGCTTTATTATTTACCACGAGCGATATGGATAAAGTTTAGAATCGGGCGCGTTTGCGGGATAAGGATTGTGCCTCAATCGGGCCATATTGTTTGAGAAATGTCTTTAGGATTGGAGTTGGTTGTTTTGGAAAATGAACAATCCTCAAAAATAGATATATGGAGAGGGCAATACGGAGCTTTAGTTATTGCATTCACTTGTTTAATTGTTTTAATCATTAGTTGGGGTAATAGCTGGGTTCTTACAGGGGTTTTAGGATTGGGTGTTTTCGTCTGTGGAACAATGAGTTTCTTTGATTTAAAGCAGAAAATTTATAATAAAAGTAAGTGATTTCATCTTTTTATTTCTGCTAACGGGCGCGTTTATGGAGAAGATTTCTTTGTAGTTGGCTAGTTGATCGGAGCGGAAGCCGGCGACTCCGGGAGGATCAGTGGGACAGGTGAAACACCCGTCGAAGCGAAGCGAAGAGGTGTGGTTCACCGCCCACCCTCCGGAACGCGTCCGGCTGGAGCGCAGATCAATGGGGTGCAACCATTATCCTGTTATCGAGGGCGAATGTAAGACAACGCTGTAACATAATAAGGTCTAGATTGAGAAAATGATGGGCACCGAGATGGACAATACTTACTAAAGTATTGCCAATCACGGTAGTATTAGCAAGTATACTTCCTATATTGATAGCAATAAATGAATGCCTAGTAAACAGTTCGCTGATCAGCTATATAAAACTGTTTGCGTCTTATAACCTTAGATAGATACATAAATAAAACGAAGAGCCGCAATTCACATGCGAATTGCGGCTCTTCGTTTTATTGTTGACATGCATTTTCCGTTACGACATATTCTGTTTGGGTTCAAGCGAAATATAACGCTTTTTCCCTGCGTACATTCCACTGATGAATATTATAGTCGCAACAACTAAGAAGGTATAAAGCGGTGCCGTCCATGAACCCGTATAGTCATGAAGAATACCGAACAACACGGGGCCGATCGCTGCTAACAAGTAGCCGATCGACTGCGCCATTCCTGAAATCGAAGCCGCTTGGTCTGGTGTATTGGTTCGTAAAGTGAAGAACATCATAGCGAGTCCAAATGCCGAACCGCCTCCTAGACCGATGAAAATCATCCAAAGTGCAGTCAAGCTTTCGCTTCCAAACTGTACACCACCGTAGCCAATTAAATAGCAAGCGAAAACAGCTGCGACCAGGATGCGTTGATCGCGTACTTTATCAGCGACCACTGGTATGATAAACATCATAGGCAATTGTGCGAGCTGGACAAGCGCTAACATCCATCCAGCAGCATCAGCAGTCATCCCATTCGTTTGTAACACAATAGGAATCCACGATGCCGTCGTATAAAATAGGAATGATTGCAGACCCATGAAAATTGTGATGCTCCAGGCTAGTGGGGAACGCCACATAGGCAGGGCAGGTTTTGACTTCATGTTTTTCTGAACTGATTTAATGACTTCTTTCTTTTTGCGAATCTGCGGTATCCATACGATAATGGCTAACAACGTAATGACTCCCCAAATGCCTAGCGCGCCCTGCCAGCCATAAACTGTTTCATTGGCAATTGGAGAAGCGATACCAGAAGCGAGTGTGGCAGATATACTCATAGACACGGAGTACAGTCCTGTCATCAATCCGATATGTAAGGGAAAGCTCAGTTTAAGAAGACTTGGTAATAGGACGTTTGCAAAAGCGATTCCTACCCCAATTAAAAATGTACCGATCAATAGCAAAGGACTATTGCCTACAGAACGCATAATAATTCCTAGCATTAAAATAATCATTGCATAGAAAAGTGTTCTCGACATACCGAACCGTTTGGCAATACGTGGTGTAAAAGGTGATACAATAGCAAATGCCAACAATGGGATAGTTGTTAGAAATCCAGCCAACGAGTTAGAGATTTGCAGTTGATCACGAATGTTCCCGATAATAGGCCCGACAGAAGTTAGTGGGGAACGGATGGTAGCGGCTAAAAATAAAATACCTGCTAATAACACCCACTGACTCTTAGGGAAATGTAAATGTTTACTTGGTCGTTCTTTTTCCATTATGAAGCCTCCTGTATTACTTGAAGATTGTTCTGAGAAGTATGCAGCCGAAACAGCAGAAAGGAGATTCCTTTGTGGAGTACTTACTCATAGTCTTTATAAATGTTATCACACCTATGCTTATTTTATTAACAATTGGCGTAGTTTTACAATTAAAGTTTACTTTTAATGTTAAGGCACTGGGGAATATTCTGACATATTGTTTAATACCGGCCGCCGTTTTCATGAACTTATACCATACTGTCATAGATGTAGAGATCCTGCTCGACGTCTTACTGTTTGTTGTATTATTCACTAGCACTTTAATAATTACTGGCCATTTATTTAGCAAACTCTTGCGTTTGAATCGCCAGCAGACCGCTGTTATGAAAAACAGTATTGTTCTAATCAACTCAGGAAACTATGGGTTACCTGTCAGTCAGCTAGTGTTTCATGCGAATCCACTTGGGGTTTCTATTCAAATTGTTTTGATTGTCTATCAGAACTTACTGACATATTCATATGGTCTGTATAATCTTGTATCTTCGACGCAGTCGGGGAAAGACATTGTGAAACAGTTCCTTCGAATGCCGATTATTCATGCTTTGTGGCTAGGTGCTTTGCTTAACTTGGCAGATATCCGGTTGCCTCAGTTTATCGAATTGCCGATCAGTCATTTATCGGATGCTTTTATTGCGATCGCACTCATCACACTTGGTGCGCAGTTAGCGCAGATTAAGGTAAAGACACTATGGAACCGATTAATCTATTTAAGCGCCATCGGCCGACTACTTATCTCGCCAACCGTGGCGTTATTGTTGATTTTACTTCTTGGGATAGATGGAATCACGGCTCAATCACTATGGATCGCCAGCTCATTCCCAACGTCGAGGAATAGCTCCACACTGGCACTGGAATACGATGTTGAATCCGAGCTAGCAGCACAAATCGTCTTGTTCAATACCGTAGCTAGTAGCTTTACAGTAGGCGTAGTGATTTATCTCTCTTCACTATTGTTCGGGTAAACAATAAAACTGGTAATTTAACACAGCGTGGTTGTTGGGTAAGGGATTCACGCTATGAGGGGAACGCTGTACGTACAGTGGACATAGGATTGTAATCAATTGCGTATTTGAACTGGAGAGTCAATCGCTTCTAACTTTTTGTCTAGAATATGTCCATATGCTTGCTCGCTTAAAGCTTTCAAACTTATTGGTATATATTCGTATTGAAAATTTGTCGAATCGTGCTATACTGTTAGCATTCAGTTAAATAAGACTCATATAATCACGGGGATATGGCCCGTAAGTTTCTACCGGTCTACCGAAAATAGACCGCCTATGGGGAGAATGAAAAGCAGCTTTCTTTGTCGTTCGACAAGAAATTGCTTTTTCATTTTTACAAGCGTACATGCCGCTCTCTCATAGTTGTTATATGGGAGTATGGCATATACGCTTTTTTTATTCGAAAAAATGAAGGGAGCATATCAGCGTGGAGTTGCTAAAAAACAAGATTCGACAAGAAGGTAAAGTATTATCGGAAGAGGTACTAAAAGTGGATTCATTTTTAAATCATCAAATTGATCCATTATTGATGCAGGAGATCGGGAAAGAGTTTGTTAGCCGATTCAGCGATCAACACATTACGAAAATCATCACGATTGAATCTTCAGGTATTGCTCCAGCGACAATGGCAGGAATGATATTAGGCGTTCCAGTAGTGTTTGCCAGAAAACGTAAATCTCTTACATTGACGGATCATTTATACACCGCAGAAGTGTATTCATTCACTAAGAAAGAATCAAATGATATTTCGGTTTCTAAAGATTTTATTTCAAATGAAGATACGGTATTGCTCATTGATGATTTCCTTGCGAATGGACAAGCCGCACTTGGACTAATAGATATCGCAAAACAAGCAGGCGCAACGATTGCAGGTGTTGGAATAGTGATTGAAAAATGCTTCCAGCCAGGCGGAGATCTAATTCGCAAAGAGGGCGTCCGTTTGGAATCACTAGCTGAGCTTCAGTCGTTACAAAATGGTCAAGTCCAGTTTGTCGGGGAGGAAACGGAACAATGAAAACTACACTGCTAGGCTTCCAGCATTTACTAGCTATGTATGCAGGCGCAGTATTGGTACCACTTATCGTGGGGAATGCCATTGGGTTAACGCCAACGCAGCTGACATATCTTGTGTCGATTGATATTTTAATGTGTGGTGTTGCGACAATCTTACAAATCTCCCGTAATAAATATTTCGGTATTGGTTTACCTGTAGTTCTCGGATGTACATTCACCGCTGTCGGCCCTATGATATTGATCGGCAATGATTATGGAATTTCGGCTATTTACGGAGCGGTTATTGCTTCAGGCGTAATCATTTTCTTCATTAGCCGCTTCTTTGGAAGTCTTGTAAAATTCTTTCCGCCAATCGTTACCGGTTCTGTTGTAACCATTATTGGAATCACATTGATTCCTGTAGCGATCAACAATATGGGTGGTGGACAAGGTGCGGAAGATTTCGGTTCCATGACAAATATTTTACTGTCGTTTGGAACGTTGCTATTCATTATTTTGATGTTCCGATTCACTTCAGGTTTTATGCAGTCTATCGCTATTTTGTTAGGATTAGTCGGTGGTACAATCGCAGCGATATTCCTGGGTGTAGTAGATTTTTCGAATGTGCATGATGCTTCTTATGTTCATATAGTCATGCCGTTTTATTTAGCAACACCTACGTTCCATTTATTGCCAATTGCGATTATGACGTTGGTGGCGATGGTGTCGCTCGTAGAATCTACGGGGGTATACTTTGCATTAGGGGATATTTGTGAGGAAGAAATCGATCAGAAAATGTTGGAAAAAGGGTATCGTGCAGAAGGGTTAGCTTCTGTTATTGGAGGTATTTTCAATGCGTTTCCTTACACGACATTTTCACAGAACGTTGGCTTGATGCAGTTGTCTGGTGTGAAGTCAAGACGGGTAATACTCGCTACAGCGATTATGCTAATTTCATTAGGATTCTTGCCGAAAATAGCAGCTCTTGCAACGATCATCCCTCCAGCAGTACTTGGTGGCGCGATGGTTGCCATGTTCGGCATGGTGGTTTCACAAGGAATTAAAATGTTAAGCCCTGTAATTTCAAAAACTCAAGATAACGCAATGATCGTAGCATGTTCTATCGGTATTGGTCTTGGAGTTTCAGTTGTACCGGATTTATTTAAAGAGTTGCCGGAAAGTGTACAGATCTTAACAAGTAATGGTATTGTACTCGGAAGTATCACTGCCATTTTCTTGAATATTATTTTCAATATGATTCCGTCAAAAAAGAAGCAAACTGCTCAACATGCAGCTGATATCAAAGCTAAACCGCTTAGCGTTAAAGAAGGACCATCTTCTGTATTGGTAAGTGCAACAGCTGACCATAAATAAAAAAGGGAGGCTGGGACATAACTATCTCACCCCGTTTCCCTGCACTCCGAAAGGCACGCTTTCCGAGGGGCGTGGCTTGAGCCGCTTCCTTCGCTTTGCTCCGTCCAGGGTCTCAAGACGCACGCTGATCCCTCAGGAGTCGGCCTTTCTCCGTTCCGGTACACTCTGTTACTCTAAAAAAATATTTACTGATAAGAACAGAAAAAAGCGTAAGGACATTCCCCTTACGTTTTTTCTGTTCTGTCCCAACCTCTCTTTTTCTATGTTTACACTCGATGTTGTGCATACTGATGTTGCTCTGTTTTGTTTATCAAGAGTGAAAGTAGTTGTGGATCAATTTGCGTTTCATAAGCATTCAATGACTCACGAAGTTGTTGTTGTGTTCTCGAACCAATTAAAGCCGAGGCTACAGCAGGTTCTTTAAGTGCAAATGCAAGAGCATAAGCATGTAAGTCGTTCGTTTCTTTAGACAGTGATTGAACTGTCTGCTGTAACTCAGAAGGCGAATACGATACGAAGCCATTTAATTTCTTCGCACGCTCCACACCTTCATTCGTCAGCAAACCTTTTGCCAATGTACCTCTTGTGACGACAGATGCACCTTTTTTTGAAATCATAGAAAAATATTCTTCTGGACGTCGATCAAGCAAGTTATACTGCATCATGACGGACATCGCGTTGCTATTACTTAGGAAGCGTTCGATAACAGTAGGACGAATACTTGATATACCGTATTCGAGTATGACACCTTCTTTCTTTAATGTTTCAAAAGCTTCAATCGTTTCTCTCGCATCATCTTCCATTGTACCGCCGTGAAGTTGATACAAATCGATGTAATCCAGTTGCAAACGTTGTAAACTTTGTTTTACAGCTTCCATGATATGTGCTTTTGATGGGTCCCATGTCCAAGAATCTTCTCCTGACGCCCACTTATTACCGGCTTTCGTCGCGATGATCAAGTCTTGACGCTTTTCTTTCAGTACTTTTCCTACGAGTTCCTCATTTATTCCTTTATCATATAGGTCAGCTGTATCAAAATAGTTGATGCCATGATCAACTGCTTCGTCAAGTACAGAACGAGCCGCTTCCAGTTCAGTAGGTAATGACATGCAGCCCAATCCAAGTTCGGAAACTAACAATTTGCTAGTGCCTATTGTACGCTTTTTCATGTGCCTCACTCCTTTCGTTTCATGGTACAATGAAAACGGGATATAAAACCAATGGAAAGGGTTGAGTGCTGGATGAAGTTTGAAGAAAGAACCCTCTCAACAGAACAGATATTTACAGGTAAAATCATTTCGGTGCAAGTAGACGAAGTAGAATTGCCTGATGGAAAACTAGCGAAAAGAGAATTAGTAAAACATCCAGGAGCTGTGGCGATTATCGCCTTGACTGAAGATAAAAAAATCGTATTAGTTGAACAGTACAGAAAGCCTTTGGAACGAACGATGCTAGAAATACCTGCAGGCAAGATCGAGCCGGGCGAAGAACCTAAACTGACAGCAATTCGTGAACTGGAAGAAGAGACAGGGTATCGTGCACATACATTCGAATATTTGCAGACTTTCTCCACTTCACCAGGCTTCGCGGATGAAATCATTCACTTATATGTAGCAAAAGAGCTTGAAAAAGTGGAGCAGCCTGTTGTAGGAGATGAAGATGAATTCATTGATGTACTAGAGGTAACAGTTGAAGAGGCTGAGGAATTCATTGCGAATGAAAGGATTTATGATGCCAAGACGGTTGCTGCTGTCTGGTATGTAAAAAACCTATAAAGGATTGAGCTATTTCAGGACGGACAAGCATATGTTATAAAAACGATGCGGAGGTGTCCTATTTATGGCTCGATCATTGTCTTTTGTTTATTTATTCGTTATACTCGCAATCAGTTACATAGGAGGGGCTTTATTATTCAGGGAGTGGCCGGTCACGTCATTGGAGCAAATTATCGGCTTATATGACCAACGCGTAGTGAAAGGATCTGAAGCGGCTCTGTGGTCGCCTATCGTGGTGACGTTGAGCTTTATTCTAGTAGCCATCATTCTGTCTAAATATAAAAGAGTCCGTTTTATCACTATGTTTCTCGGTGCGATTAAATGTGCTTTTTTTGGTTTGTCATCCACCTATTTATTATCAACAGGATTAAAATTGGTATCTTATACGATTTGGTGGTTCCCATTTCAATTAATCAGCTGCTTGTTGTTTCTGATTTTATGTTCGGTGTTAAGCCCGCCATTTTTCGCTACACCGGCTAGTAAGAGAGATCGTCCATTAACTGCTGTGCCACCATTGATTGCACTGTTGCTGATCACGCAAATACTGGAACTATCGATCTTCCATTTTATAAAATAATATCCACTACACACTGTAATGAACTGAACCTTTCCTTTCTATTGTCATCTGGAACGACAGTTTGGTATAATGGAAACAATTTGAGGGGGGCGTCGTATGGAAAGCCGTATTGAACGAATCAAGAAGCAATTGCACGGGGCCAGCTACAAGTTGACGCCTCAGCGTGAAGCGACTGTAGCAGTTCTTCTGGAAAATGAAGAAGACCATTTAAGTGCAGAAGATGTGTTTTTGTTAGTAAAAGAAAAAGCGCCAGATATTGGTCTGGCGACTGTATACCGTACATTAGAGTTATTAACTGAACTAAAAGTTGTCGATAAAATTAACTTTGGCGATGGTGTTGCACGCTATGATTTGCGTGAAGAAGGCGCTGCGCGGTTCCATCATCACTTAATTTGTCTAGAATGTGGGACGGTTGATGAAATTCAGGAGGACCTACTTGGCGAAGTAGAAAAAGTCGTAGAAGGCCGTTATGGATTTACAGTCAAAGATCATTGGTTGACGTTCCATGGTATTTGTAAACGTTGTAAGGCGAAAGACGAAGAGAAAGAACAGGAAGAACAGAAAGACAATGGGATGGCCTAAGCGCTGTCCTTTTTTACTTTTTACATAAGAAAGGAGGAAAGTCTATGAAAGATGCCCAGTTTGCGTTAGAAGATTATGTGCACTTTTTAACGGTTGAAAGACAGTTGGCTCAAAACACAGTAAAATCATATCAACGCGACCTAACTGCCTATTTACGTTTCATTGAAAGTTTGAATGTAGATACAGTTAATTCGATTGAACGTGCGATGGTTCTTCAATATTTGCAGAAGTTGAAAGATGGCGGTAAATCCAGTCGTACACTATCCCGGCATATTTCTTCTATTCGTTCATTTCATCAATTTTTAGTGAGAGAGCAAGTGACGACACATGATTGCACGATTCACGTCGAATTGCCTAAAATTGAACAGCAGTTACCGGTTGTGCTCTCTATACCTGAAATCGAACGACTGATTCATGCTGTTGATGGCAATACTCCACAAGGAATGCGTGATATTGCGCTGCTAGAATTGTTATACGGGACGGGAATGAGGGTAAGTGAGTTGATAGCGATTGATTTGGCGGATCTTCACTTGACGATGGGTTTTGTGCGGGTCTTCGGAAAAGGAAGTAAGGAACGGATTGTACCGCTTGGACGTTCTGCAATCGATGCCTGTACTCTGTATTTAAATGAAGGGCGTCCTAAGTCCATTAAAGATACTGAGGCCTTATTCCTCAACATGCATGGTAGACGTTTGACGAGACAAGGGTGTTGGAAGATCCTAAAAGAGGCAGGTGTGAAAGCGGAAATCCAAAAAGTGATTACACCGCATTTATTGCGTCACTCATTCGCCACACATTTAATCGAAAATGGAGCCGACTTGCGCGCAGTTCAGGAAATGCTAGGTCATGCCGATATTTCCACCACACAACTTTACACGCATGTCAGCAAGAAACGCTTAAAAGATGTCTATAGTCAACATCATCCTAGAGCGTAGACTACTATTACTGGAGGTTTTCATATGGAAAAATTTCGTTATAATCGTATTCATTTAATTGTGCTTGATTCAGTAGGGATCGGTGAAGCTCCGGACGCTGAAGCATTTGGCGATGTGGGATCCAATACACTTGGACATATCGGAGAAGAGATGGATGGTCTGAAACTACCAAACTTGGAACGCCTCGGTCTTGCGAATATTGCACCTATCAAAGGTCTAGCACCTCAAAAAGAAGCGCAAGCCTATTATACTAAGATGCAAGAAGCGTCTGTTGGGAAAGATACGATGACGGGACACTGGGAAATCATGGGTTTGCGTATCGATGATGCATTCAAAGTTTATCCGAACGGTTTTCCAAAAGAGTTAATTGATGAATTGGAATTGAAAACGGGTAGAAAAGTTATCGGAAATAAGCCGGCAAGCGGTACGGAAATTATTGAAGAGCTTGGTGAAGAGCATATGAAGACAGGCGCTCTCATCGTCTATACGTCAGGCGACCCTGTATTGCAAATTGCAGCACATGAGGAAATCATTCCTATTGAAGAACAATACCGTATTTGTGAAATCGCAAGGGAACTTACGTTGCAACCTGAATTTTTAGTGGGTCGTGTCATTGCACGTCCATTTGTTGGCGAACCCGGTACGTTCACACGTACAACCAATCGTCATGACTATGCATTGAAGCCATTCGGTAAAACGGTGATGAACGAATTACAAGATAAAGGCTATGATGTAATCGCAATTGGCAAGATTGCTGATATATACAATGGTGAGGGTGTAACGGAAGCCGTTCGTACAACAGGGAATATGGATGGTGTAGATCAGCTTGTCACGGTGATGAAAAAAGAATTTGAAGGCATCAGTTTTGTTAATCTAGTAGACTTTGATGCATTATATGGTCACCGTCGGGATCCGATTGGTTATGGTAATGCACTTGAGGAATTTGATGCGCGCTTACCTGAGATTATGGATGCACTGCAACCGGATGATTTATTAATCATCACGGCAGATCATGGGAATGACCCGACGCATGAAGGAACGGACCACACAAGAGAATATGTACCATTATTAGTCTACTCACCTTCAAATAAAGGAGCAGGACAACTGCCGATTCGTAAAACATTCGCTGATGTCGGTGCGACAATTGCCGAGAATTTCCAAGTAGATCAGCCAGAACATGGTGAAAGCTTCTTGTCTGCACTGGTTAAGGAGGATTAATTCTATGTTGCGCATGGTAGATATCATTGAAAATAAGCGGGACGGTGTAGAGCTAACTAAAGAAGAGATAGAGTTCTTCGTGACGGGTTATACGGATGGCTCAATCCCTGACTATCAGGCCAGTGCTTTTTTGATGGCCATTTATTTTAAGGGTATGACAACAGAGGAACAAGGATACTTAACGAAGTCAATGGCAGAATCTGGTGATCAAATCGATTTATCTGCCATTGAAGGAGTGAAGGTAGATAAGCACTCGACAGGTGGAGTAGGTGATACTACGACACTCATCTTAGCTCCACTTGTCGCAGCATGCGGTGTGCCGATTGCTAAAATGAGTGGTCGAGGACTAGGTCATACAGGCGGTACACTTGATAAACTTGAAGCAATTGACGGCTTCCATGTTGAAATTTCTACGGAACAATTTATTCAACAGGTCAACGATTTGAAAATCGCTGTCATTGGTCAAAGCGGTAATTTGACGCCAGCTGATAAAAAGCTGTATGCGTTACGGGACGTCACGGCGACAGTCAATAGTATTCCGCTTATCGCAAGCTCTATTATGAGCAAAAAGCTTGCGGCAGGGGCAGATGCTATCGTTTTGGACGTCAAAACAGGCGCGGGAGCCTTCATGAAAACGTTGGAAGACTCCAAGCGATTAGCGGACGCCATGATGGCAATTGGAAATGAAGTTGGAAGAAACACAAGTGCTGTGATATCGGATATGAGCCAGCCGCTTGGATTTGCGATTGGCAATGCTCTTGAAGTAAAAGAAGCTGTTGATACGCTACAAGGAAAAGGACCGGCTGATCTAACGGAATTATGCTTTGTCCTCGGCAGCAAGATGTTGTTAGCAGCGAACAAAGTGGAAACTGAAGAAGATGCACGTAAACAATTGCAACGCGTCATAGAAAACGGTGAGGCCCTGCGCTTGTTCGGTGAGTTGATCAAAGCACAAGGTGGTAACGAGAAAGTGATAGAGAATACAAATCTATTGCCGCAAGCACAGTATCAAATTGAAGTTCCAGCTATCGAAAGTGGCTATGTATCCATGATCGACGCGGATGAAATAGGTGTAGCCGCCATGCTTCTTGGCGCAGGTCGTGCAACAAAAGAAGACGTGATTGACCTGGCAGTCGGGATTGTCTTGCGCAAGAAAATAGGTGACTTTGTAGAAAAAGGAGAAGCGCTCGCGATACTTCATGCAAACACTGAAGAAGTGGACGACTCGATCAAACTACTACAATCCCATATGCATATCTCAAAAGAAAAAACGGCAGCACCATCTCTTATACATGCCGTATAATCCGTAAAAGCCATGTGCCTGAAGTACTCCAAGAAATTGGTCTACTTCGGAGCATATGGCTTTTTTGTTGTTCATGTGTAAAAACAAATTCAACTGTACATACTCTTGTGTAGCTCGAGTGAAGAGCGACAGAGGTGTCGATAGGGTAGCTCCTGTTACATTTATGGATGGCTAGCATGATGAGCCAGATAGGAAGTGCGCATCATGGTCTCATTGCCATGCCTGCAAGAGAGTGTCAGTTTAGAATTCAGATCAATGGGGTCAGCCAGTCAGCTTGAGACCTTGTCACAACGTAAGAAGTTTTAGGGATGGCTGACTAGTTTTGTCAAAACTAAAGGATAGTGGTTCTAAATGTGCGACAATGCCTTCATGAAGGAGGCGTATCCACACATGGCAACTATTACACAACTGGAAAATGGCATTGTCCTAATCACGCTAGCAGGAGAACTCGACAACCACGAAGCCAATCAAATTAGAGAAGAAGTATCTACCGCTATATTCACAGGAAAGACGCGTGCAATAATCTGGGACCTCTACCAACTAGGCTTCATGGACAGCGCAGGAATTGGACTTATACTCGGCAGAATGCGCGATCTAATCCCTGTAAACGGAGAAACACTCATATTGAATCCATCTCCGACAATGCAGAAGCTATTCCAATTTTCGGGTCTTGGTGATGTCGTCAGAATATGTACAGTCGAAGAAGCAATCGACGAAATCGGAGGGGTTGTACATGAAAAATGAAATGACCTTGTCGTTTCTAGCGATAGAACAAAATGAAGCACTTGCCAGAATGGCGCTCACCTGTTTTATTGCACCATTGGATCCGACATTGGATGAACTTTCGGAATTTAAAACAATTGTTTCGGAAGCTGTTACTAATGCCATTATCCACGGTTACGAATGCGACGGTAAAAGTATGGTGAAGGTCCATGCGACAATTGATGACCGCTCAGTAAAAATGACGGTAACAGATGAAGGAATGGGAATTTTCGATATAGAGCAAGCAATGGAGCCGATGTTCACAACCAAACCACAAATGGAACGCTCCGGTATGGGCTTTACCATCATGGAAAGTTTCTCGGACGGTATCCGTGTAGATTCTACCCTTGGAAATGGGACAATCGTGACATTTGAGAAAAATTTTTCTCCGGTCACAGAAGTAAGTAGAATGAGGTGACGTATGGAAGCATCTGTTGAGAAGCAACACGCTCTATTGTCACAAGAAAAAATGCGAGAACTCATCAAAGAATCACAAGCGGGTGACAAAGAAGCTAGACGAATGATGGTAGAAGGCAATACAAGGCTCGTGTGGTCCATCGTTCAACGCTTCGCTTCGCGTGGTGCGGATTTAGAAGATTTATTTCAAATAGGTTGCATTGGCTTGATGAAATCAATAGATAAGTTCGATTTATCCTATGAGGTGAAGTTTTCAACGTATGCGGTACCGATGATTGTAGGAGAAATTCAACGTTATTTACGTGATGATGGAATGGTGAAAGTAGGTCGCACTATTCGTGAATTAAGCTATAAAATTCGTCACGCAACCGATGACTTCTTTAAGAAAAACGGACGTTCACCTTCCATTTCAGAAATGGCGGAAATATTAGAAGTGAAACAAGAAGATATCATTCTAGCCTCTGATGCGCTTCGTGATCCCGCTTCGCTGCACGAACAATTGTATGAGAGTGATGGGGATAGCTTAACGCTAATGGATCAGCTTCGGGACGATAGATCGGAGAGAGTATTCGATCATATTCCGTTACGAGATGTCATTACACGGTTGAATAAACGCGATCAAACGATCATTTATATGCGCTATTATTTAGATTACACACAAAGTGATATTGCGAAACGGATTGGCATATCACAGGTTCAAGTATCACGGTTGGAAAAGAAAATTCTAACCCAAATGAAGACATGGATGGGCGCGGATGCAGAAGAAGCGCTCGAGAAGGTGAGGAGACCCTAATTTGACCGATACACTATTTACGTCCATACGAGAAGGGGACAGGTGGTTTGTCAACCAGTTTGGCAAAGACGAAACATACGATGCGACCAAACGGTTGATCCACCTATGGGATAAAGAAATACTTCTTTTGTATATGAACGGTTTAGTGGACGGCGAGGTCTTAACTACTTTAATGACGGAAATGCAGTATCGTAATGAATTATTTACAGGTGAATCTGTTGAAAATCTTGACCGCGCAATGATGGATTATTTTCCATATCATTCGCTAGAAATTGTGAAAGATGAAGACCAACTCGCGAAAGTTATTTTAAGTGGGTTAGCTGTATTCATTATGAAAGACGGTTTTACATTCGCGCTTGATGTACGGTCATATCCAGGCAGAACTCCTGAGGAACCAGATACTGAAAAAGTCATACGTGGCTCAAGGGATGGATTTACAGAAAACATTCTGACAAACACAGCATTAATCAGAAGACGTTTACGTACAACGGAGCTACGATTTGAAATGCATGAGACGTCCGTAAAAGGTAAAACGGACATTGCGATCGCCTTTATGAAAGGTGCTGCCAATGAAGAGCATTTGGATTTTGTGAGAGAACGACTAGATGCGTTGAAAACGGATGGCTTGACGATGACCGATAAATCACTCGAGGAATTTCTCTTTAAACAAGGGTTTCACCCGATGCCGTTCGTACGGTATACGGAACGCGCGGATATTTGTGCAGCGCATTTACTCGAAGGACATATTGCGATCATCGTCGATACATCTCCGTCCGTTATATTGGTCCCTGTTACACTTGTGCATCATTTACAACATGCGGAAGAATATAGGCAAGCACCTTTAATCGGAACATTTATACGAATGGTACGTTTCATAGGAACATTTTTTAGTTTAGTGATGTTGCCATTTTGGTATTTAATGTCGGTTGAAAATCAATTCGTTCCAGATGCGATCAAATATATTGGTCCGAATGAATGGGGAGAAGTTCCGTTATTTGTCCAATTATTAGTGGCGGATGTCGGAATAGAAGTATTGCGAATGGCCGCAATTCATACACCTACACCGCTATCGACCGCTATGGGACTCGTGGCTGCCATTGTCATTGGGCAAGTAGCGATTGATGTAGGCTTATTTTCTTCGGAAGTCGTATTATATGTGGCGGTTAGTGCTATTTTCACATTTGCGATACCTTCGTTTGAATTAAGTATTACGACAAAAGTGTTTCGGATTTTCTTACTTGTCTCAACCGCATTGCTTGGAGCTCCAGGCTTCTTCATAGCACTTGCTGTGATTTATTATTATTTATGCTCATTAAAGCCGATGAATGTGCCATATTTGTGGCCGTTCACGCCATTCTTCCCGAAGGCTTTGTTGCGTGTATTGATTCGTTTCCCTATGACAATCGACGATCCGCGGCCGTTTATCACGGACTCACCAAACCGTGACAGGATGTCATAAAGGTATTTCGATATTTTGCATGTCGTTGCCACTTTCCATCTTCTTGTGATAAAGTTATTTGAGAGAATTGGGAAGGGGTATGGGACATGCATCTTTATGGAACACAGGCAGTGAACGAAAACGGTCATCTAACCATCGGTGGAGTGGACGTTTCAGAACTAGCTTCACAGTATGGAACTCCGGTCATGGTCTATGATACAGAGTTATTCAAAGAGCGTGCGCAAGCATTTAAAGAAACGTTTGAGAAAAAAGATATTAAAGCACAAGTTGCCTATGCGAGTAAAGCCTTTTCATCAATTGCAATTTATCAATTGGCAGAACAGCAAGGGTTGTCACTTGACGTGGTTTCAGGTGGAGAATTATATACAGCAGTAGCGGCTGGATTCCCACGCGAACGGATTCATTTCCATGGCAATAATAAGAGCAGAGAAGAAATAGAATATGCATTTGAAGAGAAAATTGGGTGCATCGTAATCGATAATTTCTTGGAAATCGACATGATTAAAGAAATTGCAGATGAGCGAAAGCAAACGATGAATGTCTTAGTCCGTGTCACACCAGGAATTGAAGCACATACCCATGACTATATTACAACAGGCCAGGAAGATTCAAAGTTTGGTTTTGATTTGAAAAATGGACAAACGGATCAAGCGTTCCTTGCTTTATATGATCATGGCTATATTCATTTCCTTGGCATGCATTGTCATATAGGCTCACAGATCTTTGAAACCGACGCATTCAGGTTCGCGGCTGAAGTGCTGATGGAGAGAATGGTGGAATGGCGAAAGAATTATCAATTTATCTGTCCTGTCCTGAATTTAGGTGGCGGATTTGGTATTCGTTATACTGAGGAAGATACGCCACTTGAGCCAGCTGTCTATGTTGAAGAAATGGCAGATGTAGTGAAAGAGATGGCTGAGGAATGTGAGTATCCAATTCCTGAAGTGTGGATTGAACCCGGCCGCTCGCTTGTCGGAGATGCAGGAACGACTATTTATTCTGCTGGCAGTACGAAAGTTGTGCCGGGTGTCCGTACATACGTAGCAGTAGATGGCGGAATGTCTGATAATATTCGTCCGGCTCTATATGACGCACACTATTCCAGTGCGCTTGCTAATCGGATGAACGAGCCACATGACCAGCAATGGACAATTGCAGGTAAGTGCTGTGAGTCCGGTGATAAATTAATTGAAAAAGCCGATCTCCCCAATGTAGAAACCGGCGATTTACTGGCTGTCTTTTGTACAGGAGCCTACACATACTCCATGGCTAGCAACTATAATAGATTACCTCGACCTGCCGTTGTGTTTGTGGAAAAAGGGCAACATCAGTTAGTCGTAAGACGCGAAACCTACGAAGACATCATAAAATTGGACCTTCCGTTGCAATCAGATGAGAAGGAGAATTACTAATGAAAAAGAAAAACATTATTCTTTTTGCTTCGATTGTTGCCGTCGCTATAATTTGGGGAGTCATCTATTGGTATTTGGTTGTTCCAGTAATTGATCCACGCTAAAAATAAGTCGCGAGTTGAAGTAAACGGGACATTGGTGTAAACTGTATAAAGGATTTCTGAAAAGAAGGGGTTACTATTGAATCTTATTCGTTTTAAGAAGGCACAAGAGAAAATTGCTATGGGCTTTTTATCTTATATCCCTAGTGAAAAGATGTTATGCAAATTGCAAGAGACTGTTCAGCAATATCTATGCGTTGAACAGTGGCAGCTATATCTCTACAAAGAAGCAGAAGATTACATCGGGTTAATAGGGGTAGAAGTCAACGACAGTGACAAGATGTACACCGTTCAGCATATATCGGTCAATCCATCGTTTCGTGGAGAAGGAATTGCATTTAAGATGATGAAGGAATTGCAAGAGATCTATCCAGGATACGGCTGTAAAGGGACCGATTTTACCGAACCATTTATACAAAGTTGTTTGAGGAAAGAAGAAGGCGCAGATCTTTAACGGCTGCCCTTCTTCTTTTCTTCACGTTGTAAAAGAATATCTGACCTGTCTCGTTGCATATGCTTATGAATAACAGATGCGCTGTTTTTGGGGAGTAATGAAAGTAGAGGCTTGGATTTCTCTGCCTCCATTTGCAATTCTGGAGAGATGGGAAGTGGGAATGTATAGAAATCTTCACCTGCTTTAATGCGTGTAAGACAATGCTCTAGTTGCAGGATGATTTCATCAATGGCCACTTCTTCGAGATAGTCGCCAAATTGTACAGGCATTTCGCGGAAGCGTGTGATGGCTTTAGTGAAAGTACGCGAAGCACCTAATGTATTTCCTCTGCGCCAATGATATAATCCGGTAGCCATAAGAATGAAGCCGGTTAGTGGATGATCTTTTGAAAAGTTTTTTTGTTCTTTCCAATATTCTTCCAGCACCTCGTGACACTCGAAATAATCTTGATTGTCATTGAAATACACAATAAACTGTAGAAAAAGAGGATGGTAGTAAGGGTGCATTCAAATCATTCCTTTCTGGTTAGGTAGGTTGGTAAAATGAGTTATAGTGTAAAACTCGAAGTCTTCGAAGGGCCACTTGATCTGTTGCTACATTTGATCAATCGGCTCGAAATTGATATTTACGACATCCCCATGGCGGAGCTAACACAGCAGTACATAGAACATTTGCATGCCATGCGTGTTCTTCGATTGGATGAATTAAGCGAATACCTCGTACTAGCAGCGACGTTGCTAGAAGTGAAGAGCAAAATGCTGTTGCCAGTCAATGAAGAGGAAGCATTCATCGAAGAATTCGGTTATGAAGAAGATCCACGTGAAGAATTGATAGCCCGTTTAATGGAATATCGGAAATTTAAAGAAGCGGCCAACTCGCTTCGTGAGTCCGCTGCACATCGCGATGAGCATTTCACCAAAGAGCCTGAAGACTTAACGGGTTACGGTGAACCACTTGTAACAGAGACAGAAGATCAGCTGAATGTGTTTGACCTAATTGGCGCATTTCAAAAAATGCTACACAGAAAGAAGCTGAAACTGCCCCTAACAGCGAGTATAACAAAATCTGAGCAATCTGTCGGGGATAAGATGTCATCGATCATGAGCAAATTAGAACTATGTGGTGGAGAATGTGATTTCCATACACTTTTTGAAACGACGACTGTGCCCGAGCTCGTATTAACATTTTTATCATTGCTTGAACTGATGAAATTACAAGAAGTTCGAGTGCGACAAAGTAATAATTTTGAAGAATTACGAATCTCGTTGATGTGAAGGGATGATAGGGATGGATATTGAAACACGTTTCGTCGGGATGACGGAAAGTTTTTTATTCGTGGCAGGTGAAGAAGGATTATCTCTTGCACAGTTAGCCGCACTGTTGGAATGCGAAGAGCAAAAAGCAGAACAAGTATTGAACACACTGCAAGCAACGTATGACGGAGATGACACACGTGGCATAACTTTGAAAAGTTATGGTGGAAGTTTCCGCTTAGTGACGAAGAGTGAATGGGCAGATGATATTAAAAGAATGCTAGAAGATCCAAAACCGTCTACGTTTACCCAAGCCGCGCTTGAGGTACTTGCCATCATTGCCTACAAGCAACCTGTAACGCGTGTGGAGATCGATGACTTGCGTGGTGTAAAGTCCGAGCGAGCACTGACTTCATTGGCTGGCAAAGGCTTTGTAGAGGAAGTGGGGCGCATGGATGGACCTGGCAGACCTATTTTATATGGCACGACAACTTTCTTCCTAGATCGTTTTGGACTGGCATCACTCGAAGATATGCCACCACTGACACTTGAAGAAGAACAAGAAACATCGGAAGAAACAGATTTATTCATGACGAAATTCCAAGAAGCATTTTCCATTACTGAAGAAGGAGGACATGATGCTTGAGAAAAATTTCGGTCATCGCTCTACTCATAGTCGGATTATTGATAAATCCCGCAAAGAGCCAGGCGGCAGGTTCATCATTTGCAGTGATAGACGCAGAGAATGGTAGATTGTTGTTGGGCTCAAATGAACATGAACCACTCCCTATCGCAAGTTTAACTAAAATGTGGACGGCTTATACCTTTTTGGAGCTAAAGCCTAGTGAGCAAGAGACAGTCATTTCCGCAGAAGCGGCTACAGCGGAAGGGTCTTCCATTTATCTTGAAGCAGGTCAAGTAATGAAAACAAAAGATCTGCTGTATGGATTAATGCTTCGTTCAGGTAATGATGCAGCGCAAGCGCTTGCTGAACATGCGGGTGGTTCGCTTGAAGGATTCGTCTATCTAATGAATGAAGTAGCGCAAAGTCACGGCTTGGAACAAACGCATTTTATGAATCCATCCGGATTGCACGGTGAACATCACCTGTCTTCAGCGTATGATACGGCTAAAATGTTGTATTATGCTATGAAGAACCCAGAGTTTCGTGAAATAGCTTCCACAAAGAACTATCCTTTTGAAACGGAACAAGGTAAAAACAGTTGGCAAAACAAGCATCGTCTAGTCATATCTGAACCGACTGCCGTTGCAGGTAAAACAGGCTTCACGAAAGCAGCAGGACGTACATTGGCTACCTATTTCAAACAGGATGGAAAGTCCGTCATTGTCGTTACGTTAAATAACGGAGATGATTGGCAAGTTCACAAACAGTTATCCCAGCGAGTATTCTCTGAATATCAATCGTATACAGCAGTGAAAAAGGGAAAGTATCAAGTATTTCCTCATATGATTGCAAAATTGGATCAATCTGTTAAGTTACTCGTAACGAAAGAAGAGAAGAAAATGCTGTCCAATGTGTTACAAATTCCACAAGCAGATGAACAACAGAAAAAAGGGTATTGGTCTATTTATTTAGGTACAGAACCAATTAAGACGGTAGCAGTAGATATCGTGTCCGATCAGTGAATTAAAAACATACTATTTCGAAGATTGTCCTACATAGGTCAGTCTTCTTTTCATTTGCCCGAAAGTGTGACATAATTTTTTCAGTATGTAACATCAAGGAGGAACCCATGGAAAGATTACAAAAGGTACTGGCACAGGCCGGTGTAGCATCAAGAAGAAAGTCAGAAAAACTAATACTGGACGGTTTAGTTAAAGTAAATGGTCAGGTCATAACGGAACTGGGTACAAAAGTTAGCAGAATGGACACAATTGAAGTGGAAGGCGTTCAATTGACAAAAGAAACACCTGTCTATTATCTGCTTTATAAACCACGTGGTTATATTTCAACAGTAGATGATGAAAAAGGCCGTAAAACGGTGATGGATTTAATTCCAGAAGTCAGCCAAAGAATATTCCCGGTTGGTAGACTAGACTACGATACATCAGGCGTATTGCTAATGACGAACGACGGAGATTTCTCGTACTTAATGACTCATCCGAAATTCGAAATTAAAAAGAAATATGTAGCGAAAGTAAAAGGAATTCCTTCCCGTGATGATCTCAAAAAATTGGAGACAGGAATTGAATTAGATGATGGAAGTACTGCTCCTGCTCGTGTGAAAATGACAAGTTCGGATAAGAAAACAAATTCTGCAATTGTCGAGATCACAATCCATGAAGGACGTAATCGTCAAGTACGAAGAATGTTCGATGCGATTAATTGTCCAGTGCAAAAATTGAAACGTGAAGAGTTTGCGAACTTGACTACACGTGGACTAAATGCTGGAGAAGCGCGTGAACTCACGACACATGAATTGAAACAATTACGCGTATTAGCAGAAACAGGAAAGATCGGCTAATAAAACGTCGAAAGTTCACAAACCTATCACTAGTGCAGTGCCAACTGATTTTATGTTTTGGTATAATGGCAATTGGAACGTAAATTAGACAGGAGGTTACATGATTGGCCAAAAAGAAAAATAAAAAGACTATTAGGCTGATTAGCAGAACAGCCCTTCTAGTAGTTTTAGCTGCAATTATGCTCTACGCAATTACTTCAAAAGATAAAGTGAAAGTCTTGGCGGAAGGTGATATGGCACCTGATTTCGAGCTTGTAGATTTAGAAGGAAATGAACATCGGTTGTCGGACTACAAAGGGAAAGGTGTATTCTTGAATTTCTGGGGTACATGGTGTCCACCTTGTAAAAAGGAAATGCCACATATGGAGGAACTCTATAAAGACTTTGAAGCGAAGGGTGTACATATCCTGACAGTCAACGTAGGAGAACCAAAAGTGAAAATAGAGCTCTTTAGAGACGACATGAACCTTTCATTCCCTATGTTATGGGATAAGAACAAAACTGTTATGGATCTGTATAATATAAAACCACTACCTACGACCTTCCTGATCAATCCAGAAGGAAAGATTACGAAAGTCATTAAACAGGGAATGACAGATGAACAAATTTATCAGTATTTAGAAAGCATTCAACCAAAGTAAGGAGTTTGTTACTCAATGAGCAAAATCAAATGCCAATGTGGGCATGAAAATCCTTATGGTACAGAGCTTTGTGAGAAGTGTGGTCGTCCCTTATCTGAAAAAGCGAAGAAAAGTGATATTGTAGATATGCGTTACGAGGGATCTTCTAGAAGATCCCAAACCTATAAGAGTTCCATTGTCGATAAAATATGGAACTTCTTCTCCAGTGTAAAGATAGGTGTCAGTATTATTGCGGCGGTATTAATCGCGTCCGCTTTTGGAACAATCTTTCCGCAGAAGTTCTATGTACCTGCTACTACGCCGGAAGGCTATTTGGAATACTATGAGCGTCTATATGGCACGGTAGGAAAACTGTATTACCAACTCGGCTTTTATGATATGTATAATAGCTGGTGGTTTAAAGTCCTAGTCGGTATGCTTGCCACTTCTATTATCATCGCAAGTATAGACCGTGTGATTCCGCTTTATAAATCGCTTAAAAAGCAACGTACACGTCGTCATCCATCCTTTATGAAGCGTCAGCGGATTTTTGGAGAAGGTGATGTCCAAAATACACAAGAATCTCTTGCGGAAGCGGAAGAGAAACTAAAAGGCATGCGCTATAATGTGAAAACAGAGAATGGCGCGATCCTAGCTGAAAAGTATCGATTTTCACGTTGGGGCCCATATGTCAATCACGTCGGATTAATTATTTTCATTTCGGGTGTTCTGCTTAGAGGAATTCCTGGTTTTTACGTTGACGAGGCGATGTGGCTCCGTGAAGGGGAAACGCGTAATATCGTTGGTGCACCGGGTTATGTACTGGAAAATAAAAAGTTCACATTAGAGAATTACACTAAAGAAGAAGCAGAAGAAGTATTCGGCGAGGCGTTGGAGAAGAATGGCGCAATTGTGAAGTCGTATACGACAGATGTTACGTTGTATAAACAAGATGAGGAAGCACTACCTGGTAGCGATAGTCTAGAAAAAGTGAAAGATTACGCCATCAATGTCAACGAACCGTTGAAATTTGATGGGTACAATGTATTCCAGATGGATTATAAACTGGACGAGCTTAAAAACATGACATTCCATTTGGTAAATAAGTCTTCTGAAGACTCTCTAGGGGAATTCACAGTTGATTTAAGTGACCCAGAAAAGGAATATGATCTTGGGAACGGCTCCACTGTCAATATGCTCGGTTTCTATCCAGACTATGATGGAATAAAGGACGGCGAGCCGTATTCGAAGTCGCCCGTTCCGAATAATCCAGCGTTCATTTTCCAAATGAACACACCGGATAAGCCTGAAGGTGAAAAGAGTTTTGTTGCTATTCGTCAAACGTTGGAAGTAGAAGAGAACGACTACGCGATTAAGTTTGCAGCTGCTGAGACGCGAAACATTTCAGGTTTAACAATCCGTAAAGACAAAACGTTATATATCCTCTTATTCGGTGGTCTAGTATTTATGATTGGTGTTATTCAAGGAATGTATTGGCAACACCGCAGAGTATGGATCCAAGAAGATACAGAAGGACATTTGTTGATTGCTGCACATACGAATAAAAACTGGTTCTCTTTACGTAAAGAGCTGGATACATTACGAGAAACTGTAGACTTGCCTGCTTATATAGATCGTCAAGATCCTGAGTTGGACAAGCCAGAACAGGAAGGGGACGAGGAAATATGGACTTAGTAGCCATCAGTAGTAACTTATTATTAGTTTCATTTATTGCCTATTTAGTAGCTACTTTGTTTTTCGGAGGCGCTATTAAAAAATCAAAATCCGAAAAAGCTTATCATAATAGTAAGTGGGGAACGATTGGTCTAATTATCACGATTATCGGATTCCTTACTCACTTAGGCTATTTCTTTACAAGATGGGCTGCGTCAGGTCACGCACCACTTAGTAATATGTTCGAGTTTACGACTGCATTCGGCATGATGCTCGTAGGGGCATTCATCATGCTGTATATTATTTACCGAACACCATCTCTTGGATTGTTCGCGTTACCCGTTGCGATTATCATTATTTCATATGCAACGATGTTTCCGACAGAAGTTACTCCATTGATCCCTGCACTTCAAAGTAAATGGTTGTTTATTCACGTAATCACAACGGTTATTGGTGAATCTATACTTGCAATCAGTGCGATAGCAGGGCTTGTATTCTTGGTGAAAAATATTGATATGACGAAAAAATCCAAATCACGTTTTTGGATAGAAGCAGTGATGTATACGTTAATTCTAGTTCTTGGATTTGTCGTATCTTCTACGACATTCAAAGTAATGGACTATGAAGCGGAATTCACTTATATAAATAAAGACGAAGTACCTGCTGAAATTACGTATCACGTTCCCCCGTTATTCGGGATGAATGAGTATGAAGCGATGACGCCGGATAAAATGACGCCTTGGGCTGAATTGCCTCCGATCATCAATGCGCAAAAAATGTCTTCGCTTGTTTGGTCTATAGCTGTAGGTACAGTGCTTTACGTATTATTACGCTTGATTGCACGCAAACCTCTTGCCGCGGTATTCCAGCCGCTAGCGAAGAAGGCCAATTCTCAGCTGATGGATGAAATCGGCTATCGTGCTGTATTAATCGGTTTCCCGGTCTTCACGCTCGGTGCTTTGATTTTCGCCATGATTTGGGCACATGAAGCCTGGTCGCGATTCTGGGGTTGGGATCCAAAAGAAGTATGGGCACTCATTACATGGTTGTTCTATGCTGCATTCCTTCACTTGCGATTATCAAAAGGTTGGGAAGGTAAAAAGTCCGCATGGCTTGCTGTCATCGGATTTGTGATCATCATGTTCAACTTAATTGCTGTAAACTTAATTATTGCAGGTTTACACTCATACGCATAATCTTCGACTGCATGACAATAACTGTCATGCAGTCTTTTTATTTCTTTTTATAGGTCAGTAATTGTACAATAGAGATAGAAGGTTGTCGAAAGGGGTAATGAATTGTGGAAGAAACAGTGAAGCTCTTAGTGGTGGATGATGAGGATCGCATTCGTCGCCTATTGAATATGTATTTATCTAGAGAAGGTTATGAAATTGAAGAAGCAGTCGATGGAGCAGATGCGCTAGAAAAAGTGTTTGCCGGACAATATGATTGTATATTGCTCGACGTAATGATGCCTGAGAAGGACGGCATGGAAGTATTAGCTGAACTACGTGAAAATAAAATTATGACACCTGTTATTTTATTGACGGCAAAAGGTGAAGAGGCAGACCGTGTGAGCGGATTTGAAAGTGGTGCAGATGATTACATTGTCAAGCCGTTCAGCCCGAGAGAAGTAGTGTTACGCGTAAAAGCTATGCTCAGACGTTCCGTGGCTTTTCCGAATGTGTCGTCTAACACAACATCAAAAGATTTAGTAGTATTTCCACAGCTGACAATCGATCACGATGCACATCGTGTAACAGCTGAAGGGAAAGAAGTTAATTTAACACCGAAGGAATACGAATTATTGTATTTCTTGGCAAAGTCACCAGACAAAGTGTTCGATCGTGAACAATTGCTGAAAGAAGTATGGCATTACGAATTCTTCGGAGATTTACGTACAGTGGATACTCATGTCAAACGGCTGCGTGAAAAACTGAGCCGTGTTTCAGACCGCGCAGCGAAAATGATTGTGACTGTTTGGGGTGTCGGTTATAAGTTCGAGGTTCCAAACGAATGATTAGAATATGGAATTCAATTGTCGGGAAGCTATGGGCCACCATATTGCTTCTCGTTTCCTTTGTCTTGTTTATCGTGACACTGTTCCTGCTCGAATTCCTTGATAATTTCCACACGAAACAAGCGGAAGAATCTTTGCAAAGAGAAGCTGCTACCATCGGCAAAATTGTCAATGATTATAACGAACAAACGGCAAGTTCCATGAACCAGTCTATGAACCAGATTATAGATGATATCCTCGATTTAGAGACCAATGCAATTGTCGTCGATCGACAAGGGGATGTGTTGTATTCATTCCATACATCTTCAAGTAAAAAAGAAATTGAAGAAGAACTTTTATCGGAAGATAGTCTGTTTGAGTCGCCTGAATCAGGTAAGCAAAAAATCAAAGAAATGATACTGCCTTCATTGACAGAACAAGATGTCATGGAGCAATTTTTGATTCTGTCTTACCCATTTAAACAAGCAAGTGGCGAACAAGCGAGTGTACTCATGTACCAAAGCTTAGATGCTGTGCACCGTACAACAAAGAGCACGACGAACATAGTCTTCCTATCCGCATTTATCGCGTTTATTTTAACTACATTTTTTGCATTTTTCTTATCTACGCAAATCACATTGCCGTTGCGTAAGATGAAGCAAGCAGCGTTTGAGTTATCTAAAGGGAATTTCGATACACATTTGCCGGTCACACAAAAAGATGAAATTGGTCAGTTAGCTACTGCTTTCAATCAGATGGGACGTCAGTTGAAATATAATATTGAGTTGATTAAGCAGGAGAAAGAACAGCTTTCTAGCATTCTTACATCTATGACAGATGCAGTCGTAACGTTTAATCAAGATTATTCCATTCTTCTAAAAAATCCACAAGCCGAGCTACTGTTAAAAAAGTGGTATGGATATAATCAGAAAAGTCATCATCCGTTGCCTAAAGAAGTCTTCCATATGCTAGAGCATGCCATTTCATTCGCTGAGGAAGTAGAAGATGAGTTGGAATTGGGTGGACAGTTTTATGTGATTTCCATTAGTCCATTGTACAGTGAAAATAGTATCCGTGGAGCGGTGGCCGTATTCCGTGATATGACGGAACAGCATAAACTAGATAAATTACGTTCGGATTTCATTGCCAACGTCTCACATGAATTGCGAACACCCATTTCGATGTTGCAAGGATATAGTGAAGCCATCATAGATGATGTAGTGAGCAGTGAAGAAGAACGTATGGAAATGGTACAGATCATCCACGATGAATCTAAGCGTATGAGTCGCCTTGTCACAGACTTGCTGAATCTAGCAAGAATGGAGTCTGGCTACATTCAACTGAGTAAAAACCCTCTGTCGATTGTGGAGTTTTTGGAACGTATGGTAACCAAGTTCTCACAAGTAGCAAAAGATGCGAAAGTGGATCTGTCTTTGGTAACGGAGGAACCGAATACACTACTCGTCACGGCTGATGAAGACCGTCTTGAGCAAGTGTTCACTAATTTGATCGATAACGCCATCCGTCATACTCCAGATGGTGGAGCGGTGACGCTAGGTGTCTACCGGTCTTCGGGAGCACTTGATATTACAGTAGCCGATACAGGTGTCGGTATACCTGAAAAAGATTTGCCATTCGTCTTTGAGCGTTTTTATAAGGCGGATAAAGCGAGAACAAGAGGAAAAGGTGGAACAGGACTTGGTTTGGCTATTGCAAAAAACATTATGGAAGCACATAATGGCTCGATTTTAGCAACCCGGGGCGATGAAAAAGGAACTATCTTTATTTGTTCGCTTCCATTTGACGCAATAAATAAATGAAACTTCTTCTATACTGAAACGACTACTATAGAGCGAGGGGATTGAATGAATGATTTAGTTTTTCAACGATTATATGAAGACTATAACCGTGACGTATTCAACTTCCTCACTTATTTGACTCGCAATCGGGAAGTAGCCGAAGATTTGATGCATGAAGTATATGTGCGGGTACTCAAATCATATGGCCGTTTTGAAGGGAAAAGTTCTGAAAAAACTTGGCTGTTTGCGATTGCGAAAAATGTCTCGATTGACTATTTTCGAAAACAATCCACCATCAACAAACATGCAAACATTCATTTTGATTGGGAAACAGAGCAATTAGCCTCAACTGACCGTTTGCCTGAACAATTGATTGAAGCGGATGAAGAACAAGAGCAGGTGCTTGATGTGTTGCACACGTGTACGGGTGATCAGAAAATGGTCATCCTCATGCGCTTCTTTCAAGATCTGTCAGTTGCTGAAACGGCTGAAGTTTTGGGCTGGACTGAAAGCAAAGTGAAAACGACACAGCATCGTGCAATCAAAGTATTGCAAGTGAAGTTGGAAGCGCATTCCGCGAGGGAGGGGTGATGAGATGAGTAAAGACAAATGGAATGAAGATCATATCGAGAAACGTTTACGTGACATGCCTGTCGTGAAAGATCAGCGTTCCAAAGATGAGATTATGCAACGGTTAAAGGAAGACTCAAGACTTTCTGAGCCGAACGAGCCAAAGAAGAAGTCGTCGAAATCAAAATGGCCTCCCATCCTTGCAGCTGTTGCAGCAATTGTATTGCTCACCATCCTTGTGCCAACATTCATTCAGCAAAACAATGAAGTATCGATGGATCAAGCAACGACAGAGGAATCGGCTGATCCTATCGAAATGGAGAGTAGTGAAGAGATGCAGTCGAATGACACAAGTGACGCATCTGTGTTTACTAGACAGGCTTCGACACCGCTGTCATATGCTGCTTATCCTTCCGATCTCATAGGTCACACAGTGTTTCATATTGGCCTGGCTACCAATCAGGCCACCATTGTTCCTGTGACATTCTTGATACCGAATGAACGCCTTGCTGAACGCTTAGGTACCTCTCCAGATGCAGTCGCGCTTTATAATGAGTATGCTAAAACACTTGACGAAGAGGCGCTAGGTTTTATAGAGTATCATCCGTATAAAGCGATGATTTCCTCGAACGGTAAGCAAGTTCAAATGAAATTTACTGCGGACCATACGTATGATACATCGAGTGCGACACTTGAGATGCTGAATCGATCCGTACAAGATACGTTTTTAGGATATGATGAAATAAAATTTTTACAAGAAGATGCCTCGCCCATTATGTTTGATCAAGTAGGTCAAGTGGAAGAACCTATCGCTTTGTCAGGAATGGTTTCGCATCAAGCCTATTATCGATTTTTAAAATCAGATGGTGAAGTAGTACTCTCCACTAATTTTGGTAAGACTACTGAAACGGTAGAGCAAGCTTTGAATGACATGAAGGTTTCACCAAATGATGTGTATTCGACTGTTGTACCTAAAGAAATAGATTTCACGGTCAAAGTAGACGATGAGGTTGTCAACGTAAAATTTACTGAAGAGCTTGATTTAGATCAGATGCAACCGGAGGAAGCGATGCAATTAATAGACGGCATCTCGCTGACAGTGGCAAGTTTTGATAAATATGTAAAGTTTGATCAAGTTAAGCAAAAATACTGGAATGAATTTGACTTCACTCAGCCTGTAGAAAAGCCGATTGGTGCAAATCCACAATATTTAATTAACGAATAATTCTGTTTTGTAAACTCGCGAAGTTTACAAAACAGTTTTTTTACGTTATAATAGGTTCATAATCAAATATTGATTCATCTTCGGGGCAGGGTGTAATTCCCGACCGGCGGAAATGAAGTAGAATTCTACTTTTAGCCCGCGAGCTTAACAGCTGATTCTGGTGAGATTCCGGAGCCGACAGTATAGTCTGGATGGGAGAAGGTGAAGGTGCAGCCATCTTTTTGTGTACGCAAAAGTGGTGCTTGTTTCCTGACGGATAAGTTTGTATAATTTATCTGTTCTTAACAGTGCATTTTACTCTCCCTAAGGCATATTTTGCTTTAGGGATTTTTAGCGGGACAATAGATGAGCAAGCCTTTCCTCTTTTGAAGTGAATCGCAAAAGGAGAGAGGAACAAGTGAATAACAAGAAGTTACGTAAGTTAATTTTGGTGGCCATTTTGGGAAGTATTTCAACTGTATTAATGCAGTTCAACTTTCCGATCCCGGCAATGCCTGGATTTTTAAAGATCGATTTTAGTGAAATCCCTGCAGTTATGGCAATCATGACGATGGGACCAGTTGCAGGAATAGGCGTAGAGTTATTGAAAAACGTCATGCATTGGTTCTTATCAGGAAGCCCGACAGGAGTACCAGTAGGAGAAGTCGCAAACTTTGTGACAGGTATGCTATTCATTATGCCGATCTATTGGATTTTCATGAAATATCGTTCTACTAAAGGTCTTGCATCAGGTTTGATCGCCGGTACAGTAGCAATGGCAGTAGGTATGAGTGTACTAAATTACTTAGTGTTCTTGCCGATGTACACATATTTCCTAGGTATGCCAGCAGTTACAGGCGACTCGTTGTATCAGATGATCATATTGGGAATCTTACCATTCAACCTGGTTAAGGGTGTTATGCTATTAGCCATCACGTTGATGTTATATAGAAGCATGGAGAAGTGGATTCTTCAGCAACAAAAGAAATTATCGTTCTAAATAAATACGCGCCAATCTTCCCTCAAAAGGGAGGCTGGCGTTTTTTTGTGTTTAAAAAGTTAAGTAATGAGTACCAAGGGATTGATGCGACAGGCGGCTCTCGATGGTTTAGCCTAATTAGATGGGAGTGCCAATGGAGCTTGCGATTGGTTGACTCACTGAAGGCCCGCAAGGAAGCGTCCGCTTAGTGCTTAAATCCCATCCTGTAGCCTACCTACTTAATGCAAAAATAAAAAACAACACATCCGAAAATCGGAAGTGTTGTTAAGATTAAATCAATCTTCATATTTTAACGGATCACCTTCGAAGGCTTCGTCCGCAATTTTAATTGAATCGGTAGGGCAGCCATCATACGCATCCTCAAGGTCCTCCATCAGTTCTTCTGGAACTTCAGTGTTTCCCATGTTATCATCTAAAATAACAAATGCAATCCCCTCATCGTCATAATCATAGATATCCGGCGCAGCAGCCCCGCAGGCCCCGCAGGCTATACATGTATCCTGATCGACAATTGTATACTTTTTGCTAGACATTTGTCTTTCTCCCTTCTTCCATTCACTCAACCTATTTTGTATCTCCTCTATTCTAAAGCTGTTTTCATCACTTTTCAACAAAAAAACGTTATTTCTTCAGGGGGGTAGCTCAAATGAGTTTTGATTCCATCTTATTAACGATCTTTCAACGCCTCCATGGTGAGCGTTCAGCGCAAGGTGTCTACCATATACTTCGCGGAAAACGATCAGGACAGACATTACAAGACGTCGAATATTATCAAGTCAAATCATACTATGCATTGTTGCCGCAATTGACGGCAAGTGACTTTCAACGAGCGTTAGAGCGGATGCAAGCAGATGGTTTAATTTATATACATGAGCTCGTCTATGTAACGGCAAAAGGACAAATGGCGACAGGTAGTGAAATGTGGCGATTTAATGGCTGGAATTATCGCGGACGTGAAAGAGAGTTTGCTAGACGGTTGGCATTGCTAGTTCAGACATTGTCGAATTTACGCAGCGGTGAAACTATGTTCATGCCGATTCAGAAAGAGTTGCCTACGCAGCAATTTGTCAAAGAGTTTTTGCGTAATCAATCAAGTAGTATGACCCATCTATCTACGTCATTGCGAATAGAACTGGAATATGTGCTAACTCACTCCTCGTTAACAGAATTACAACGCACGATCGTGAGCGATCGATTGACGGGCTATCGGCTCACTGCATCTACTTGGGAACAGATGGCGGATAATGTAAATCTACCGGTTCAGACTATACAATTGTACTATATAGAGGCATTACATATTTTGCTTGATTTCATACAACAGCAACCGAACTGTCCATTGCTTACAGAATTAGCGGCAGGTTGTCGAGTGGATACGTATTTGACACAATCTGCAGAACGAACACGAAAACTATTCGACAGGGGGTATTCGGTAGAGCAAATCGCCTCTCTACGAAATTTGAAATTAAGTACAATCGAAGATCATTTTATTGAAATGGCAGCGAATATGGATAGCTTTCCCTATAAAGATTTTGTAAAAGAAGAACAAATAGATGCGGTTTGGCGTCATGTTGAACAGTTACAGACGAAACGATTACGTTTGCTGAAACAGCAATGCCCAGAATTATCGTATTTCCAATTGCGATTAATCATCATGATCGGAAGGAGGGAGAGTTGATGGAACTTCAAGACATATTGCGTCAAAAATTTGGGTATGAATCATTCCGTCCCGGACAACAAGAAGTCATTACCGAGTTACTAGCTGGACGAGACACCGTGGCGATTTTTCCAACGGGTACAGGGAAATCACTTTGCTATCAATTACCCGCCTACATGCAGGACGGTGCGGTGATCATCATCTCTCCTCTCGTTGCGTTGATGGAAGATCAAGTAGCTAACTTGCGTAAACATAAAGAGAAGCGTGTTGTCGCTATCAATTCATTTTTATCGAGGCAGGAAAAGGAATTAGCGCTTTCTACTTTAGCGCAATATAAGTTCATTTTTCTATCGCCTGAAATGGTGATGCAAGAGCATGTCCGTCAACTTGTTCAACAATTATCTATAGCTTTTTTTGTGGTAGATGAAGCCCATTGTATTTCAGAGTGGGGGTTTGATTTTAGACCAGACTATTTACGGCTAAAGGAATTATTCTCAGTTTTAGAGAGAGCACCAGTACTGGCATTGACTGCTACTGCGAATGATAAAGTAGTGGAAGACATTACCACGTATTTGCACATGCGAAACCCTCACATCGAAAGACAATCAATCGACCGTCCGAATATATCGTATCGCGTGATGCATATGGATAATGAATGGGAAAAAACAGAATGGATTATACAAAGGCTTGCTACAACAATCGGTCCTGGTGTTATTTATGTTGCTTCACGGAAACGTGCAGAAGAACTCGCTACCATTATTCGAGAAAGAGGAATCCCGACAGCCAGCTATCACGGTGGCAAGGAACAGGATGAACGATCCATTATTCAACAACAATTTGTACAAGGTGAACTTGAGTGGATTTGTGCGACCAATGCATTTGGGATGGGAATTCATAAAGATGACATCCGGCAAGTTATTCATGAGCATCTACCGGCTACACCTAGCGCCTATATCCAGGAGGTAGGACGTGCAGGACGTGACGGGGAAAAAGCTGCGGCTACTCTATTGTATAGTGAGCGGGATATTCAGAAAGTAAAGTTTATAGTGTATGAGGACCTACCAGATGAACAGCAAACTATGTATTATCATTCTTTACTGCAATCAGGTACTGGTAATCAATTGGCTTCTGAACAAGCCGGGCTAACCGAAGTATCTAGTCGTTTACTTGATTATTATTTGGAACAATTTGATGTGGCAAATGTTGTACGACAAATCCAACAAATATATCAAGTGAAAGAGAAACAGATTGCGGAGATGGAGAGCTATGCAAAAAGTGACAGTTGTTTGCGAGAAAAATTAGTGCGTTTTTTTGGAGAAAATACTTCGCCTGCAGAAGCAGATTGCTGTTCGAACTGTCAAAATCTTGATGAGGACTGGCTAATCAAGTCAAACTCATCAACTGAACAAGTAGTTGAAGCGTTACATTGGCGTGAACGCCTGCATCAATTGTTAGGTTGATGCAGACTGTCTGTATTTACTTTTTAGACAAAATTCGGCATAATAGATATAGATGAGTTTGTGAACGGACGTACTTTTCATGAGTGAATAAAGGAATTGCATCATATAATAGTAATAGACATTATGCGGTGTGAAGGAGAAATTAGACATGTTAAACGAACAATATAAAATGGATTTTGAACAACAGCGAAAAGAGATAAAAGAAAAAGTGCCTTTCGATAAACTTCCTTCTCGTGCAGAAGTACACGGAAAGAAGAAAGAGGAACAATATGGTCGGGTGAAAGTCATCAACATTTTTCTGGCGATTTTCACTTTAATACCTATTGTTATACTCCTCTATGTATTATCGGATCTCTATTCTCCTGACGTTCCCGATCAAGTACCTGTTGAAAAAGTGGAGTTATCGGTAGGGTTATACCCAGCCATGGCAGATTACATGCATGCCGTTTCTAACATGCAGTACAATGGTTAGGGGTTTTTATTGAATACTTGCTATACTACTAATGAAAATTACTACTACAAAAGCAAAGTAGACGCTTTGCTTTTTTCTATGGGAGTTGACTAATGAAAAAGGTTCGAATAGCGGGATTATCAGTTTTTTTGTCAGTGGCAACCATGCTGACCTATATGTTTGCCTTAGCCCATCGGAATCGTGTGCTTACACATACGTTGCATGTTAATTCCAATCCAACGAATCAATTGAACGTGTTCTTTATTTCGGATATTCACAGGCGCAGTATTCCTCAACGGCTGATTGATGATTTACGTACGCGGTCTATTGATGCAGTGATCGTCGGTGGAGATGTGGCAGAAGGTGGTGTGCCAATTGAGCGAATCGAACGCAACATGCGTTTGCTCGCCTCAATAGGACCGATTTATTATATTTTCGGCAATAATGACCAAGAAGTCGGTACAGAAAATATACTACGTGTAATGGAGCAAGTTGGCGGAAAAGTACTAGTCAACAGTACGGCATCGATACCGAACCACCCATGCTTCGGTATATGTGGGCTGCAAGATCCAAATAACGGAAAAGTAGAAATTGACTCGGCCGTGGATTCTGCAAAAGGATATGATCATCTCATACTCGCTGTACATAATCCTTCCTATTTCCGAAAGTTTGAAGAAAAGTTGCACGCGGAACTATCTCTTGCCGGCCATACACATGGAGGTCAGATCAGACTAGGGCCTTGGGGTATGCAAGACCTGGGTCGTTTCGAGACGACGGGAAATAGCGCGAAATTAATTAGTAATGGCTATGGAACGACGATGGTGCCGTTGCGTTTGGGTGCGAAACCCGAGTGTCATATAGTGGAAGTTCATTACTAGAACGCAAGAAATTAGGAGAGTAGATATCATGAATTCTGTAGATGCAGTAATTGTCGGTGGCGGTCCGTGTGGCTTGTCAGCGGCAATCGAATTGCAAAATATAGGTTTGTCGGTAGTGGTGATCGAAAAAGGAAATATCGTGCATTCCATTTATAACTATCCGACTCACCAAACATTTTTTAGTTCCAGTATAAAATTATCGATAGGCAAGACACCATTCATTACAGCTATCGATAAACCAAAGCGTAATGACGCCTTAGTCTATTATAGAACTGTTGCGCAAATCGAAAACTTGCAGATCAACAGTCACGAGCGAGTGGAAAATGTAGATCAACAGCATGATCGATTTGTCGTAACGACGAATAAAGCGGTCTATGATGCGAAATATGTCGTAGTGGCGACAGGTTATTATGACCAACCCAATCGTTTAGATGTCGAAGGAGAGAACTTGCCTACTGTCTACCATTACTTCAAAGAAGCCCATCCGTACTTCAATAAAAAAGTGACAGTCATTGGCGGAAAAAACTCCGCTGTCGACGCAGCGTTGGAATTACAGCGTGCAGGTGCGCATGTAACTGTCGTCTATCGAAATGAAACGTATTCGAAAAGTGTAAAGCCTTGGATATTGCCAGGCTTTGAAAGTTTAGTGCGTAACGGTCAAATCGATATGCACTTTAACGCGTCTGTAACGAAGATTACGGAAAAAGCGGTCACTGTCAATCAGCAAGGGACAACATTTGATCTTGAAAGCGACTATGTCTTTGCGATGATTGGTTATCACCCGGATCATGCCTTTTTACGTAAAATAGGTATTGAAGTAGATGAACAATCTGGACGACCAGTCTTCAATGAAGATACGATGGAAACGAACGTGACTAATTTATTCGTTGCAGGTGTTATTGCAGCAGGTAATAATGCGAACGAAATCTTTATCGAAAATGGTCGTTTCCATGGTGGAATGATTGCGAAATATATTGCGCAAAATAAGTGAATGGATGAGTCGCTTGCCTTTTAAGTCAAGCGGCTTTTACTGTTTTGGATGTGCTATACTAGCTTCATGAGGAGGCGCCTATGTTTATTTTACTGACAGTCGCAATAGCGCCGGCGCTGGCACTTTTCAGTTATTTATATTTACGTAAACAAATTGCTAAGGAGCCATCCAAGTCGCTATTCCATGCATTCATTTACGGTGCAATCATGACATTTCCTATTTTATTTATTCAGCATGTATTTGAAGAAGAGCATGTATTTAATCATGAGTTTTTCCGCAATGTATTATTTACGAGCAGTTTAGAAGAATTTTTTAAATGGATCATTATTTTTATTTTCGTATATAAAACCATTGAATTTGAAGATGCCTATGATGGGATTTTGTATGGAGCGAGTGTATCGCTTGGATTCGCCACAGTAGAAAACATTTTATATCTATTGTCTTTCGGTTTGGATACGGCATTTATTCGTGCATTACTCCCTGTTTCCAGTCACGCATTATTTGGTATTGTCATGGGGTATTATTTTGGTAAAGCGAAGTTTTCTGCTGCGTCAGAAAAAGCGAAATGGATTGCCATTGCATTTTTAGCGCCATTCTTGCTTCATGTATTCTACAATTCGATTTTATTTACCTATGATGATTGGCTATATTTGATGATTCCTTTTATGTTGTTCCTTTGGTGGTTCGGGCTGACACGAGTGAAGTACGCGCACACTTTTGCGATGCAGCAATTTAGAAAAAGAAATCAATCAAACTTTTAGAAATCCGTCTGAATTACTCAGACGGATTTTTTGCCTTATAAAATACTGGAAATTGGACAAACTACAAGGAAGCATAATTTTTTGGAGGTGGATGTCGATGAAGCGAACTACAAAACGCTTCTTATTTTTATTCCTGGCAGGCATCATGGTGTTTTCTATCTTTGTGAGTCATAGTGAAGCATTTAGCGGACGTGACTTGGCTAAAGGTGCAAAAGGAGACGATGTCATTGAGTTGCAAGCGAGGCTCCAATATATTGGTTTTTATCATGGAGAGATTGATGGCAATTTTGGATTTGGAACTTACTGGGCGTTACGCAATTTCCAAGAGCAATACGGCCTACCGCTTGATGGGATTGCAGGAAAAGGAACCCAGAAGAAGTTGCAAGGAATTTCTGATTACGATGAAAAGTATGTAAAGGGACAAATAGCGAAAGGAAACCAATTTACCTATTACGGCGGTCAGTCGCTGGAATCGCAAGTGAAAAAGGGGAGTGCGCCACACAAGCAGTCGCAAACCCAAATGCAAGCTCCGCCTAAATATACCGATCAGGATATTAATTTATTGGCCAATGCAGTGTATGGTGAATCCCGTGGAGAACCGTACGAAGGACAAGTGGCGGTCGCAGCGGTTATTTTAAACCGTGTCGAACATCCAGACTTTCCTGATTCAATAGGTGGCGTTATCTTTCAACCAGGAGCGTTTACTGCGGTTGCAGACGGACAGATTTGGCTAACTCCAAATGAACGCGCGAAAGAAGCGGTAATCGATGCAATCAACGGCTGGGATCCTTCTGAAAATGCAATTTACTATTTCAATCCAATCACGGCTACTAGTAAATGGATTTGGTCGAGACCGCAAATAAAGAAAATCGGTTTACACATATTTTGTGACTAATTGAAAGGAGGACCTAGCTTATTATGAAGCAAATGATTTTCATTCTGACCTATGCATGTATTGTATTGGGGATATATACGTTTGGAACGGTACGTGAAAATGAAGATTTATCGATTGCGTTGAATGCTCAATACTCCAAAAGTATGACGGACGCCTCGCAAAAACTTGGTGAGTTGGAAGAAGCAGTGAACAAGTCGTTACTCTTTGAAGATCAAAAAAGTTCTGCGAAGGAACGAGAAGACATTTGGCGATTATCTTCAGACATTAAATCATCTATATCTTCACTACCTGTAGACCAAAGTTTCTCTACTTCTTGGATGAATTACTTAGGCCGGTTAGGGAATTTCGCAAAGGAATCTACAGAACAAGGAGACCCAGATGAATATTATGGTGTGATGCAACGTGCTTCAGAAAATTTGAATGAATTGACAAGTGAATGGCAGTTGGCAACCAAAGATATGTTTTCAAAAAGAATGTCTATGAGCAACTGGGAGAAAAAATTACGTGACTCACCCGATGGTCAGGCGAATTGGTCGAAAATGGGCGAGTCAGTTATGGAATACACAGAAGCAGTATTTCCTTTAACAGCAAGTGAGTCTGATGCAGAAAAGAAAAAAGAGTTGCGTAATATTAAGGATAAGAAAATTACCGAGGATGAAGCGATTCAAAAGTTCAAAAAACTTCTACCGAGTGTATCGAATGATGTCATTGCAGCGGAAAGAAGTAGGAAAGGTGCACCATATCCGTTTTACCATATTCGTTTTGCAGAAAACTCTTCAATCGGCTATATAGACGTAACTGAAAAAGGTGGACATGTTCTGTCGTATCTCGTGGAGCGTCGCATGGGCAAGCCAACCGTATCCTATGAAGAGCTAGAGAAAATGGCAGATGAGTTTTTACGGAAGGCGGATTATACAGATTTGGTTTTAGAAGAAGCTAGAGAAAATGATACCGCATGGCACTTTGTTTACGTTCGGGTGGATCCTGAGAATGACGCTAAAGTATTCTCAGACCCAATTCATATTAAATTAGCAAAAGACAATGGTGAAGTGATCGGTTTGAATGCGTCGGAATACATTCGTAAAGAACAGCTGAAACCACAGCCTCTTCGAACAGCGGAGTGGCACACGTTCTTTAGACCGGATGTTACAGTAATGGCTCAAGAGCTTGCGTACGTGGAAAATAGTCAAATGGAGCAACGACTTGCGCATTATTTAACCGTTGTTTCTGGAGAAGAAAATGTGGAAACGTACAAGATTCTCGTTGACACGGAAACGTTAGAGGTCATTACGACAGAAAAACAATAAAAAGGATTGGAAAAATTTACTCCACATGACATAATGATAGTATAGGACGAATGGCAGGTGGAGAAATGAGACTAAGTATCGGGACAGTATTAACATTAGAAAAAGATTATACCGAGGAATCGGAGAAATTTAAATGCCGCGTCGTCGATATTGAAGATGAAGGGCATTTCATGATGGATTACCCGATCAACATGATGACGGGCAAGACAGCATTCTTCATAGATGGTACACAGCTTCTCGTTACATTCGTAGATCAGTATAAGATGTCCTATGCATTTCGTACAGAGGTGCATAGCCGAGTTAACCAAACGATACCGATGCTTAAACTTAAATATCCTGGTGATCAGCATCTGATAAAAATCCAAAGAAGAGAATTTGTTCGTGTTGAAACGTCTTTGGACGTGGCATTACAAGCAGATTCCGCATCGTTGCAATTGGTATCGTTAGATCTCAGCGCTGGCGGATTAGCAGTCAATATGAAAGACCATGACTACTTCACGCAAAATACAGAAGTGACATTATTGATCGTATTGCATTTCTCGAAAACAGAAATCAAATATGTTTCATGTAAAGCGAAAGTAGTCAGAAACTGGGAAAGCGAAAAGCGTAGATTGAGCTCTTTCATGTTTGAAGAAATAGACGACAAAGATCGACAACACATTATTCGCTATTGTTTTGAGCGACAGTTAGAATTACGAAATAGCTAAAGGAAAAGTCTGTCGAGAGCAGACTTTTCCTTTTTGCTTATGGTACAATAAAGGCGTAAATGGAGGGGTTTTCATCATGACAGGTGGAATGAGAATCGCAATTGATGGACCTGCAGCAGCAGGTAAAAGTACAATTGCTAAATTAGTTGCTAAAAAATTAGGATATACGTATATCGATACAGGAGCTATGTATCGTGCGATTACTTACAAAGTACTTCAAAGCGCCATCGATCCACGCAATGAAGAAGAAATCACGCGGTTGATTGCACAAACAGAAATCGAATTGCAACCGGGTGAACAAGTGCAAAAAGTTTTGCTAGATGGTATAGAGGTAACCGATTCGATACGTTCGCATGAAGTAACGACCAATGTTTCAGCGATAGCGGCTTTGACATCTGTTCGTGAACTTTTGGTCGCTAAACAGCGAATTCTGGCAGCGGAATCACCCGTTGTAATGGATGGCAGGGATATAGGGACTGCCGTCTTGCCTGAAGCGGAGTTGAAAGTGTTCATGACAGCTTCCGTGGAAGAGCGTGCAAAGCGTCGCTTACTAGAAGAGCAGAAGCGTGGAATGAAGTCGGATTATGAAACATTGAAAAGAGAAATCAGTGAGAGAGATCAAGCGGACACTCAACGTAAAATTTCTCCATTAAAAAAAGCAGAAGATGCGATTATAATTGACACAACAGGGAAAACAATAGAAGAAGTGACGAATAGTATTGTCGAATATGCCGAAAAGAGGTTATCTAAATGAATTTATATCCACTAGGCAAATTTTTGATTAGTACTGTTTGTTTTCCACTTTATCGAATTAAGGTAATCGGCAAAGAAAATTTCCCGAAACAAGGCGGCGTGCTCTTATGTACAAATCATATAGATAATTTAGATCCGCCTATTGTCGGTATTACATGTCCGAGAACGGTTCACTTTATGGCCAAAGAAGAGTTATTTGATAAGCCGGTTCTTAAAACGTTGTTACCAAAAGTTCAAGCATATCCCGTAAAACGCGGCATGAGTGACCGGGAAGCATTCCGTAAAACCATTAAACTATTACGCGAAGACAAAGTGGTGGGTCTTTTCCCAGAAGGAACTAGAAGCAAAACGGGAGAGATTGGAAAAGGTTTGGCAGGTGCAGGATTCTTTGCGTTAAAAGGTGGAGAGGCGAAAGTCGTCCCTTGTGCAATTATTGGACCGTATAAAGCCTTTTCTCAATTGAAGGTCGTATATGGGGAAGCGATGGATATGACGCCATATCGCGAAAGAAAAGCATCTGCTGAAGAGGTAACAGAGGCCATTATGGCAGAGATATCCAAGTTGATAGAACAGTACAAATAAAAGAATAAGTGTAATTTTTTGTTTTTAAGTCTCAATTCGCATAATATAGAGATAAGATTCATTATGGAGGAGGGCTACATATGACTGAAGAGATGAATATGGATGAAGTTAAAGAATACGGTGAAGGTGCACACGTAACGGGTGTAGTAACAAAGGTTGAAGAGAAATCGGTGACGGTTGAAATCGCCGGTGCTCCTTTTGACGGTGTGATTCCGATCAGTGAACTTTCTAGCTTGCATATTGAAAAAGCAGCAGATGCAGTCTCAGTCGGTGACGAATTAGAATTGGCGATTACCAAAGTGGAAGACGAGGCGTATGTCTTGTCCAAGCGCCAAGTAGATGCAGAAAATGCATGGGATTCATTAGAAGAGAAGTTTGAAAGCGGTGAAATCATCGAAACAGAAGTAAAGGACGTAGTAAAAGGCGGACTCGTTGTCGACCTTGGTGTTCGCGGGTTTATTCCAGCTTCTTTAGTAGAAGATCACTTTGTAGAATCATTTGATGACTATAAAGGACGTACGATGACATTTAAAATTGTTGAAATGGATAAAGAAAAGAACCGGTTAATCTTGTCTCACCGTGCGGTTGTCCAAGCGCAGAACGAGCAGAAAAAAGAAGCTGCACTTTCTGAAATTCAAGAAGGTGACATTCTAGATGGTACAGTACAACGTATCGCTTCTTTCGGTGCATTCGTTGATATCGGCGGGGTAGACGGTTTGGTACACATTTCGCAAATTTCACACGGACATATTGAGAGTGTGTCGGACGTGTTGAAAGAAGGAGACGAAATCCAAGTCAAAGTATTGTCTGTCGACCGTGATGCAGAACGCGTATCTCTATCCATTAAAGATACATTGCCTGGACCATGGGAAAATATCGAAGAAAAGGCAGAGGTCGGCTCTGTACTGGATGGCACGGTGAAACGTCTTGTAGCCTATGGCGCATTCGTTGAGATCTTGCCTGGCGTGGAAGGACTCGTTCACATTTCACGTATTGCACATGAGCATATCGGTACACCACAAGAAGTCCTTGAAGAAGGACAGTCTATACAAGTCAAAGTATTAGACGTAAATCCACAAGAAAAACGTATTTCATTGAGCATTAAAGATCTTGTTGAAAAGCCTCAAGAAGCACGTGAAGAAAACTTTAGTTATGAAATGCCTGAAGAAACAACTGGCTTCTCTTTAGGAGATGTGATCGGTGATCAACTGAAGAAATTCCAAAAATAATCTTCAGAATGTGATAAACTAGCCACAAATGATAAATAAGCGTAACCGGAATGATGATGCTTTCATATGCATCATCATTCTTTTTGTGTATAATATTCAAAGATAGGTCGGAAGGGTGTAATGAAAGAAAATGAAAAAACCAACAGTAGCAATCGTAGGAAGACCAAACGTCGGTAAGTCGACAATCTTTAACCGGATCGTAGGCGAACGTATTTCGATCGTAGAAGACGTTGCCGGTGTAACGCGAGATCGTATATACAGCGCAGCAGAATGGTTGAATTATGAATTTAACTTAATCGATACAGGTGGTATTGAACTAAGTAATGAGCCATTACTTGATCAAATCCGTATGCAAGCTGAAATCGCCATTGAAGAAGCAGACGTCATCATCTTCTTGACGAATGGTCGAGATGGTGTGACAGATTCAGATGAACAAGTCGCACGTATGCTGTATAAAACGAACAAGCCAGTCGTATTGGCTGTAAATAAAGTGGATAACCCAGAGATGAGAGATATGATTTACGATTTCTACTCACTTGGATTTGGCGAACCATATCCGCTGTCCGGATCACACGGCTTAGGCCTTGGTGATTTATTGGACGCAGTCGCAGAGAGCTTTAAAGATATGAACTTGGAAGAAGAGGAAGACGATTCCATCAAGTTCTGTTTAATTGGACGTCCGAATGTCGGAAAGTCGTCACTTGTTAACGCATTACTTGGTGAAGATCGGGTTATCGTCAGCGATATCGCTGGAACGACAACAGATGCGATTGACTCTACAAAAGTAGTAGACGGGCAAGAATTTAAAATTATCGATACTGCGGGAATGCGTAAAAAAGGGAAAGTATACGAAAACACAGAGAAATACAGCGTACTACGTGCTTTAAAAGCAATTGATCGCTCTGACGTTGTGTTGATTGTCATGAATGCAGAAGAAGGTATTCGTGAGCAGGACAAGCGCGTAGCTGGCTTTGCGGAAGAAGCAGGAAAAGGCGTCATGTTTGTTGTCAACAAGTGGGATACGCTTGAGAAAAATGATAAGACGATGAATAAATTTATCGATGAAATTCGTGATCAGTTTAGATTTCTAGACTATGCACCTATTTTCTTTGTTTCAGCTAAAACGAAGCAACGTGTGCATACGTTATTCTCTAATATCCAATTGATTAGCGAAAATCATGCGATGCGCATTCAGTCAAGTGTCTTGAATGAGGTAGTAGAAGATGCAGTAGCTAGAAATCCTGCACCTTCAGATAAAGGGCGTCGTTTGCGGATTTACTATGCAACACAAGTTGCTGTGAAGCCACCGACATTCGTGGTTTTTGTCAACGAACCAGAACTTATGCACTTTTCTTATGAACGCTTTTTACAGAACCGATTACGTGAAGCCTTTGGATTTGAAGGCACACCAATCCGCTTGATCACAAGAGCGAGAAGCTAACTACACAAACAGAAAGGGTGGAGGTAATGGAGAAAGTCTCTATATTCGGTGCAGGCAGTTGGGGAACCGCACTCGCTGTCGTGCTGGCTGAAAATGGACATGACAGCTTACTTTGGACAAGACGTGCAGAACAAGCGGATGAAATCCATAATCAGCACACGAACAACCAGTATTTGCCAGATGTGAAACTGCCCGATAACCTTAGCTCTACTAGTGAACTACAGGTAGCGGTCCAGCATGCAAAAACGATCATACTGGCCGTACCGACCGTTGCGATGCGTGAGACGTGTCGCCATATACAGAAATTACTAACCGAACCGGCTATATTTGTCCATGTCTCCAAAGGAATTGATCCGGATTCATTGGAACGGATATCTGAAATTATTGCAGACGAAATTGATGAAACATTACGCGATGCTATTGTAGTACTGTCTGGACCGAGTCACGCAGAGGAAGTCGTACGTCGACATCCTACGACGGTGGCGGTGGCTTCGAGCAACATGGTAGCGGCAGAACAAATACAAGATTTATTCATGAGCAATTATTTCCGTGTCTATACGAATAAAGATGTAATCGGCGTGGAGCTTGGCGGAGCATTGAAAAATGTCATCGCTTTAGCTGCTGGAATTTCTGATGGTCTTGGATACGGTGATAATGCAAAGGCTGCTCTTATTACGAGAGGTCTAGCAGAAATCACACGTCTGGGTGTCAAAATGGGTGCGGATCAACAAACATTTTCCGGATTGACGGGACTTGGTGACTTGGTCGTTACATGTACAAGTGTCCACTCGAGAAACTGGCGTGCAGGCAACTTACTTGGGAAAGGTCAGTCTTTAGAAAGAGTGACCGAAGAAATGGGTATGGTCATAGAAGGTGTGCGTACCACAAAGGCTTCGTTTCAGTTGGCGCAACAGTTTGATGTCAACATGCCGTTGACAGAAGCCTTATATTCCATACTATTTGGAGGCGTTCCACCTAAACAAGCTGTGGATCAATTAATGACCCGTGGTAAGAAACAGGAAATTGATACATTTTTCGGTATTTAAACAGTAGGAGGGTGACAATTTTGTCCTCGTTAGATAAAATGTGGCTATCTTTTTACGCAATGGGATTCATGGTGATTTCAATGGGCTTGATTTATTTGAGCCGATATAAAATAAAAAACCGTGTAGTACGAATTCTATTTGCGATTATTGCCTATACACTATTAATTACATCGTTCTTCGCAATGGTCTATTTAGTATTCAACGGACCGACTGGAGGCGCCTAACATATGAATAAACGAATACTTATACTTTCAGTTATAATCTGCGGACTTTTACTGTCCGCTTGTGGCGGCCGTCCGCCTGAAGAAAAACAAGCAAGTGAAACACCGTACCCTGAAATGCAAGAAACCATCCAACAGGCTGTGGAGCGTTACCAGGCACAATCAGGCGGATTATTACCAATTAAAACACGTGATCAAGAAACCGATCAATTCATCAAATATCCAATCGAGTTCTCAAAAATCGTTCCAGACTTCACTGAAAAGATTCCGTCTAACGCATTTGAAAACGGTGGTATCTTCCAGTACGTTCTGATGGATGTAGAAGAAAATCCTACAGTTAAACTTGTTGACTTGCGTACAACTGAAAAACTGCGCGACTTAAACTTGCGCAAATTTATCAATGGAGAACTTCCATTCCTAGATCCAGTTGGCGACAACGTCTACGCGGTAGACTTCAAGAAAATGGGCTTTAAAGAACCACTAACCGTCCAAAGTCCGTATTCTGACGCCCATCTACCCATCGTAGTAGGTGGCGACGGGAATTTCTACGTAGACTACTCCATCGACCTCAACAAGATCTTGATGGAACAAAAGCCAGAAGTAGAACCAGGCACAGACATCCGTTACCTACTATACGAAGATTCCCTAGTCCTTCCGGCATATTCCTTGCCGTACACAGTAGACGAAAACAACGAACCGGTGTTTATGAAGAAATAATATTCTCTAATTTACAGGTGGCCTCATGTAGTAGCACTTGATTTTTACATATTCAAAGAGTGATACAAACTGTCACCACATTGTAACTAGGATTGGTACGGAAGATGGGACGACTCCGGGAGGATCAGCGTGCGCCTTGAGACCCCGCAGGGAACGAAGCGGACGAGGAGGCTCAAGCCACGCCCTCCGGAAAGCGTTCCCATCTGGAGTACCAATCCCGAACCGTTACAAAGTTTATTAACTAAATTAGCACCATTACCTAAAAACGTTTCATGCAACTATGCATGAAACGTTTTTCTATTTCATAAGCTACAATGCGGAGAAAAAGGAGGGCTAATGATGAAAGAAGAACTATACGAAAACTTAGCTAGAAGAACAGACGGCGACATTTATATAGGCGTGGTAGGCCCTGTTCGAGTAGGGAAATCCACATTTGTCAAACGAGTCATGGAGGAAGTTGTAATCCCCAACATGACGGATGCCAACGATCGGATACGTGCACAAGACGAACTTCCCCAAAGTTCACCAGGTCCCGTAATTATGACTGCAGAACCCAAATTCGTACCTGCCCAAGGCACAAGCGTTTCAATAGGGGACGGTGAACTGGAATTCCAAATTCGCCTAGCGGACTGTGTAGGCTACGTCATAGATGGCGTTAAAGGATATGAGGATGAGGAAGGACCGAAATACGTCCATACACCATGGCACAACGAGCCGATCCCGTTCCAAGAAGCAGCGCGCATTGGAACGGACAAAGTGATTCGTGATCACTCCACCATCGGAATCTTGCTGACAACGGACGGAACAGTGAACAACATTTCACGTGCATCTGCTGAAGTCGCTGAGAAAGAAATTGTTTTGAAACTGCAAGAAATCGGTAAACCGTTTGTCATTGTATTAAACTCTAAAATGCCAGCCCATGAAAAAGCGTTGGAACTGAAACAGCAATTACATGAAAAGTATGGTGTTCCCGTAATTGCTATTAGTGCGGACCAGCTCAATGCAGCGGAGATCCAGCTCATTCTTAAAGAGGCGCTCTATGAGTTCCCCATCACGGATATTGAGCTACAACGTCCTGACTGGATGGAGGAACTAGGAGATAGCCACAAGCTGAACGCACGTATCGATCAGCTAATTACAGATGGATTCCTCGGTGTCTCTAAAATTCGTAAAGTTCAGGAGATTGCGGAACTATTGCAAGAAGAAGAGTTCGTTAGACAAGCGGAAGTAATAGAAGTGGATGCAGGAAAAGGTCGGGCAATCGTCAAAATTGATATGGATGAGCAAGCTTTTGTGAATGTGTGTGAAGAGTTCATGGGAACGGAAATGCGTTCGAAAAAAGATTGGCTTGTGTTTATTCAAGAAGCAGTTAAGGCGAAAAAATCGTATGATATGTATGCAGAAGCAATCGATACAGCGAAAAAATCTGGTTATGGCGTCGCGTTGCCATCGATTGAAGATTTCCAGCCAACTGCTCCTGAATTGATTAAACAAGACACATTTTATGGTGTGAAAATGAAAGCGAAAGCCCCTTCACTTCATATTATACGAATCGATATGGAAGCGGAATTTGCTCCATTGATTGGCTCTGAATTCCATAGTCATCACTTGTTGAAGGAATTGAAAAATGCTTATTTACATGACCGGGAAGCATTATGGGAAACGCAATTATTTGGCACACCACTTCATGAGGTCATGAAAGAAAGTATCCGTTTTAAGACTGCAGCAGTTCCAGATCGGGCAAGAAAACGCTTGCGTGAAACGATTGAGCAAATGGTGAATGATGGAAATAAAGGTATGATTACGTTTATTGTTTGAGGAGAAAAGCTAGAAAGTAACGTAGGAAATGTAGTTTGTAATGAAGAAAGATCCGTCAAATACGGGTCTTTTTTCTTTGCTTTTCGATCAAAATCGCTTGAAATGCCGTGAATAAAGGAAAAGCTCGATAATATTGTTGCACCGTGGTTTTTCTTATGTTACTCTTTTTACAGTGTTAACAGCAATAGCATCCCCCTTTGAGAGGAGGTGAACGGTGTGAATAAAACAGAATTAATTAACTCTGTGGCAGAAGCGGCAGGTCTAACAAAAAAAGACGCAACTAAAGCTGTTGAAGCTGTATTCGATACAATTCAATCGACTCTTGCTAACGGTGATAAAGTTCAATTGATTGGTTTCGGAAACTTCGAAGTACGCGAGCGTGCTGCACGTAAAGGACGTAACCCACAATCAGGTGAAGAAATCGAAATCGCTGCAAGTAAAGTTCCAGCTTTCAAGGCAGGTAAAGCACTTAAAGACGCAGTAAAATAATTCGAGATTTTACATAGGAGTCCGTCCAGCGAATCTGTTCATCAGATGGCCATGGATGGACTCCTTTCCGTTTTTTTAATGGTATACATAAGGAAGTACAAGTAACTATACGGAATGCATGGAATGTGCTAGTATTTTGGGGAAATAGGTTTTGTTCCAACAAGGAGGACATGCTGTGATGAAAGAGCAAGATATAAATAAATTAGAGCAGGCAGTTACGATGATTTTGGAAGCAATCGGTGAAGATCCGACTCGTGAAGGATTACTTGAGACGCCAAAACGTGTAGCCAAAATGTACCAAGAAGTGTTTGAAGGTTTACATAAAGATCCAAGAGAATATTTCGATACAGTATTCCATGAGAATCATGATGAAGTCGTACTGGTGAAAGATATTCCATTTTATTCTATGTGTGAGCATCACTTAGTACCGTTTTTCGGTGTAGCTCATGTAGCCTATATTCCGCGTGATGGAGTAGTTGCAGGTTTGAGTAAGTTGGCAAGAGCTGTTGAAACGGCAGCGCGTCGTCCGCAATTGCAAGAACGCATTACATCCAGTGTGGCAGATGCCATGATGGAAAAGTTGAATCCCCATGGTGTCTATATCATCATTGAAGCTGAACATATGTGTATGACAATGAGAGGAATTAAAAAGCCTGGAGCCAAAACCATCACCACCGTTGCTAGAGGAATCTATGAACATGATGACGTGAAGCGTGCTGAAATTCTATCTCTAATTAGAACAAACTAAGGTCTTTGCCGAGCGCTTGCTGTATATGCTATCATTAGGATTATATATAGACTGGAGATGCGAAAATGACACAACCAGATTATCTAATTATCAAGGCGAAAAAAGATGGAGTAAATGTCATTGGGCTTACGAGAGGCAATGACACGAAGTTTCACCATACCGAAAAGCTAGATAGGGGAGAAGTCATGATCGCACAGTTTACTGAGCATACCTCCGCTATCAAAATTCGGGGTGAAGCTGAAATTCATACAGCTCACGGTGTAATTGCGAGCGAAGAAAAAGAATGACCGTATATCTTACGGGAATGGAGCTTACTGATGGAAACAAAAGGATTCACTGACCAAGTCGACAATTATATACACCATTTGCGACGCGCTATTTATCAACCAGTGGTCGAACGAGATGCCGGGCATGCTCCGATTGATAGGAGAAAAGCTTCGTTGCTCCTATTGCCTTTACTTAACGGAGAGCAATGGACAGATGAGATGCAAACCGCAGCGTTGGCCATCGGTGCCATCCACACGGCCTTTGACGTCCATGATCAAATCGATATCGTCGATGCTTCATCCAAAGAACAGCAATTGATGGTACTTGCGGGCGACCACTTCAGCGGTATTCACTATAAGCTATTGGCGTCGATTCCAAACTTCCATCTCATTCGTTCCTTATCATCGGCGATTGGCAGAGTAAATGAATGCAAGACGACATTGCTTCAAGCGCCGCCGTCCACTCTTGAAGAGCGGTTACAGTTAATTACTGAAGTGGAAAGTGCATGTATTGTGAAATTCTTCGATACATTCGGCTTTAGTCGCTACACACACATTATTGAGACGGTTTTCCCTTTCGTCTGGTTGCTTGACAGCAAACAGCATGAATTGAATCGGATGAAATTTCCGCATCTTGTACCGAGTACGCATGATACACAAAGTTGGATCGATCAATTACAACAACAACTGAATGACACAATAGAGAACAGCTTTCATTTACATACTGAAGTAATAGCAAAGTTGCAGAAAATGACGAAACAATGAGGAAGAAAACTGAAGTGGAGAAAGAAGGGTCGAACTGTGGCGGTCTCAAAAGAAGAAAAAGTTCATAACGTCTTTGAAAAAATTTCGACAGACTATGATAAAATGAATTCCGTGATCAGTTTCAATCAACATATTAAATGGCGGAATGATATTATGATACGCATGAATGTACAGCCAGGGGCTAAAGCACTTGACGTTTGCTGTGGTACGGCAGACTGGACAGTTGCATTGGCTCAAGCTACAGGACCTGCTGGTGAAGTCATTGGCTTGGACTTCAGTGCCAACATGCTAGATTCCGGCAGAGACAAAGTGGCGCCTTATCCGCATGTTACGTTGGTTCAAGGTAACGCTATGTCACTTCCGTTTGCGGACAATTCATTTGATTATGTGACGATCGGATTTGGTCTTCGGAATGTCCCTGATTACTTGACTGTATTAAAAGAAATGCGACGCGTGTTAAAGCCAGGTGGAATGGCAGTGTGTTTGGAAACATCTCAACCTAAAATACCTGTCTACCGTCAAGGGTTCCGCTTCTATTTCAAATATATTATGCCGTTGTTCGGTAAACTTTTTGCAAAAAGCTATAAAGAATATTCTTGGCTTCAAGAATCAGCAAATGATTTCCCAGGCATGAAAGAGCTGGCACAGCTTTTTGTCGATGCGGGTTATCAAGAAGTTTCGTATAAGTCTTACAGTGGCGGTGCGGCGGCAGGCCATATCGCTTACAAATAATGAGTACACGGGAGAAGGTAATGGCGTTGGAAAAAATTAAGTTGATGTCGCTTTATACGGATTTCCGCAAAGATATGTCCTATATTGAAAAAGAGCTTGAGCGTTCCGTGCAATCCTCTTCTCCCATTGTTCGTCAGGCTTCCTTGCATTTATTGAAAGCGGGAGGGAAAAGAATCCGGCCGATTTTCGTTATAATGGCTGCTCAATTTGGAACATATTCGCTGGAAAACGCTGCAAAAATTGCAGTATCTCTTGAATTGATCCACATGGCATCTCTTGTCCATGATGATGTAATTGATGATTCTGATATGCGACGCGGTTTAGAAACTGTTAAAGCGAAGTGGAACAATCGGGTAGCCATGTATGCGGGGGATTTCATCTTTTCACGAGCGCTGACATCTATCGGTAATATCGAGAAAGCACCTGTTCATCAGATTCTCGCAGAAACGATGCTGGAGATCTGTAAAGGAGAAATCATCCAGATAGATTTCCAACAACAAACCGATCAAGATCTACGCGACTATTTGAAACGTATTAAGCGAAAAACTGCTTTGCTATTATCCTCCAGTTGTGAACTCGGCGCACTTAGTGCGGATGCGGATGCTCAAACTGTACGGAAACTCAAAAGATATGGGTATTTCACTGGAATGGCATTTCAAATTGTCGACGATATCTTGGACATCACTTCAACAGATGCAGAACTTGGGAAACCGGCAGGAAGCGACTTATTAAATGGTCATATTACATTGCCTGTTTTATACATAAAAGATGATGAACAATTTATGCCCTACATGAAACGTGCGTTTACTGGGATGATGGAAGAATCGGATAGACAAGCGATGCTTCGCTATATTCGACAGAGTGGTGCTATCGAAAAAGCACAGCATGTAAGTGATCTGTACTTAATCAAGGCATTGAAAGAGTTAGAAAGTCTGCCAAATGGCAAGTCGAAGAAAGCATTGACTCAAATCGCTGATTTTATCGGTCAACGAAAATATTGACGATGTTTGTTAATAGTTGAAAGAAAAAGGCGTCAATGTTACGATTTAAAAGGGAATATCCCTATAGAAGATCGAAGGAGTGTTTTGGAGATGGAAAGAACATTTTTAATGGTAAAGCCTGACGGCGTACAACGTAACCTTGTAGGTGAAATCGTTGGTCGTTTCGAAGACAAAGGATATCAATTAGTTGGCGGGAAATTAATGAATATTTCTCAAGAACTTGCTGAACAACATTACGGAGAACATAAAGAACGTCCATTCTTCGGAGAACTTGTAGAATTTATCACTTCTGGACCAGTTTTCGCAATGGTATGGGAAGGCGAGAACGTCATCTCTACTGCTCGCTTAATGATGGGTGCAACGAATCCAAAAGAATCTGCTCCTGGAACTATTCGTGGAGATTTCGCTGTAACAGTAGGCAAGAATATTATTCATGGTTCAGACTCAGCTGAGTCAGCAAGCCGCGAGATTAACTTGTTCTTTAAAGAAGAAGAGCTTGTGACTTATGACAAAACAGTGAACAACTGGATTAATTAATCGCCAAAAACAGCCGAGCGAATTTCGCATGGCTGTTTTTCTTATACATACAACATACTTTTTCCGCTATAATGAGAACGTACATAAGAAAGAAAAGGCAACAGGGGGTTGTGAAATGTCTGATTATTCGATGTTAATTCAAGGGGTCAAAAAGAAAACCGGAATCGATTTGTCTTTGTATAAAGAAGCCCAGATGAAGAGGAGACTCACTTCACTATATGAAAAGAAAGGCTTTCGTAATTTTAAAGACTATTCTCTAGCGATTCAAACGGACAAAGACTTATTGGAAGAATTCTTGGACCGCATGACGATTAATGTGTCAGAATTTTACCGCAACGCCATACGTTGGAACGTCTTAGAGAAGAAAATCTTTCCTCAATTACTGGAGAAAAATACTCGCTTAAAAATTTGGAGTGCGGCTTGTTCTACCGGAGAAGAGCCCTATTCACTTGCGATGGTTCTATCCTCGTATCTTCCATTGCGTGATATCTCCATCTATGCCACAGATCTGGATATGGGTGTATTGAATCGAGCCAAAGTAGGTCTTTACAATGAACGCGCATTAAAAGAGGTGCCGAAGCCAATCGTCGATAAGTTCTTCATAAAAGAAGGTGCTTCCTATCAAGTGGTAGAAGATATTAAGAAGACCGTTACATTCAAACAGCACAACTTGCTGGAAGATCGCTACGATACGAACTACGATTTGATCGTTTGCCGTAATGTGATGATCTACTTCACGGAAGAAGCGAAAGATCAGATTTACACCAACTTCTCCAAAGCACTAAAACCGGGTGGTATTCTGTTCGTTGGAAGCACAGAACAAATATTCAATCCTGAAAAATACAACTTTGAATCAGTAGATACATTCTTTTATAGAAAAAAATACTAAACTACGTTACGGAGGAATGGAATATGCGCTATATAACAGCTGGAGAATCACATGGTCCACAGCTTACGGCTATCATTGAAGGATTACCTGCACAGATGGAACTAACTGCTGAGATGATCAATAAAGAATTGAAGAGAAGACAAGGTGGTCACGGTAGAGGCCGTAGGATGCAAATAGAGAAGGATCGTGTAGAGATCTCATCAGGTGTACGTCATGGTAAAACAATGGGCTCGCCCGTCACGCTGACAGTTGTCAACGATGATTGGAAACATTGGACAGGCATCATGGGTGTAGAACCCCTGCCTGAAGACGTAAATCCGGAAGATGTGAAGCGTCAGATCACTCGTCCCCGACCTGGACACGCGGATCTAGTCGGTGGTATGAAGTATGGTCACCGTGACTTGCGAAATGTTTTGGAGCGTTCATCCGCACGTGAGACGACGATGCGCGTTGCAATCGGTGCGGTAGCCAAGCAATTCTTGCGTCAACTTGGAATTGAAACGATAGCGCATGTGACAGAAATTGGTGGCATCGAAACGGACCCAGCAGCTTACGCGAATCTTTCTATTGAAGAACTACGCGCGATCGTAGAAGAAGATGCTGTGTATTGTGCGGACAAAGATGCGTCTGTCAAAATGACGGAAGCTATAGATGATATTAAAAAGCGTGGCGATACACTAGGTGGCGTAGTGGAAGTGATCATTGAAGGATGTCCTCCTGGAATTGGTAGCTACGTACAATTTGATCGCAAAATGGATGGCAAGCTTGCAGGCGCTATGATGAGCATCAACGCGTTTAAAGGTGTAGAAGTTGGTTTAGGGTTTGATATGGCTAAAATGCCAGGCAGTGAAGTACATGATGAAATCGGCTGGAATGAGGAGTTGGGGTATTACCGGAAATCCAATCGTTTAGGTGGACTTGAAGGTGGAATGACAACAGGTATGCCAATTGTAGTTCGCGGTGTAATGAAACCTATCCCCACGCTTTATAAGCCACTGGAAAGCGTAGACATTGATACGAAGGAATCTTTCGTTGCAACGATTGAGCGTTCCGATCCTTGTGCGGTTCCTGCTGCATCCGTCGTAGCTGAACATGTCATCGCTACAGAAATGGCTAAAGCGATTATGGAGGAATTCCGTTCAGATACGATGGATGGTTTACAGAAGGATATTGAACAATATAGACAATATGTAAAGGAGTTTTAAGATGGAGAAGTTAACGGTTTCCGTCCGCGATCACCAATACGATGTCTATGTAGGTTCGAATACGTATGAATTATTTTCGACTGAATATGCAGAATTGCTACGTACTACAGATAAAATCGGAATTATTGCCGATGCACATGTGGCAGAACTGCATCTTCCATTACTGCATGAAGCTCTAGTCCGTTCTGGTCGCGAGGTATCGATGAAAATCGTACCTGGCGGCGAGAAGTGTAAAATGCCAGAAGTCTACGTTGATTGTCAGTCGTTCTTACTGACTGAAGGGTTTACACGAAACTCACTTTTGATCGCATTTGGCGGTGGAGCATGTGGGGATTTAACAGGCTTTGTGGCAGCGACGTTTATGCGGGGAATTCGCTTCATTCAATGTCCGACAACTGTGCTTGCGCATGACAGTGCAGTCGGTGGTAAAACAGCTATCAATATGCCAGAAGGGAAAAACATGGTGGGGTCCTTCCATCAACCTTCAGCCGTATTGTTTGATACGGATGTATTCAACACATTGCCTGCATCAGAAATGCGTTCTGGCTTAGCAGAATTGGTCAAGCACGCTTTTATTTCGGATCCTTTGTGGACGGAGCAATTACTCGAAAAAGAACAGTTTTCTACACCTTCTATAAAATGGCTTGAAAAAGAATTGCTGCAAGGCATTAAGGTAAAAGCAGATATCGTGGGAGAAGATGAGTTTGAGAACTCTACGCGCAAATTTCTGAATTTCGGCCATACCTTTGGCCACGCAGTAGAAGCGGCCTCTGGATTCGGTAGCCTCAGTCATGGTGAATGTGTCATGATTGGTATGGGCTACGCTTTCTTGCTAAGTGAAAAATACGGTGATCTACCTGAAGGATTCACGAATCGCTATCTTCACTTCGCCAACAATAATGGCTATACATTTAAGCCGGTATTCTCTTATAGCTTTGAAGAGTTATTATCCTATATGCAAAAGGATAAAAAAGCTTCATTCGGCAAGATGAATTTTGTTTTATTGCAAAAAATCGGTGAACCTTTTGTAAAAGAAATTAGTTCAGAAGAGTGTCAATCGGCATTTGAAGAATTCAAAGGAAAATTGAAAAGCGAGGGAATTGTATGAATGTAAGAGGAATTAGGGGTGCGACAACAGTTGAACATGATCACGCGGAAGAAGTGTTACAAGCGACAGAATCACTTGTACTCGAAATGGCAGAAGCGAATCAATTCAAACCGGAAGATATTGGTTCTGTGATAGTTTCCACTACAGTAGATGTCAAAGCGGCATTTCCCGCAAAAGCGATCCGCTCGATTGAAGGCTGGACGTATGTACCGGTCATGTGTACACACGAAATAGATGTACCTGGCTCTATGCGTAAGTGTATACGCGTCATGATGAATGTCCATACATCTAAAAAACAAGAAGAAATACAACATATTTATCAAAATAATGCCGTTCAATTACGACCTGATTTACAAAAATAATATAGCGGAAGTTAGGGGGAGCTATCTAATGAAGTGGAAACCAATATTACACACGATGAAACCTTATACACCTGGACGTTCATTAGAAGATGTCAAACGTACATATGGCTTGCAAGAAGTACATAAGCTCGCTTCAAACGAAAACCCTTACGGTTCATCACCTGAAGTCGCAGCATATTTACGCTCAAAGGCAGCCCAATTTGAGATGTATCCAGATGCTTACACTGCTGGCTTACGTGGAAAACTTGCGGAATTCCATCAAATCGATCCGAATGAAATTCTTTTCGGCAATGGTTCAGATGAGATTGTCACCATTATTTCCCGTGCAATACTACAACCGGGGACTAATACGGTCATGGCTTCTACAACTTTCCCTCAGTACGCACATAATGCAAAAATAGAAGGTGCTGAAATTCGTGAAGTAGCTATGTTAGAAAACGGCGATCATGATTTAGAAGGCTTTTTGAAAATGACTGATGAAGATACAGCTGTCATCTGGGTGTGTAATCCAAATAATCCGACAGGTAATTTATTGTCGAGTGAATCGATAATAAACTTCTTGGATCGAGTACCTGAAACAGCACTTGTTGTTCTCGATGAAGCATACTTCGAGTTTGTAACAGATCCAGCACAGCAAGATGCCATGCAGTGGATTCATGATTATAAAAATTTGATCATACTTCGAACGTTTTCAAAAGCATACGGCTTGGCGAGTTTCCGTATAGGTTATGGCGTTGCCAACGAAAGCGTGGTTTCTGAACTTAATAAAGTACGGAATCCTTTCAACAACAGCTCACTTGCATTAGCAGTAGCCGAAGTGGCTCTTGCGGATCAACAATTCCTTCAAACGTGTGTAACTAAAAATGATGAAGAACGAAAACGGTATGCAGACTATGCGAAACAGCATGCATTGGCGATCTATCCGTCAGCTACAAATTTTGTATTAATGGCGGTACCTGGAGACGCAGATGCTGCATGCGAAGTGTTATTGCAAAACGGATACATTGTCCGCAGTGGGAATCTGCTGGGCACACCAGGATTTGTTCGCGTGACGATCGGAACGCACGAGCAAAATACAGGTTTCTTTAAAGCGTTTGATCAACTATTAACTAACCAATAAGGATAGATGACAATGAAAACGACGGTAAGTATAATTGGACTCGGATTGATCGGAGGATCACTGGGTCTAGCATTAAAACGAAATCCAGAAATTCAGATTGTAGGTTTTGACCGTTCCTATGCGACTGCAGATGAAGCATTTCGTAGAGGGATTATTGACACGGTAGCGCCTTCCGCAAAATCAGCCTGTGAACAGGCTGACTTTGTTATTTTCGCGACGCCTGTCAATACGACGGTTGCTCTTTTTGAAGAAGCCGTTAACTGGGACTTCAAAGAACATGTCATCGTCTCGGATACAGGAAGTACGAAAAAGCCAATTATGGATGCTGCGAAGATTTTACGAGAAAGAGGGATTACCTTCATAGGGGGCCATCCAATGGCGGGTTCCCATAAAAGTGGTGTATCTGCTGCGATAGAGCATCTTTTTGAAAACGCGTATTACATCCTTACGCCGGATGAATCAACGACTGAAGAACAACTCGAGGTTATGGAAAAATGGTTATCTGCAACAAAAGCCAAATTGATTGTCCTGCAAGCGGAAGAGCACGACCGTATGACAGCAATCATCAGCCACTTCCCGCATATTGTAGCTTCTTCATTAGTTGGACGTTTGGCTGCACAAGAAGAGCAACAACCATTTGTGAAAAAGCTCGCTGCAGGTGGATTCCGCGATTTAACACGTATTGCTTCAGCAGATCCTGTCATGTGGCGTGATATTACGATCCAAAACAGAGAAGAATTATTGTCACAAGTCGATGGCTGGCTTGCCGAAATGAATAGCATTCGCGCTATGCTAGAGGACAATAATCCTGATCATATATTTGACTTCTTTGCGCAGGCGAAAACATACCGCGATCAGCTTCCTTCTACAAATGAAGGCGCACTTCAAGGGGCGCTTTATATGACGTTTGATTTACACATCGATGTACCGGATCATCCGGGGGTCATTTCCGAAATCACAAAAATCTTGGCAGAAGCCAATATTAGCTTAACCAATATACGTATCGTGGAAACACGAACGGATGTGTACGGTATTTTAGTTGTCAGTTTCCAGTCAGCTACAGAACGTAAGAGAGCTCGTCAAGTATTGACAGCAGAAACTGATTACTCTATGCACGTACTTTAAGAGGAGGAGAGCGTAATGTCAGAACAACAGACGGTTTCATTTGAAAAGCCGGTTCTTCGCGGCGCTTTACAAGTACCTGGAGACAAATCCATTTCCCACCGTGCAGTTATGTTGGGATCCATTGCGAAAGGCAAAACGACTATTAGTGGTTTTTTGGATGGTGAAGATTGTTTGAGCACGATTGAAATGTTCAAACAGCTTGGGGTGAAGATTACTCGTAACGGAACGAATGTGACGGTAGAAAGTCCTGGCATTGCGAACTGGCAGACCCCCGCTACAGCACTTGACGCGGGTAATTCAGGAACGACTGCTCGTTTAATGTTGGGCATATTATCCGGTTCCCCCGTAACATCTGAAATGTGCGGAGATCAATATTTATCTAAGCGTCCGATGAAACGTGTGACGAACCCTTTGGAAGAAATGGGTGCAGACATTACAAGCAAAGGAACAGCCGATTATTTACCACTGACAATCACCGGTAAAACGTTGCAAGCAATCGACTATTTAATGCCGGTTGCTAGTGCGCAAGTAAAGTCCGCCGTATTACTTGCAGGTCTCCAAGCGAAAGGCACTACGTCCGTTACAGAAATAGCTACATCACGGGATCACACGGAACGTATGCTTGTACAGTTTGGTGCAAAGTTAGAACAACAGGGTCAAGTAATCCGGATTGAAGGCGGTCAGCAACTGACTGGAACGAATGTTGTCGTACCAGGCGACATTTCTTCTGCTGCATTTTTCATGGTAGCGACGGCATTAGTGGAAAACAGCGATGTGTCGTTTCTGAAAGTTGGATTGAACCCTACTCGAACAGGTATACTAGATGTACTAGAAGCGATGGGTGTTGAAATGGAACTTTCAGATGAACAAGGCTTTTCGGGAGAGCGTTATGGCACTGTCCGAATCAAGCATTCGAAATTGCGAGGAACCGAAATCGGCGGAGAGTTAATTCCGAGATTGATCGATGAACTTCCTGTGCTTGCTTTATTGGCAACGCAAGCAGATGGACAGACCGTCATTAAAGATGCAGAAGAACTTCGTGTCAAAGAGACGGATCGAATTGAAGCTGTCGCTACGGAATTACGGAAACTTGGAGCGGATATCGAGACCACACCGGATGGCATGATCATTAATGGGCCGACGCCACTAACGGGTGCCACACTTCAATCATACGGTGACCACCGTTTAGGTATGATGGCGGCGGTAGCGGGATTGATTACATCAAGTCCTGTTCAAATCGACAATCCATCTTGTATCGCGATTTCCTATCCACACTTTTTCGAAGACCTATCGGAGCTAGTCAATCCATAAAGTAGAATAGAAAGCTCAGGTGAAAAAATGAATGAATTGCAGGAATTAGAGCAAATCGTACTCGATGGAGATGTAGATGCTCTACAAGATAAAATACAGAAACTGCAAGCTGCTAACGACTATGACGCATTATATAATGTCGCAAATCTATTGATCGACTATGGATTCATTGGACAAGCTGATGATATATTCTCTCAGTTGATGCAAGTATTCCCTGATGAAGCCCAGTTGAAAATAGATCGTGCCGCGGCTTTACTGGAACTAGGTGAAGAGGACGAAGCGTTGTTATTGCTGACGGACATCTCACCGGACGAGGAAGAGTATGTACAAGCTTTGCTTGCACAAGCGGATTATTATCAAATGCTCGGACTTGCCGAAACGGCATTATCTAAAGTGCGTGAAGCGGCAACATTGGCTCCACACGAACCGGTCATCCAACTTGCAGAAGCAGAGCTGCTCTTGGAGTCGGGACGATACAGTGAAGCTGTGAGAATTTATAGCAAGCTTCATGAGACAACTGAAGAGGTCGCAGGCGTTCGTCTATCCTCACGGCTTGCGGAAGCGTACAGTGCAGGGGCTGCGTATGAGGAAGCCATTCCTTTCTATGAGGCATTACTGGATAAGGAAGCGAACCCTGAAGAATTGTTTGGATTAGGCTTGGCTTATTATCAAACTGGACGTTACTCGGAAGCAGTCACGCGTCTTGAGCAGTTGTTAGAAATGGATCCAGATTATTTTTCCGCTTATATGCTTGCGGGTCAAAGCTATGCGCAACAAAATGAAGACGACAAAGCGCTAGAGCTTTTCAAAAAAGGTATTGAACGGGATGAGTTCGATAAAGAATTGCAACTAGCGGCAGGGAAATCTGCTTTGAAATTGCAAATGCCACAACAAGCAGAAGAGCATTTAAAAGAAGCACTCGTTTTAGATCCAGAGTATATCGATGCACTGGTAACACTTGCTTCGGTGTATGAAAATCAGGAAGAAGATGAAGCGTTAATTGACTTGCTAACGTACTCTGAAGCAGATCAATTAGAAATTCCTTTACTTCATGCTTTTCTCGCATACGCCTATGAACGTATAGAAGATTACGAAAAAGCGTATGAAATGTATTTCAGAGCATATGATGGGATGAACGAGGATGCTACTTTCTTAGATCAATATGCACGATTCTTGCTGGAAGAAGGTAAGCGTGATGAAGCGTTATCCATCATTCAGCAGTTGGTAAGAATCGCTCCGCATGAAGAAGAATGGACGGCATACATCGCGCAATCTGAAGAGGAGGGGTAAGATGAAGGCCATGGTTCCTGTAGCTGCCAAGAAAGAATTTTTAAGGTGGTTTTTAAAGCGCTATCGATTAAAGCGGCGGGAATGTGTATGGATTTTAAATTATCTTCTCAGCAACGAACATTTATTAACAAATGTTCATTTTACAAATGAAGCGCATCATTGCCCGCGCGCCATGATCATTTCAACTACAGAAGTGGACAGTATCCCATTTCGCTTCTACAAGGGCAATTTGATGACAGCTGATGCGGAAAAGTCATTTCATGACCTCAGACTGCATCCTGACGAGGATATGTTTATCCAACTGAATTTCAAAAACAGCAACAAATGTCCTGAGTACGCAAGTGTGGCGGAAGAGAATCCTTATTTACCGGAAGATCTTCTAAAGAAAAAGAAAGACCAACAAATAGCGGAAAAGCTGTTAGAGGAAAGTTTCACATTAACGACAAATGACATGTTGCTGAAAAGGATCGACGAAGCGCTAGATAATGGTGACCGTGAGCTGTTTATTAGTCTGACAGCTATGTTGAATGAGATGAAAAAAGATAAAGACGTCAGCCAATGATTTCGCCCTTCGCGGTGGAATCATTGGTTTGCGTTGCGCGATAATATAAGCTAAACTTTACTGGATGATCCAAGGAGGAATGACAATGAACTGGGTTCCAAAAGACGTGGATACGTATATAAATCAGAAAGAATATATTGATACTGTCGTTGTGCCTTTAATAGCTATAGACACACGACCTGACACGATGAAAAACAGCGCTTCTTCTTCTGAATTCTTGATGAATCTGTCGATGTTCATAGAAAAGCAATTTAAAGGGCGTATGATGTTCATGCCGCCTGTTTCGTACACGCAGTCAACTGACTTGCAGCAATTAGCGGATACGTTGTCAAAGGACTTGGAGAAGTCATCCTTTACGCATGTCTTCTATCTAACAACGGACCCTAAGTGGACGAGCGTGACGGTGGAAGGTAAAGTCGTTTGGCTGCCGTCTATCCCTCTAGAAACGATGGACAACCATCTACGTCAAACCATCATGGAAGATCAGCTACGACAAGTTCTGACACACTTTATGGAGAGTTGGAACGTGCAGTGAGAGTCTAACGTGGAGTACTAAAAGTAGAGGATTTGCGCTGCGAAGGCGCATTTGACATAAAAGTGCCACTTCATTTCGGTGTAGAACTTGAAGTCCATCTAGTTTCATGTCATTATCAGTACAGAGACTTTCTAAACACCGTCTGAGAAAGGATACAAGCACTAGTTGGAACTTATTTAAAGGTAGTTCGTCGTTTGTCACCAAATCTTAATATTTGTCGACAAACTTAAGCACCTACTAAAAGCATTATTGAATTTAGTTTCATATTGATATATCATAGATATGTCCTAGTATTACAATTAGCAAAAGAATGTCCGTGGGACTGACTTTGGAGTAAGAGGAGGGAAATTACTGATGAGCAATAAAGTGTCAAGACGCACGTTCCTAAGTTATACATTAATGGGAACTGGTGGGTTCATGGCCTCTGCAATGCTGATGCCGATGATTCGTTTCGCAATTGATCCTGTACTGGCTAGTGCTGGCGGTTCGGATATGATTCCAACACCGCAAAAAGAAGCCGATCTTACAGAAACACCGGTTCGTGTAGACTATACAATCAAAGATCGACAAGATGCATGGTATACTTCTGACGAATCTAACACAGCTTGGGTCTACAAAGAAGGCGACAAAGTCATAGCACTTTCTCCAGTCTGTAAACACTTAGGGTGTACAGTAAACTGGGAAGGCGACGAGCATAAAAACGAGTTTTTCTGCCCTTGTCACGCTGGACGTTACAAAAAAAATGGTGATAACATTCCAGGAACACCGCCGCTTGGGCCGCTTGATGAGTATGAAGTAGAAATCATCGACGGATTTGTCTATCTTGGTGCAGTAATACCGAACACATTAGTCTAAAGGGTAAGGGGGTACGAACGCAGTGTTAAATAAAATTTATGATTGGGTGGATGAACGGTTAGATATCACTCCAATTTGGCGAGATATCGCTGACCACGAAGTACCTGAGCACGTAAACCCTGCACATCATTTTTCTGCATTCATCTATTGTTTCGGAGGTTTGACGTTTTTCGTAACGGTTATCCAAATCTTGTCTGGTATGTTCCTGACAATGTATTACACACCGGATATTGAAAACGCATGGAAATCAGTTTTCTACCTTCAAAACGATGTTGCATTCGGTGAACTTGTGCGAGGGATGCACCACTGGGGAGCTTCGTTAGTTATCGTAATGATGTTCCTACATACTTTGCGTGTATTCTTTACAGGGTCGTATAAGAAGCCTCGTGAATTGAACTGGATCGTCGGAGTACTAATCTTCGTCGTCATGCTAGGTCTTGGATTCACAGGTTATCTATTACCTTGGGATATGAAAGCTCTATTTGCAACAAAAGTTGGGATTGAGATTGCCGCGTCAGTACCTTTCATCGGAGAACAGATTAAAATCCTTCTCGCGGGTGATTCCACGATTCTAGGTGCTCAGACGTTAACAAGATTCTTCGCGATTCATGTATTTTTCCTACCGGCTGCTTTGCTTGGGTTGCTCGCAGCACACTTTATCATGATCAGAAGACAAGGTATTTCCGGACCACTATAAGAACCAATTTTTTGGTTAGGGTCATCTGAAATTTAAGAAGGAGGGAATAACATGCACCGCGGAAAAGGGATGAAATTTGTTGGGGATTCGCGCATCAAGGCTTCAGGCAAGATGTCGAATACACCAAAGGATTATTCAGAATATCCGGGTAAAACCGAAGCATTCTGGCCAAACTTTCTATTAAAAGAGTGGATGGTTGGAGCAGTTTTCTTAATCGGCTACCTAATCGTTACTCTTGCACACCCGTCACCGCTTGAACGTCAAGCGGACCCGACGGATACAATGTATATACCGGTTCCAGACTGGTATTTCCTATTCATGTATCAGTTATTGAAATATGAATTCGCTTCCGGTCCTTATAACGTGATCGGTGCGATCGTAGTTCCTGGATTGGCAGTTATGGCTTTAATGCTAGTTCCTTTCATGGATACTACGAAAGAAAGACGTCCATTCAAGCGTCCATTGCCAACAGGCTTCATGATTCTTTCATTCTTGGCTATCTTCTACTTGACTTGGGAATCAGTCGAAAACCACGACTGGGAAGCAGCAAAAGTTCAAGGTGCAATTGTAGATGAAGTAGAATTCGATGAAACAGCTGAAGGGTATGAGATCTATCAGGGCTCTTCCTGTATTGGCTGTCACGGTGACTCCTTCCAAGGTGGATTGGGCTTACCGTTAACTAACACAGGCATGACTGCTGATGAAATTATCGAAATCGCTCATGACGGCCGAGGAGCTATGCCTCCTGGTACATGGGAAGGTTCAGATGAAGATCTTCAAGTACTTGCTGAATTCATAGCTGAGCTAGAAACGAAGTAAGAAAAAAGAGTCAGGAAACTGACTCTTTTTTTCTATATATTTATCCATACTATATAATACATAGGAGTAAAATATTTCGGTGAAAGTGGTGATGTTTTTGCGAATGGCATGGACACAAATCTGGATGATCCTTTCTCATAAATCTTTCTTATGGATCCTTCTTTTCATTAATATATTAGGCTCGGTCTATGGATATGATTGGTATATGTGGCAACTGGAAATCACAGAGCCAAAATACTGGATTTTTGTACCGGATAGTCCTACAGCCACTTTGTTCTTTTGTATCGCTATAATAGGCTGGCTACTCAATCGAAACTTCAAATTGATGGAAGCTCTTGCACTCATTACTTTAGTAAAGTATGGTTTATGGGCTGTCGTTATGAATGTGTTAACACTCGTTGTAACGGGTTCAATCGGCTGGGTAGGCTGGATGTTGATTGGTTCTCACTTTGCGATGGCATTACAAGGAATCTTATATTTACCGAAATATAAATTTAAAGCTTGGCATATACTTATTGCCTCCATTTGGACACTTCATAATGACGTAATCGACTATGTTTTTGGACAAATGCCGATCTATCATGACCTTACGCAATACAGTCCTCAGATCGGTTATTTCACATTTTGGTTATCTATTGCTTGTATAGCTATTGCGATGTGGAATTATAAGTCAAGACTAGACCTACAGGCTTTGAAAGCATAGTTAAAAGTTGCAGTAAGCAAGTAAACATTATAAAATTAAGGGTAGAGAGAAAGGGGAGAGATAGACGTGTTCTGGATTTACTTTGGTGTCATTTTATTGCTTCCTATCTATGCGCAATTTAAAGTGAAAAGCACATATAAAAAGTATTCAAAGATTCGTTCTACTTCTGGGATGACCGGTGCTCAAGTAGCGAGACTCATTCTGGATCAAAACGGTTTACATGATGTAAAAGTTGTGGAAAGCCAAGGATTCTTAACGGATCACTATAACCCAATGACAAAAATCGTGGCGTTGTCCACAAGTAACTACCACGAATCATCTGTAGCCGGTACAGCGGTGGCAGCGCACGAAGTGGGCCACGCTATTCAAGACAAAGAAGCTTATTCCTTCTTGCGTTTCCGTCACCGATTGGCGCCGGTCGCAAGTTTAACTTCTAATGCATCTTGGGTATTTATCATGATCGGGATCATCTTCTCTAGCATGAACTCTTTGCTAGGGATCGGGATTCTGTTGATGGCAGTTGGGGTGCTATTCCAAATTGTCACATTGCCGGTAGAGTTTAACGCATCATCACGTGCAATGGATCAAATCGTTCAACTAGGTATCATTCGTAACGATGAAGAACCACAGGCGAAAAAAGTATTGAGTGCAGCCGCGATGACATACGTTGCTGCAACAGCAGTAGCAGTACTTGAACTAGTGCGTTTGATTTTAATCTTTACAAGCCGCGACTAATTAAGGAAAAAATCCTTCTGCTCATGCAGAAGGATTTTTTAATCGCCGATAGGTCGTTTTTGTTCATCTAATGTGAATCCTTCACCCATCACGTCATGTACTTCCATCATGGAGACAAACGCTTCAGGATCTACAGTGGTGATAAGATTTTTCAATCGAATCATTTCATTTTTTCCGACAACGCAATACAGTATTTCACGATTTTCTTTTGAGAAATGACCGTATCCTTTAAACACTGTCACGCCTCTTTCCATTGAATCTGCAATTTTACTAGCGATTTCATCGGGCGAGTTCGTAACGATGAATGCACCTCTCGCAGAATAGGCTCCTTCTTGTACGAAATCGATCACCCGTGCGCCGACGAATAATGCAACCAACGTATACATCATCGAGCGGTAATCTAAATAGACAACCCATGATAATAAAATGATAGCGGCGTCAAACACAAACATTGTTTTCCCCATCGTCACTCCATATTTCTTATGCACAAGTCTCGCGATAATATCGGAGCCACCTGTCGTTCCACCGCTTCTAAAGATAATACCTAGTCCTACACCAATGAATACACCTGCAAACAGTGCGACTAAAAACAAATCCCCTTCCATATGAATACTCACTTCATATTTCATGAAGATTTTAATGAAGATCGACACTGCCACTGTGCCAATGACGGTATAAATGAAGGAGCGTCTGCCAAGCATCTTCCACCCTATTAAAAACATCGGGATATTCAGTAATAAGTTCATTAAAGCAGGGTCCCAATTGAAAGCAAACAGCAAGATCAAGGTAATCCCGGTAAATCCGCCTTCTGCAAGTTCATGTTGGATCGTAAAGTTCACGAGTCCGAAACTAAATAACGCAGCACCCAACATAATCAATAAAATATTTCGTACACGAATTCCAGCGAACAAACACAACACTCCTTCCGTTAATCGATCCTTGGTGTAATTGAGCTTCTTGTTCTATGTAGCTTGTCCCATGTACGCGCGTATTATCATCCGATGATACGTACAATATACATAGTATGTGCTAAATATTATATTTTGACAATAGCCAAAAGAATGCATACGATAGGAAGGGGAGCTGATGGTGATGACTAAAACGATGGAACAATTGCAACAAGATGTGGACACATACATAACTGGTTTTAAAGAAGGATACTTTCCTCCGATGGAACTGATCGCACGGCTGACAGAAGAGTTAGGAGAGTTATCCCGTGAAGTGCAAGATCGCTACGGTATGAAGAAGAAAAAATCTACTGAAGCTGTACGAACGTTGGAAGAAGAAACAGGTGACCTATTATTCGTCCTCATCTGTTTTGCTAATTCACAACAAATTAATTTATCAGAAGCGCTTGATACGGTATTGACTAAATTCAACACAAGGGATAAAGACCGTTGGACTAAAAAGGAGGAAACAGAATGACGATTAAATTAGCGATAGCAGGTGCACGTGGAAGAATGGGTGGAACTGCTATAGTAGCAGGGACGGAAGCAGCGGATATTGAGATCGTAGCCGTGCTGGATTATAAACATGATGGAGAATACCTACATAATGGAGCCATAACCGATACAAAAGAAGGGATACCGATTTATACATCACTTGCAGCGTTGTATGCTGCACACCACCCGAATGTATTACTCGATGTGACAGATCCTGATGCGGTGTTCGCTAACGCAAGCGAAGCATTGTCGCTAGGTATGAACGTAGTGGTCGGCACGTCGGGATTGACTGCCGAAATGCTCACAGATTTAGAGAACCTTTCTACTGAACAGCAGAAAAGCTGTATTATTGCACCGAACTTCTCGATAGGTGCCGTTCTTATGATGAAATTTGCTCAACAAGCTGCCCGTTATTTAGGAGACGTTGAAATACTTGAAATGCACCATGACCGGAAATTGGATGCACCGTCTGGAACAGCTGTCAAAACGGCTGAGATGATCCGTGAAGTACGTGCAGCCCACATCCAAGGTCACCCAGAAGAACAAGAGACAGTTAAAGGCGCACGCGGGGCTGATATCGAAGGTATGAAGATTCACAGTATTCGTTTACCAGGATTACTCGCACACCAAGAAGTACTACTTGGCGGTGAAGGGGAATTGCTCAAGATCCGTCATGATTCATTCGACCGGAAGTCCTTTATGCCGGGTATACTACTAGCGGTTCGTGAATCTGTTTCTACTCCACGATTCATCTACGGCCTTGAAAAAATTATAGATTAAACTTTTGCAGTGAGGCGGTTTATGTATGCAACAAAGAAAATTAAAAGTAGGTGTCATTTGTTATCCTTCACTTGGAGGATCAGGTGTAGTGGCGACGGAGTTAGGGCTTAAAATGGCGAATAATGGTCATGAAATGCATTATATTACGTCGAGTAAACCGTTTCGTTTTTTGGATATCCATCCGAATATCCACTTTCATGAAGTGACGATTGAAGGATATGCAGTTTTTAAATATCCTCCGTATGACATCGCCCTTGCCAACCGCATCGCGCAAGTCATCGAATCGGAACAGCTGGATTTGCTGCATGTCCACTACGCAGTGCCACACGCAATTTCCGCTATTCTGGCGAAAGATATGGCGCAATCATCTATTGGGATCATCACGACTCTACATGGCACCGATGTGACGATTCTGGGTCACGACCCTGCATTAAAAAATACATTGTCTTATGGTATTAATAAATCCGATCGTGTAACGGCTGTCTCGCGCTCGTTACGCAATGAGACGATCGAGTTGTTGCAACCGACGACCGAAATTCGAACGATTTATAACTTCATCGATGAAGAAAAATATTATCCACGTGAAGTTGGACGACTTCGGGAAGAACTCGGTATTGCGCCAGATGAGAAAGTATTAATCCATATATCTAATTTCCGTAAAGTGAAGCGTATTCCAGATATTATCGAAAGCTTCCGTTTAATTGATCAGCAGCATAAGGCGAAATTGCTGTTAGTCGGTGAAGGTCCTGAGAAATTTGGCTTGGAAGAATTTGTTGAGCACAATGGATTGCAAGACGATATTTTATTCTTAGGAAAACGTGATGATCTACCGGATTTATTATCCCTCAGCGATGTGATGTTATTGCTGTCTGAGAAAGAGGCATTCGGTCTCGTGTTGCTTGAGGCTTTTGCTTGTGGAGTGCCAGCTGTAGCCAATGCGATCGGTGGAATCCCGGAAGTTGTAGAAGATGGAGTCAACGGATTTTTAGTAGAACTAGGTGATGTACAAGCCGTCGCAAATCGTGTGACACAGTTGCTGAGTGATTCTCATCTGCATCAACAAATGAAGAGAAATGCTAGGCAAACGGTACAAAAAGAATTCAGTTCCGAATCCATCGTAGCGCAATATGAAGAATTATATTATGAAGTGGCGGCGATGAAATGACAACTTCATTTGGTTCGGCGGCAAGCCGGCAAGTAATTAGAGAGTTACACGCAGCAGGCTATGAAGCTGTCTTTGTTGGCGGTGCAGTACGTGACGCCCAGCTCGGTAAAAAACCGTTGGATATAGACATTACGACTTCCGCGACTCCTCATCAAGTCAAAGAAGTATTCAGACATACTATTGATATAGGTATTGAACACGGTACGATCTTGGTGCTCCTGCATGGTGAACCAATTGAAGTGACGACATACCGTACAGAAGCTACATACAGCGACCAGCGTCATTCTGTCCCTTCCTTGCAAGCTGATTTGCAGCGCCGTGACTTTACGATCAATGCGCTCGCTATGACAGTGGATGGAGAATTGATTGATGTATTTGACGGACTGAAAGATTTGAAGCAAAAGATTATTCGGTCCGTCGGAAACCCGGAAGAACGTCTAAAAGAAGATCCACTGCGTATTTTCCGTGCCTTGCGCTTTTCCTCCGTCTTGAATTTCGACATCGATTCCGAGACATTGCAGACGATGAAAACGCTAGCTCCTTCATTGCGTCATGTGGCGATGGAACGGATCAAAACAGAAATGGATAAATTGTTTCAAGGGCAGAATCCTTCTCGAGCGTTTCAGTATGGCCGTGAAATTGGCTTGCCAGAACGGTTTCCCGAGTTATTTTCAGCATTTGAATCATTGGATTGCTATACACCATTTCTTCACGCACGCCATGGCTTCGCGGCGATGCTTGCAGTGACGGACACGACCGCAACGGAACTGGCTAGGTACTTCAAATTGTCTAATGAAGAAAAACGTTTTCTGAAACAGTGTGAAGAAGCCCTTGCTCTACGTATACAACGAGCGTTTGATCCATGGGATTTCTATAGCTATCCAACCGACGTACTGGAAGTAGTAGGGAAAATCTATAGCACACATCATGAAGGTCATGATCTAAGCAATCAGCAAATTGAACAGTATAAAAACCAATTATCGATTTCGCAACGCACAGACTTGGCTTTCACCGGTAACGACTTATTGAAATGGTCTGGAAAAAGCGGTGGCAAATGGACAAGTGATTGGATTATGAAAATTGAACGAGCAGTTGTCTACGGACAAATTGAAAATGACGCACTGGCGATAAAGGAATGGTTTATAAATGAAATCTCCCGTGAAAAGTGAATTATTGAAACGATTGTTTGCTGCACAAGGTGAACCCATATCGGGTCAAGATATTGCCGATGAATTCGGTCTATCGCGCACAGCGATTTGGAAATATATTAAAGAGCTTGAAGAAGAGGGGTACGAAATTGGGTCACAGCGTAAAAAAGGTTATTACTTAATCGATGCACCCGATTTAGTGAATCAAGGGAATATTACCGAATATTTAAAGACCGAACGCTATGGTCGAGTCATTAAATATTTCACATCGGTGCCTACTACACAGACCATTGCACATGAAGACGCGCAAAATGGAGCGGAAGATGGCACATTGATTATTGCGGAAGAACAGACAGCCGGCAAAGGACGTTTGGCGAGACCGTGGCAGTCAAAAGCAAATCGGGGTATTTGGATGAGTTTGATTATTCGTCCTGATTTGGCACCTCAATACGCACCGCAACTGACATTGGTTGCAGCCGTCGCAATTGTTCGTGCGATTGAAGAAGTGGCAGATATTCAGCCGGTTATTAAGTGGCCGAACGATATTTTGCTCAACGGCAAAAAAATCACAGGTATCTTGACAGAGCTTCAGTCCGATCCTGATCGTGTCAAAGCGATTATTTTAGGGATGGGGATCAATGCCAATCAGCAGCAGTCTGATTTCCCTGAAGAACTGCAAATGATTGCGACTTCATTACGCATTGAAAAGGGAGAGATGATTGACCGTGCACAATTAGTGGCGGCCATTCTGAAGTACCTCGAGCAATATACAGATTTATATGTCGAAAAAGGATTTGCACCGATTAAAATTTTATGGGAGAGCTATGCTGCGATAACGGGTAAGAGAATTAAAGCCAGCATGGTCCATGAAACAGTTGAAGGGATTGCGCTGGGTATTTCCCATGATGGTATGTTAGAACTACAACTGGCAGATGGTACTGTACGTGGAATTTATTCCGCAGACATCGAAGTTAAGAATTAAAACTATACATAAACTGACTGTTTTGATATAGTGTACGCATAGGGCGGTATCGATTTGAGAGCTGCACCTGTTTGGCAAATGAATTATATACAAGTTCTGCCTTGATCTATTTAGACAGGGACGGAGGAAGCATGATGAAACGCTTACGCAACCCTTCTGTCCAAATTTGGATCAGTAGGGTTTTATTTTTGGTTTTTTTGCCTACCAAACGCCTGCTGAAATCAGACGTAAAGGAGAAGATGAACAATGAAATCTACAACAGATTTTTCGAAAATGAAAGCAAATGGTGAAAAAATCAGTATGTTGACCGCATATGATTATCCGACAGCGCAAATTGCAGAACAAGCAGGTATTGATGTACTTCTTGTTGGGGATTCCCTTGGTATGGTCGTGCTAGGCTATGATTCGACAGCACATGTAACGCTCGATGAAATGAGTCACCATGGTAAAGCGGTTCGACGAGGTGCAAAAGATACATTCGTAATCGTTGACATGCCATTTGGTACGTATCATGGATCGGCTGATACCACTTTACAGAATGCTTTACGTTTATTCCAAGAAACTTCTGCGAATGCACTGAAAGTCGAAGGCAGTGGCGCGGTTATCGATAAAATCAAGATGATGACGACAGCTGGCATGCCAGTATGTGCACACTTAGGATTGCTTCCGCAGTCTGCTGGAGTGAGTGGTGGATACAAAGTTCAAGGGAAAACGGCTGCTGCAGCTAAACAGTTGATCGATGATGCTAAAGCTTGTGAAGCAGCGGGTGCGTTTATGATTGTACTGGAATGCATTCCTTTCCAATTGGCAAAAGAAGTTGCGGAGGCAGTATCTATTCCTATCATTGGAATCGGTGCGGGTGCTGAAGCAGATGGCCAAGTACTCGTATTCCATGATATGGTGCGCTATGGCAATCATAAATTACCAAAATTCGTCGAAAGTTATGCGGAAGTTGGTAAAGATATCGAAGGTGCGATGAGACTTTATAATTTGGCAGTTAAGGATGGATCGTTTCCTTCTGAAAGCCATCGATTTACGATGAAGGAAGAAGAACTTGAAGCATTGTATGGAGGCAAGACGCTATGAGTACTAGTGACACCATGCAAATAGTTCGATCGATCGCGGAATTACAAAGTATCCTAAACACAAGAAAACGTGAAGGGCGCACTGTAGGTTTCGTACCGACAATGGGTTTCCTTCATGAAGGTCATATGGAATTAGTCAAAGAAGCTAGAAGAGACCATGATATGGTCGTCATGAGTATTTTCGTCAACCCTGCGCAGTTCGGGCCTGGAGAAGATTACGAAGCCTATCCACGCGATGAACAACGTGACGCAGAATTGGCTTCCGCAGCAGGAGTCGACTATTTATTTATTCCATCTGTTGATGAAATGTATCCTCGTAAAAGCGGCATCAGTATTCTACCTGGAGAACAAGCGTCGCGTCTATGTGGTGCTTCAAGACCAGGACATTTCGACGGGGTATTGAAAGTTCTGTTGAAATTATTCAATATCGTCGATCCAGATGAATCGTATTTTGGCATGAAAGATGCGCAACAACTAGCGATTATTGAAACGTTTGTAGAAGATTTCAATCTTCGCACATCGATCGCACGTGTACCTACTGTGCGTGAAGAAGACGGGCTTGCGAAAAGTTCACGTAATGTGCGATTACTTGAACACGAACGAAATGAAGCAAGTGCCATCTATCGTGCACTATCTCAAGGGAAACGCAGTTATTATGAAGGCGTGCCACTTCAAGAAGTAGCGAAGATTGTGCGCAAAGTGATTGAAGAAGAAACATCCGGTACAATTGATTACGTCGAAGTACTTGCGTATCCGTCTCTGGAAGAAAAGATCGACGATACGGATGAAGTAATCTTAGCAGCCGCAGTCCAGTTTACTCACGCAAGATTGATAGATAATATTATTATGTCAACTATAAAGGATGAGAAAAATGTTTAGAATGATGATGAATGGAAAATTACACCGCGCCACTGTAACGGAAGCCAATCTGAATTACGTAGGGAGCATTACAATCGACGGAGCGCTGTTAGAGGCTGCGGGGATGTTACCGAATGAGAAAGTGCAGATCGTTAATAATAATAACGGTGCGCGCTTCGAAACGTATATTATCGAAGGAGAGCCAGGCAGTGGAGTAATTTGTGTCAACGGAGCTGCAGCACGTCTTGTGCAGCCGGGTGACATTGTTATCATTCTTTCTTATGCGTATGTATCGGATGAAGAGGCGCGTACGCATCAGCCGACTGTGTTGATTATGGATGAGCAGAATCGTGTGAAGGAAGTAATCACGGAAAAACCAGGCGTCGCTATATTCTAAAGAGTACTGAACCCCCATTTGAGAATTATTCGAATGGGGGTTCAGTTGTAGAAAAAATAAGCGCAGTGAGGTAGCTTTGTTGATCTTCGTTCCAAATGGACGCTTTCAAGGGGGAGCAATCGTGAGCTGTGCCTTTGGGAAACGGTCTCTAGCTAGAGCTTCCACGCGGAACTACTCCTTAAATTACTTTTATTATTTGTTCGTTCAAAAGGTATATGATTTGACCACATGCAAGACGTGAGTCGTTGTGGTAAGTGTGATACAATTTGCTTTAGAAACCAAATAGGAAGTTGATGATGGTATGTCTACAAGCAAATATGCAGTTGTCGATTTGGAAACGACTGGTCATTCGCCTTCAAATGGAGATCGGATCATTCAAATTGCGATTGTTTTTATTGAAAATCATAAAATAATAGATACATATATGCGTTACGTGCATCCGCAGCGCCCGATTCCGCCTTTTATTCACCAACTGACATCGATTGGTGATGAAGACGTGAAGGATGCTGCTCCTTTTGAAAAGATTGCGGAAGAAGTGGCAGATTTGCTTGCGGGATGTATTTTTGTCGCGCACAATACAGACTTTGACGTATCCTTTCTACAAAAAGAATTGGTTCGCTGTGGTGTGTCAAAATGGCATGGCAAGACTATTGATACCGTAGAATTAGCGAAGATTATGTATCCTACTTTGCCTGGCTATCGATTGCAAGATATTGCCGAGTCTTTAAATATTTCGTTAAAGCAAGCTCACCGGGCGGATGATGATGCAGAAGCGACTGCATTGTTTTTGTTGCAGGCTATTGAAAAAATTAAAACCTTACCTAAAGAGACGTTGAATCGTATGCATGAGCGTTCATTCGCCATGAAATCGGATGTATCCACATTATTTTATGAAGCGTTGAAGCATGTACGTGGCAAGGAAACGTCTAGCGACTATGCATTATTTCGTGGAATCCCGTATTTGAAATCAAAGCCCACTACTACATCCTGGCCGAAGCCGATAGAATTTCCTGCCGATGATCTGGCGAAAGATCAAGTCATGCAGAAAATTCATCCGTCTTATCACGTTAGAGAAGGTCAAGCCCAGTTAATGGATTTGACGTGGCAAGCTTTTGTTGAAAAGAAGCAAATCGCTGTGGAGATTCCAACTGGCGCTGGCAAGACGATCGGTTATTTAGTGCCTGCTTTAATCCGCGCATATGAAACGAAGCAGCCTGTTGTCATTAGTACGTATACGAACCACTTGGTCGACACACTTGCGGAGGAAGTCCAGAAGCTTGAAAAGGCTTTGCAAATGACGATCCCAACGACTGTCGTTAAAGGCATGGCGAATTATATTTCATTCGGGAAATTTGAGGAACTATTGCATTTTAATGATGAGGTGTATGATGATTCGATCACGATCATGCAGTTATTGGTTTGGTTAACCGAAACGACTACTGGTGATTTAGATGAGGTCAATGTATCAGGTGGCGGTCAGTTGTTTATCGATCGCATCCGGAAGCGTTCGATGCGCGTGAAGAAAGACGAACGCGTGGCGGACTTTTATACGCATACATTAAATAACTGTCAGCAGTCGATGGTGCTATTGACGAATCATTCAATGTTGGTGAACGACCAGCAACGTTATGATCCGTTGTTTCATTCAATCAGTGGGTTGGTGATCGATGAAGCCCATCAAATGAATCAAGCGGCAATTCGGACGCACCAACAAGTGTTTTCTTATACGAAATGGAAATATGTGATGAGTCAATTGAACGGCTTAAGCAGCTGCCAACTATTGTTTGATATTCAAGATATCTTAAAGCGATTTCGTTTCAATCATGAACTTTCAACTGAACGGCTTCAGCATTCATTCAATGAATTCATGCTTGCATTTGATGAGTCGATGTTGGTGCTGATGAACTCCAATTCAAACTATGATAATAAACAGTCGACAAGAACGGTGAAGCCATTGTCCAAACGTCTTCGGTCGAATGAAATTTTCGATAAAGTGTTGCGTAAAATGAATGAATATATCGGTGTAACCGAAAACTATGCGATGCCGATTCAAAATTTGCCGAATGAATTGACACTGCATGAGCAAGCAGCGCTCAATGAATGGTTGTATTGGGTCAATGAAATGAAGATCAAAGCTGGTGAGTGGATTGAATTATTTTTGGAGCAGCCAAAATCCAGTACGACCATTTGGATGGAGAAAGACAGCCGAAGTTTGCCTGGCAGTTTACAAATCAAGAAAAGTCCGATCAACGGTTCAGAAGTAATTCGCGATTTTATGGATACATTTGTAGGGGAAGCAGGCGTCGTCTGGACGTCCGGTACGTTAACTGCAGGGCAACAGGACCGCTTTGTACTAGACCAAGCAGGATTGCCCTCCAGCGTGCCGCTATACACTTTTGATGCCCCAGCGAACTTCTATGAAGGTGCTCATACGATGATTGTGGAAGATATGCCAGATATTCAGCAAGTTTCAAATGAAGAGTACATCGAAGCGGTCGCAGATGCGTTAATCCAAACAGCCGTTGCGATTGAAGGACGCGTGTTTGCGTTGTTCTTGTCTCATGATATGTTGAAGAAGACGCATCAAGCCGTAATCGACAGTGAATCATTACAAGAAGATTATATGTTGATCGCACAAGGCGTCAGCTCAGGAAGCCGTCATAAGTTGCTGAAGACGTTCAAACAGCAAAAGAAAGCCGTTTTATTCGGCACGACAAGCTTCTGGGAAGGTGTGGATGTGCCCAGTGAACAATTATCCGCGGTAGTGGTCGTTCGTTTACCGTTTACATCACCTGAGGAACCTCTATTTAAAGCTCGTTCAGAAGCTCTAGTGGCGGAACGTAAAAATGCATTCATCGATCTTGCTTTACCGGAAGCTATATTGCGTTTCAGACAGGGATTCGGTAGATTGATTCGTTCATCAGATGAACAGGGATTCTTCATCATATTGGATCGACGTATTGATACGAAATCCTACGGTACATCCTTTTTACAAGCTTTACCTAAATCATCGGTGAAAAAAGTATCGTTAGAAGGTCTAGTTAAGGAGATCGAAAATTGTTATAATGATGGATGTACGAATAGAAAGCAGGTCAGAAAATGAATCGAAAACAATTAGCGGTTCATTCGATAGGAAGTGGCACTTTTGCTCAATTGGATTAAGTTTCTATTCCTATTTTTACTTGCGCTCGGGTTCACAATTACTTTTATCGTTTTCTATCAAGCGGGGAAGCCGTTTGCTGCATCTGAAAAAGTAGTGAAAGAAGCCGTATTAGCAAATAATGTTCTAGAAAAAGTAGAAAAAATGGATCATTATCATGGGAAAACGTCATGGATTACCGTCTATGGCACAGATAAAAATGATCTTGAAAAAATCATCTTCGTGGAAGAAGAAACGACGAAGATTCTGAAAGCTATTTCAATTAAAGATGGTATTACAAAGCAAAAAGCCAAGGACATCGTAAAAAAAGAGGAAAACGTAAAAAAGATCCTCAATGCCGCATTAGGCATGGAAAATGACACTCCGTTTTGGGAAGTGAGTTATCTGGATGACGAGGATTTCTTACACTACGCGTATCTGAATTTTGTAGATGGAAAATGGTTAAAGCGAATTTCAAAACTATAGAAAAATGGATTAGGACTAAAAGGGAGCGGTCAATTTGAAAAAGCAATTAGCGTCCAGAGTAAATACTTTATCACCATCTACAACATTAGCGATTACAGCGAAGGCGAAAGAAATGAAGGTTGCCGGCATCGATGTGATCGGACTCGGAGCTGGCGAACCGGATTATAATACGCCTCAAAACATCTTAGAAGCAGCGTATCAATCAATGAAGGATGGCAAGACGAAATATACTCCGGCCGGTGGTCTTCCGCAACTCAAGGATGCCGTAATTGACAAATTGAAAAGAGACCAAGGATTGGATTATACGCGCAAGGAAGTGTTAGTGGGAATTGGAGCGAAGCATGTGCTCTATACACTTTTCCAAGTGCTGCTGAATAAAGGCGACGAAGTCATTATCCCCTCGCCATTCTGGGTGAGTTATCCTGAACAAGTGAAGCTCGCAGAAGGTACACCTGTCTTCGTTGAAGGAACAGCTGCAGAGCAGTTCAAAGTATCAGCCAAGCAAATTAAAGATGCCATTACGGATCAGACAAAAGCGGTCATCATTAACTCACCGGGTAATCCAACGGGTATGATCTATTCGAAAGAAGAACTCACAGCGATTGCGGAAGTTTGCCGTGAAAAAGATGTATGGATCATTTCAGATGAAATTTATGAGAAGCTTGTTTATGATGGTAAAGAACATGTATCGATTGCACAGCTATCAGACGATGCAAAAGATCGTACATTCATTATTAATGGTGTATCGAAATCCCATTCTATGACGGGCTGGAGAATAGGATATATCGCAGGCGACGAAGAAGTAGTAAGCGCGATGACGAATCTTGCAAGCCATTCTACATCCAATCCAACGACGACTTCGCAATATGCAGCAATTGAAGCATATAACGGACCTCAAGACACTGTAGAAGTCATGCGAAAAGACTTTGAATCCCGTTTGAATCAGGCGTACCCTAAACTTGCTGCTATCCCAGGTTTTGATGTATTAAAGCCACAAGGCGCATTCTATTTATTGCCAGACGTACAAGAAGCAGTTAAGAAAACGGGCTACGCAAACGTAGATGATTTCGCGCAAGCATTACTGACAGAAGCTAAAGTAGCTGTCATTCCAGGCACTGGATTTGGTTCTGATACTACGATCCGTCTTTCTTATGCCACTTCGATCGATCAGTTGGAAGAAGGAATTGCACGTATTGATCAGTTTGTAAGAGATCATTGGAAAGCGTAAAACAGAAGCAACCGACAAGTTGCTGATGAGAGGAAGTTTCAACTATGCAACAAGATGAGCGGCTGAAAATTTGGATGGAGCAGGGAAATGTGTCTATTTCTCAGCTCTTTTTTCAACATTATAAACAACTGCTGATTTCAGATAGTGACGCCATGGTATTATTGCATTTAATCGCATTTCAGGAAGCGGGGAACTATTTCCCGACCCCTACCGATATCGCGAATCGCATGCAACTGCAAGAGAAAGAGGTAACGAATTGTCTACAACGTATGATGCAAAAAGGATTATTTTCTATTGAGCAAAGTACCGACGAAAATAAAGTATTGCATGAGCAATTCTCTTTTTATCCGTTATGGAGTCGATTGATCGATGAAGTCGAAAAACAGTCGATGGAAACCGAAGAAGAAGTAGTCAAGCAAGAAGAGGGAGAAATCTTCTCGTTGTTCGAGCAAGAATTCGGCCGTTTCTTGTCCCCTATGGAATTTGAAACTATCGGTATGTGGATTGATAAAGATGGTCATTCAACGGAAATCATTCGCGCGGCATTAAGAGAAGCCGTATTAGCACAGAAAATGAGTTTGCGCTATATAGACCGAATTCTATTTGAATGGAAAAAGAAAAACGTTAAAACGATGCGCGATGTAGAAAAACAAACTAAAGCGTTTCGACCAACAACGGTAGCGACCACACCGCAGTTGAATGCAGCGATTAAGGATGTGCCTTTCTATAATTGGCTCGAAGAACGGGAGTAGGTGAAACTATGCTGACAAAAACACAGTGGCAAACATGCCTGCAAACGTTCGATGAGATGTTTCCTGAAGCGCATTGTGAACTCGTGCATAAGAATGCCTTTGAATTACTGATTGCGACATTATTGTCCGCACAATGTACGGACGTATTAGTCAACCGGGTGACTGCAGAACTGTTTAAGAAGTATAAGACACCGGAAGATTATTTGGCCGTACCTATTGAGGAATTACAGCAAGACATACGTTCAATCGGTTTGTTCCGTAATAAATCCAAAAACATCCAAGCGCTTAGCCTCCGCCTGATTGAAGAATTTGGTGGAGAAGTACCTCCTAATCGAGATGTCATGATGACATTGCCAGGCGTGGGTAGGAAAACAGCCAATGTCGTCGTGTCGAATGCGTTCGGCGTGCCGGCATTAGCTGTCGATACACATGTCGAACGTGTAGCAAAAAGACTAGGTATGAATCGCTGGAAAGATCGTCCGATTGATGTAGAAGAAAAAATCATGCGTTGGACGCCAATGGAAAAGTGGACACAGACTCATCATCAAGTGATTTTCTTCGGTCGCTATCATTGCAAAGCGCAAAATCCGAACTGTCCCGAATGTCCGTTACTGGATTTATGCCGCGAAGGCCAAAAAAGGATGAAAGCGAAATGACCTACGAACAATTAAAGGAAAACGTACAGCAAGTACTCGATATATGGGAACAGCAAAAGCCTGAAGTGGAAAAAGCATACGCTGTAAAAGATTCGCGTAAATTGGATGTAATACAGCCAGCCATTCAGCAGCTCGAATCGTTAATCGAGCAAAGTGAGCGAGTGGAAAATCCTCACACAGGTAAACTGCATCACGTACTTGCACCAAATAATTACGAGGAACGAATCGAATTCATCAAACGTCAAAAAAGCAGTCATTATGCTGTCATTCAATTGACCATGCTATATGATGAAATGAAAAAGAAAGCAGCGCGCTTACGCGTTCAACACTAAATAAAAAGAGCGATTCTACACGTAGTTTGCGTGTAAAATCGCTCTTTTTTAATTGGTAGAGGAATCAGATGACGTATCGCCGCCATCATTAGAGTTTTGTCCTTGTCCTGGATTTCCTTGATTACCTTGGTTCCCCTGATTTCCTTGACCTTGGTTAGACTGGCCTTGCCCTTGCCCTTGCCCTTGCCCTTGATTCGAATTCTGATCTTGGTTGTTCTGGCCATTAGTGGAGTTATTGCCATCTTGATTGTCCGAACCATCTTGATCCGATTGACCTGGTTCTTCATGATCGGAATCATTGTCGTCATCTGAGTCAGTATCTGACGGTTCATCATCGTGATGGTTGTGATCATCCGGATTTTCATCAGGATCCACGATCGGTTCATCTTCAATGACCGGTTCATCCGCACCTTTGATCAAAAGGGAAGTGGTAGCCGAACCACTTGTATAGCCACCCATGTTGGCACTTACATGGAATGTGTAATTCTTACCGTATTCCACGCCAGAGTATGTCGTTTGTTTATCGGAAGTCGTCGTGATGTTTTGTGCGCCACCACCGTCAACAGAGACACTGACGTTGAATGTAGGGCTTCCGAGACTGCTGTATTTATCTGGCACATCATAATTCCATTGTAATTGAACCGCATTGGAATTCGCATCGAAATGTGCAGTCAATCCATCCGGACTTGGAATGGAAATTTTCTCAGGAATCGATGCTTTTTTGGGTAAAGTACCTCTGACAAATAATTCATTACTGACGTTATTCCTGTTCGTGAATGAACTGGCAAGCATGATAGGGTCGCTACCTTTGACAATTGCCGCTTCTTCGACGGAGTCTGGTTGAACGAATGTACCTGGGTCTTTTGCGATGCTACTCATGACATCTCTGAAAAGATTTTGTGGTACATAGCGTCCTTGTTCATAGGTTGTGATCGGTGTGGTATATTTCGCATATCCACCCCATGTAGAGATTGTATACTCTGTTGTATAACCTGTGAACCATGTATCCGGAACATAATGGTCTTTCATATTATGCTCTTTCATAATGCTCGCAGGGTAATTCGTTGTGCCTGTTTTACCTGCAATGTCCATATTTTCAATGTTTGCTCGTCTTCCCGTTGCTTTATACTCAGTAAGTACATCACGCAATACATCTGTAATCATGTAAGCGGTGGAATCTTTCATTGCGGTTACAGGGTCCGGACGTAAATTCTTTTCCGTTTTGCCGTCACGCAAAATTAGCTTTTTCACAGCATGGGGTTTGGTGTAAATACCACCATTACCGAAAGCGGCATAAGCACCCGCCATCTGCACTGTCGAGAATTCTTCCCCGCCGCCAAGTGCATTATTTGAATTTATCGCATCATACGTAAACCCAAGTTTCTTAGCAAAGGCTTCAGCTTTCTTCGGTCCTACCTCTTCAAAGGTCTTCACTGCAGGTATGTTTCTGGACCAATACAGTGCCTGCCGCATAGTTAATGTTCCAAGGAAATCACCATCTGCGTTACCGATGGATTTACCTGAATCTGTATAGCTGTAAGGTTCATCTACTACCTTTTGACCTGTGGACCAGTCTAGTTCTTCAATTGCTGGGCCATACGATAATATGGGCTTAATACTAGAACCTGGTGCACGTTTGACTTCAGCAAAATTCAAATTTCGCCCCGAAAAATTCCGTCCGCCGCCAATAGCGACGATTGCACTAGTTTTAGTATCGAGCACTGTCATGCCGGCTTCCATTTCATCCGATTCATAATAGCTTGGATCATTGATTGCGGCTTCTACTGTTTCTTGCACTTTTGGATCCAAAGCAGTTTGTACGGTAACTCCTTCAGATAGAAGATCGGTGAAACCAGCTTCTTCGATTTCGTCCAATACCGCATCTACGTACGCAGGATATTTGCCGAACACTTCACGATCTTCTTCAGCCAATAGAGTAGAAGTGACGGGAACTTTTTTTGCTTCATTCATTTCAGCGGTAGAGATTTTGCCATGACGTTCCATCAGTGTGAGAACAATATTCCGGCGCTTTTCTGCACGTTCTGGATGTTTAAACGGATTATAGCCGTTTGGAGACTGTGGCATACCTGCTAGCATGGCCATTTCAGGTAAATTCAGTTCGTCTACTTTTTTACCGAAGAAGAAATTTGCACCTGTGCCGATCCCGTAGCGTGTACCGGACATAAGAACTTTATTGAAGTACATCTCGAAAATTTCTTCTTTTGTATATTCTTTTTCTAATTTGTGCGCAAGCCAAGCTTCTTGTGCTTTCCGTTTCAATGTTTTTTCATTTTCCAAGAAGGAATTTTTGATGACTTGCTGTGTTAATGTCGAAGCACCTTGTGACCCAAATCCGCTACGGAAGTTGGCAATGACGGCGCCGCCAAGACGATAAAAATCGATTCCACCATGTTTGAAGAAACGAATGTCTTCCGTAGCTAGTATCGCATCTTTCATTTGTTCTGGAATTTCCTCATACGGCACGAATTCCCGTTTCTCTGCACCGAACTTCATGAATATATCGCCGTCTTTTGTTAGGAAGTTAGAGGTGAGGGGATCTTTCAACAACTCTTCATCTAAGTCAGGTGCTGTACTTGCATAATAAGCAAATAAGGAAGCTCCGCCAACTAGCACTAAAAGGAATAGGGCTACGATACCTAGAAGAATCTTCTTCCATAGTTCGTTAGGAAGCTTTTTCTGAGGACGCTTTGGTTGCTCCGTCACTTGTCTCTTTCTTCTTTCCGTTCTCGAGTTTATGTTATCACTCATCATATTTCCTGCCTTTCGCTTTCATTAATCTGTCTTGTGCTTGATCCAATCCGCCACGGCTTGTATATAATCTAGCCGAGGGTGAAAACCGGTATTGATTTCGATTGATCGTTCTTCTATTTCAGATAACGTAATGGACTTCCTTCCACCATCTTCCATGCGCTTCCATAAAGGATAAAATTCCTCGAAAGGCAGTAAGAAATATCGGTCCAATACTGTGAAATTGACAATAAAAAAAGCAAGTCCGGATTGGTCGATTACTTGCTTCATATGCTGCACTTGATGCAAATGAATATTTTGCAGTGGCAATGAAGTTTTATTTTTCGTTTCCTTTGCTTCAAAATCCACATAATATCCATTCCACACCCCATTATAGTCTGTTGTCGAAGGTGTACGGAAATACGCTTCGGTAATCACTGCAGCACTTCTTGCAGGATAGCGGACATTGACGATTTGTATGGGAACCGGCTTTTTATGGATGACGGCAAGACCATGTGCCAAATAGTATTCATTTGTGTCGTTGAGTTCGTCTTCTAATGATTTACCCCGATTACTGAAGGAGTAGTCATAGGTTTTCTTTTTCGTAGAAGACACGGAAGGATTGAACTTTTTTCCGTTTGGATAACGTATCGCCAATGTGACCACCTCGTACTCTACATCATATCATACCGACTATTAGACGAGTTACCAAAAAGAAAGTTTCCCATGCATTGAAAGTAGTCAAATTGGTGACGGCTTGGAATGTTTGTTCGTAGAAAGTGGAGCTGTAGTTGAATATCTGATAAAATGAAGGATAGGGTGTTTTATTACAATGAATACTAAAGGAGTTTTATATACATGAGCAAGATAGAAGACACAAAGTTATTGCTGACGATTTGTGATGAATGTGAACAGCGATTTTATCATATGAGAGAGACAGATCATGAACCGGATTTCTTTGAAGAAGTGAAGCCGTATGCCGACGTGAGCCATCAGGCGATTGCGCAGTGGGCCGAAGAGATGAAGGTGTGGATACAAAAGGAAAAGCCACGCTATGTGCATGAAGTGCAAGTAGATTCTTTAAAAGATTCCATGACTCAATTCGTCGTACAGTCTTTCTACAAAAAGACTGGAAAGAAGCGTTTTATTCTATCGATCCGCGCAGCACGCTATACTTTGCAAACGGTTTTGGACGCAATGAACGCAGACCGAGAAGAGGACGATGTGAATGAATAAACGAAGTATAGCCGATACCATCCAAGAACTATTCGCGGACTCACGCTTTGGCCCGAATATCGCTTATATCGAAACGCTTAAAGAGCAAGAGGCCGTCATGGCGGCGTTTCCTCCTGTATTGCATGCGTCGATTCGTAAAGCACTGGCAACGAAGGGGATCTCGCAATTATACAGTCACCAGCGACAAGCATTTGACAAAGTGCGTGAAGGTCACTCGATTACGGCGATCACTCCGACAGCTTCAGGGAAATCATTATGCTACCATTTGCCGGTATTGCAATCGATTTTAGATGATCCATCTTCGCGTGCACTGTATTTATTTCCGACGAAAGCATTGGCTCAAGATCAGCTAGCAGATTTGCATGATTTGATTGAAGCGAGTGGCGAAACGATTTTAAGTCACACCTATGACGGAGATACGGCGCCTGGTTTGCGGACCAAAGTGAGAAAATCGGGCCATATTATATTAACGAATCCGGATATGCTTCACTCTGCCATATTACCTCACCATACGAAATGGATTTCATTGTTTGAGAACTTGAAATATATCGTGGTCGATGAACTCCATACGTATAAAGGTGTGTTTGGCAGTCACGTGGCGCATGTGTTAAGACGATTACAACGTATTTGTCGATTTTACGGAAGTGACCCCATTTTTATTTGTACGTCTGCAACGATCTCAAATGCGAAGGAATTGGCAGATAATCTGACGAATAAAGATATGGTGTTGATTGACCAAAACGGAGCACCACGCGGCAAGAAACATTTTGTTTTTTATAATCCGCCTATCGTCCATGATGTGTTTGGTATACGAAGAAGTGCAGTGCTTGAAGTCCGAGATTTGGGTGCATTTTTATATCAAAAGCATATTCAGACGATCATTTTTGCGAGAAGTCGAGTGCGCGTGGAAATGCTCGTGACGTATATGAAAGAACTAACAAAGAAAAAATTATTCGATAAAACTGTTATGGGCTATCGTGGCGGCTATTTACCATCAGAACGTAGAACGATCGAGAGTGGATTGAAAAATGGAGATATTCGTACTGTCGTCAGTACGAACGCTTTGGAACTGGGTATTGATATCGGGCAATTGCAAGCGTGTATCATGACAGGTTACCCGGGAAATATTGCGAGTGCATTGCAACAAGCAGGTCGGGCGGGTAGACGCCAGGAAGACGCCCTTATCATTTATGTAGCACAATCGATGCCGCTTGATCAATATATTATTCAACACCCGCAATACTTGCTCGGACGGCAGCCAGAAGAAATTCATATTCATCCCGATAATATGTTGATTTTAATGGATCATTTAAAATGTGCTTCATTCGAACTACCATTTAGCTCTACTGAGACGTATGGTGAATTTGAAGTACAGGAACTATTGGCGTTTTTGCAAAGTGAAGGTGTTTTGTTACAAACATCGGATAAATGGCATTGGATGACCGATCGTTTTCCGGCTGGAGAAATCAGCTTACGTTCCGCTTCTCAAGAAAATGTCATCATCATTGACCAATCATTTCCGAAAGAAACGCGTGTCATTGGCGAGATGGACCGCTTCAGTGCGATGACGTTGTTGCATGAAGAGGCGATCTATTTACATCAAGGAACGCAATATCAAGTAGAAGAACTGGATTGGGAAGAAAAGAAAGCGTACGTGACCGTCGTCGATGTCGATTATTTCACCGATGCAAATCTCGCAGTGGAATTGAAAGTCATCAATGAAGATAAGCGAATGGAAGATGGAGAGCGGACGCTAGCTTATGGAGACTTAGCGGTACTCGCCATACCGACAATTTTTAAGAAAATTAAATTTGATACGCATGACAATATTGGATCCGGTCCGATTTCGTTACCTGCCGAAGAAATGCATACATCGGGGACGTGGTTAACGTTCGATGTGCCTGAAGGCTGGGAGAAATCCGATTTGACTGACGCGATGAGTGCTTCGGCGTATGCGATTCAATCGTTGGTACCGCTATTCATCAAATGCGATCGCAGTGATATCCATGTCGTACCACAAGTGAAAGCCATTCATATGGAGCGGCCGACATTCTTTATTTATGATAGTTATCCAGGTGGGATTGGGTTGAGTGAGAATATTTACAGCCGCTGGAGAGATTTGTTGATGCTGGCAGCCGATCATGTGGCGGAATGTCGTTGTGAATACGGCTGTCCCGTTTGTATTGGAGCGCAAGAAGCAGGGCAGACAAACAACAAACATCGAGCGCATAGCTTGCTAGCAGAGTTAGCAAAATAATCACGAGTCGAAGCGAATCACTTCGACTCGTTTTTTTGTGGAAATAAATAGTAGCTAAGTGCATCAGAAACTTCCAAAAAAATACTGGAACTCTATCAAAATAGGTGTATATTCTGGTAGTATGAATATGTACAATTATCAGACTATTACAGTGGGGGGTAAAAAGATGAATAAAAGAAAAGTGCATAGGTTTGGTGCAACATTTGCTGTTGCTAGCGCGATTGTATTGGCGGGAGGCTCTGTCAGTGCGGCAGAGCAATGGTATACCGATGTATCAAAAGACAACACCCATTATGAAGCCATAAAAGCGTTAACGGATCAACAAATCATTCGTGGCTACTCGGAAAATCTGTTCAAGCCTGGGCATTCAATCGAGCGTCGTCACGCAGCGTTAATTTTGGCAAAGTTAGGGGACTTTGAAGAACCAACGAATGTGGCGGATGTATTAAAGAAGTTTAAAGATATTTCTGGTGACAGTTTCTACGCAAAAGAAATGGCCACTCTAGCAAATGCGAATGTATTCAAAGGGGATGCAAATGGGAATTTCAAACCAACAGCCGCTCTTACACGTCAACAAATGGCGAACGTACTAGTGAATGCTTTGGATCTTGAGAAATACGATACAGGTGAGAAAGTAACAATCAATTTATCGAATGTAGGCGAGTCACATAGAAGAGGTGTACAAATCCTTGCCAATCTTGGATTGACGGATCAACTAAATGATTTCAGGCCAAATGAGCCCGTTACACGGGGCGCATTCTCGTCATTCATTCATCGGGCCAATCAGCTAAAAGCAAGCGATTTTACATTATCATTGATGCATATGAATGATACGCATGCTCGCGTTGCGGAAATGCCGAAAGCTATAACCGCTATTAAAGAAGTTCGACATGACAAGCCGGATGCCTTGCTTCTCCATGGCGGAGATGTGTTCTCGGGAACCTTATATTTCTCGGAGTTTGAAGGACAAGCTGATCTAGAACTGATGAATTTGATGGGTCTGGATGCCATGGTATTTGGGAATCATGAATTTGATTTAGGCGATAGTAAAAATGGTCACCAATCACTAGCGAATTTTGTGAAAGGTGCTAATTTCCCTGTAATCGGTGCCAATATAGATTTCTCTAAGGACCCTCACCTCAAAAATCTAGTAAGCAAAACAGAATTTACGAGTACGCCAGCACTAGGAGAAATTCATAAAGGATTAATTAAAGAAGTGAACGGCGAAAAGGTTGGAATTTTTGGATTGACGACTGAAAGCACAGCATTCGTCGCTAGTCCGGGAGCCGTAGAGTTCTTGGATTATAAAGAATCAGCTGAAAAAGCCGTAGCGTACTTTGAGAGCCAAGGTGTCAATAAAATTATTTCAGTAAACCATCTAGGTTTTGACAGTGATCCATCTGTAGGAAATGATTTACTTCTTGCTCAAGCGGTGGAAGGTATCGATATTATCGTGGGCGGGCATTCACATACGAAACTGTCAGAACCAGTACTGGTTGATAAAAATGCAAATGGAGATAGCAAAGATCCTACAGTCATAGTTCAAGCTGATCAATATTTGACTCATTTAGGAACGTTGGACGTACAATTTGATGATCAAGGTGTCATTACAGGACATGCTGGCGAGTTAATCAGCTTACAGGACAAAGAGAATGATACAGAAGCAGCGGAAGCACTTCTCAAATATTCCGGAAAAATTGATGAAACGTTTGGCAAAGAAATCGGTGCAACGTTAGAAGTAGATCTGCCAAATCCAAGAAGTCGTGGAGATGAGAATCCAACAGAAAGTGTTCGTGCGAATGAAACCGCACTCGGTAACTTAATAACGGATGGAATGCTAGAAAAAGCAAAAGAATACGATCCGAATACCGTGATTGCCCTGCAGAACGGTGGGGGAATTCGCAACCAGTTGAATAAAGGACAAGTTACGGTTGGAGAAGTAATTGAAGTACTTCCATTCGGCAATACATTATCTCTGGTTACACTGACAGGTGCAGAAATTAAAAACACGCTTGAGCATAGTGTGCGGAACTCACCTAATGAAGAGGGTGGCTTCTTGCATATGTCAGGCATGAAAATGACATTCGATAGCAGTAAAGAAGTGGGCAAACGCATTCAGACTATGCAAGTAAAAGTGAATGGTGAATACGAAGATGTAGACATGGATAAAGAATACGTGATCACAACAAATGCCTTTACCGCAAGAGGCGGAGATGGTTTTGAAGTGCTTGGAGAAGCCTATGAAGATGGCCGAGTGACTGATCTTGGTTTGGATGATTGGGTGAACTTGCGCGATCACATGATCAAGCTTGGAACAGTCAAGCCTGAGATTGAAGGTCGAATTATTGATTTGAATACGTAATGTGTATTCACTGAAAGAGTTAGAAGTTAACCGAATGGGTTCGGGACATGGGAAGAAAACATGAAAAAGCATAGCCAATGAGGACGCAATTCGTATAGGAATTAGCGTCCTTTTTTGACGTTGCATTAACACTTTGATGCTACATATTGATGAATGGGTACCGCGATTGACATAAGAATTAACAAGGGCATATAAATTTATATGTCCTTGTTAATTGACGATCGAAATAATTTTTAATAGTTCTGAAATAATTGAAAATGTTGGAGGGAACAAAGTATTTTATGATAAAGTAGATTATAAGAGGATGGCTTGTTCAACGAACTACGCCATGTAAAGTCGAAAAGGGTGGATGTTTTGTTACATGTTTTCTTGGGAGTAATGATTTGTATATCACTTATTTTTCTTTTTCTCGGGCTAAAGAAAAAATCCAGATTAACTATATTTTTTGGCGTTATTGCTTTTATTGCGCCCTTACTTTATTTTGGTTTCAGAAATTGGATAATTTTGTTGCCATTAGTTCCGGTAGTGTCATTTGTAGTTGCAGATTTACTAATTAAACAAAGGAATTCTGCATAAAAGTAATGAATTTTGCTTTAGGTATTCAATTAAATAACGGGTGCGATTTCTTGGCAAAGTATTCTTCAATCAGACTAAATGGTATAAGTTAGGGGGAGTGAAAATGACTAAAGTTAAAATTAATCCAATCATACTTTTAGCCATAACTTTTACCTCCATAACGTGGGCATTGTATGCTTATAGAAGTTATTCTAATCAAGAAATAGCATATGGAATTATATTCACATCGCTATCCGTAATTTTTATCAGTTTAGTAATTTGGGGATTCGTTAGAAATAAGAAAATTGATTCCACAGGTTAACGAATTGAGAGCGTTTCCTGCACAAGCGTTGCCCTCTGGATTGGTTTAATGAGCCCGGTTGTATTTTACATATAAGGGAGATGTTACGAATGAATAAACAGGTATGTCCGAAATGTAACGGAACTGAATTTAGTGAAGGCACGGATTTTATGGCAGTGAAGCCATTAGATAAAAAGTTATCACTAGGTTCGAATAAAATATTGACCTTCTGCCTGAATTGCGGAGAGGTTGTGTCTACAAGGGTTGAAGACCCAAGTAAATTTCGGAAGTGAATTGTAATTTTTTCACTTTCCCCATCAACAGGGTGAAATTCTTGAACAGGGATTTGCGCCTGTTAAGAAAACGGGCCAAAGTGCGCATTGTGCAAGCTGTTGCTTTGCGTTCCGGCGCACGCGTGTCCTATGGGCAGGCGGTGAACCACACTCCTCGCTGCGCTCGCTAGGTGTTTCACCGCCCGCCCTCCAGAAAGCGTCCGGTTGCAGCGCAGATCAACGGTTTCAGACCACTATCTAGCTATCGGGCGCAATTCTGTAATAGCGATTGTGCTATTAAAGGGCCAAATTCATGAATAAGAAAAAATAATAGGGAGGTTATTTTATGTATGAACATAAGTTTGTTAAGGTTGATTTATCCTCTTTCAAACGCAGCCCTAAAGAGGACTATCATTTAATTGTTTATGAACACGAAAAAGAAGGATGGGAGCTAGTGCAAATTTTTGCACCGGGCATACAACAATATGGAATGCCTTCCTTTTTTGAATTAATATTTAAGCGTAAAGTGAAGTAATGAATTACGTTTAAATACTATACTGCAATAGCGAGCGTTTGCAGCATAAATATTTGCGCCCTTTGTGCCATATCAGGGCCAAAGGGAGGAATGATTAGAATGGAAAACTCCGTTTTGTGGTCAAAAAAGTTTATACCCATTTATTTTGTAGTAGCATTTTTAAGTTTTCTGCTCTTCTATCATTACATACAAGCCCATATATTGAGCACTTTATTAATAATACTTCCTGTTACTGGTGTAGGTATAGCCAGTATCATATTTAATTCGCAAAGAAATAAATCCACTTAAATATACTAAATGGCACATGGGCGCGATTGTCATACAATTTTTATTTGAGGTCACTAAGTTGATTGGAGCGGAAGGCAGTGACTCCTGCAGGAATAGCATAAGCCAGGAACAGAAATCAACGTCATTACACCGCTATCCAACTAAAGGACAGTAACAGAATAAGAAAATGCTCAGGCATCAAAGCCTGGGCATTTTCTTATTGTTTTTTCAATCATCCATTCTAGCACGAATCACACAGTATTGTAGTGAATAATGGAATGTGTTTTACCCGATCAATCGAACCCATTAAGCTGACACGTTCCCACTCTTGTAGTAAAAAAATTTTTTTAGTAGGTGTATCCTTTCTACATTATGCCTCTATATAGCATGTGAGGAGATGAAAATAAATCTTCTACACTCGATTCCCTTAGGAGGAAATACTATGTACTTATTACTCGATGAACCATCTTTTAGATTGCAAACGACTTTAGTTATGGAAATTGGATTGAATGAAGCATTTTTACTGCAACATCTACATTATCGTTCACTCATATCCAAAAATGAACGTGATGGATATAAGTGGGTGTACAAAACGTATGACGATTGGAAAGAGGAAATCCCATTTTGGTCACTCAATAAAATTCGACGTACTATTTACAGTCTAGAATCCCAAGGTTATCTAATCTCTAATTCTTCGTATAATAAAATGAAAATTGATAGAACGAAATGGTATCGTGTCGATTATACGAAACCGATCTTCCTATCACAAAATGGTACGCTGGACGTTTCAGATTGAAACGATTACGGCACAAATAGAAACGTCGGATGTACTCGAAACGGTCAAATGGATTAATCCATACTAGGCAAACCTATAACCAATGTACTTTAAGTAAAGAAAGAATAAAGATATTGTCGAGATGAATCTCGACGTTGCATATTTTATGTGCCACTTAAAAGAACAAATCACATGTTAAAGTGTAGAATTTAGGGTAAATGAAATAAGAGAGACGAATAGGAGGAGATGTATATGCCAGTTCAGATTAAACGGGTTTATGAAGAGGCGAAGAAAGCAGATGGAATGCGAGTTCTAGTTGATCGCGTATGGCCGCGTGGAATGAGCAAGGAAGATGCACAAGTGGATGAATGGTTAAAAGAAATAGGACCAAGTAAAGAACTTCGTCAATGGTTTGATCATGATCCTGATAAATTTGATCAATTCAAAGTAAAGTATAAAGAAGAATTAAAGAGCAATGAGGAACAGCAAGAAGAGTTAGAGAAGCTGAAGGACTGGACGATAGAACATAAGAAGGACATAACGCTAGTGTTTGGTGCAAAGGATGAAAAAAATAATCAAGCTGTAGTTTTAAAAGAAATCCTGGATCGTCAGCAAGTGTGATGAGTGAATACAAAAATCGCTGTTCAAAGCAACAAGTACTTGAACAGCGATTAGGATTCTATTGATCTATCTGTCATTTATTTCGAATGGTTAGCAAATACTGTGCATTCGTTATAATCAGTATGAGACCTACAATGAATATAGAGAATAACTGGGAGTCACCTGTGCCCACAGAGTACAGAATACATAACATCAATGCGATAATCAATGACAGATTCATCGTGTTAAACGTTTTATAATAGCCTTGAAGCATGACGAATTTCTCGCCTTCATCGGAAGCGTCTAGTAGCTTCTTGGCAAAGTTTTTTTCGGAAGCTGATGGTAGCTCGCGGTCGGGATAAACAGTTTTCATCAAACCGGGCACCAACATGGAAAACACGATAGATAGTAGTAAAATTCCACCGGAAGTCAGTAATAACCATGCCGGCTGATCGGTGATGATCGAGACGCCTAGTGCCACAATACTTACGATCAGTGCGATCGTATTACATAAGTTCAGGTCACTGAATTTTTTATATTGCCACACATCCCGTTCGTCTTCGTCAACACCCGTCAGTGTAAGACCAGCTTTCTTTTTCATTTGCGTAGAACTGACCGCAATGAAGACAAAGAGCAGTAAAGTGATAGCGATCAATACTATATTTAATTCAAATCCAATAGGTGAAAAGCCTGCTTTGAAATCAATAGATAACGCAGCATACATTCCAAAGAATCCGACTACTGCACCGACAAGTGTCCAAATAATCATTCTCATTATAGTTCCTCCTCATCAAAAATAAAAATACTTTCAATTGTCTCATCAAAAATATGTGCAATCCGTTTCGCAATAAGCAAGGAAGGCACAAATTCTTCCCTTTCAATTAAGCTAATCGTTTGTCTGGATACTTTTGCCAGCTTGGCAAGTTCCGTTTGATTGAGCCCGTCACGCGCTCGTAATTCTTTTACTCTTGTTCTCACTAACCTCACCTCTTGATTGTATTGTAACGTATGATATTCATTATGACAAGTATTGTTGTCAATTTGACTATTTTATAAGTCTTTTCTACGATGTATAGTGTATTCGTTACCGTTTTTAATCAGCCATACAGGGTATAGTAAATATAGTTATCACTTGATACAAGGATTGGAGGACGAGGTCCATGCTCAAACGATTACTATTAAAGATGCGTGAAAGTATTTGGTTCATTCCAAGCGTGTATACGATTCTTGCATCCATTTTTGCGCTTGCTACGGTATTAGTCGACACAAAGTATAATAACGACCTGAAAGAATACATACCTAGCTACTTCAGAACGACAGTAGATTTAGCGCAAACGATTTTAGGTACGTTATCAGGCGCATTGCTCACTATGACAACCGTCACGTTTTCGACGATCATGGTCGTGTTGACGATGTATTCTTCACAATTTTCACCACGAGCACTTCAGAATTTCTTGAACAAATCATCTACTCAACGTGTGTTAGGTATCTTTATGGGGGGCTTTGTCTACACCATACTGTCGTTACTATTCATGCGTAAAGCATCCATCAATCATGAAGTAATATCTGCTTCTGTCGGAGTCGTACTTGCAGTGATTTGTTTAGCATTCTTCGCATTTTTCATACATAACGTCGGAACTTCGATTCAAGTAAGTCGACTTATTCGTGAATTAACCGATGATGTTCTCAAATCGCTCAACAGTGAAAGAAATGGAATGAAAAGAAACCGCGTCGTCTGGAGCGACGAAAAGCCTTTTTTCGCACAAAGTTTTCCTTTTGTTACGGAAGTGAGGGGTGAAAAATATGGCTATATACAATATATCGAATATGAGAAATTGACGAAATGGGCGATTGATCACCAAGCGATTGTGGATGTAGTAAAGCCAATCGGCGCATTTTGTGGAACGCATACGAGTATTGCTACTGTATATTCTCAGAAAGAACTTTCTACCGACAATCTGTCGTCGCATTTCGTATTAGGTGAAGAACGCTCGATTTTACAAGATGTAGAGTATGGGATCGAAAAAATTGTAGAAATCGCATTGCGAGCGCTATCACCAGGAATCAATGACCCGAATACTGCTGTCCGTTGTATTCATTCGATAGGGGAAGTGTTGCAGCGCACTACTTTGTTACCTGGAGGAATTGCGGTGACGTATACGGAGGAGAACAAACCGTGTGTAGTGACGGTGTATCCAAGTTCAGAAGACTATTTCTATGCGGCGTTCAGCCAAATTAGTTATTACGGTAAAGAAGATGCAAGTATTCTCAATGCTTTATTGGACGCTCTTCTGTATATTGCCCGTAATTCGGAGGATGAAAAGACGAAAAATCTCGTTTTGCTGATGACCAATTACGCGTGGAACCATTTCACTCATTCAGTACTTGAGCCCTTGGATAGCTCGCGGTTGCAAGAGAAACGTCAAGTGATAGACGAACTGACGAAGTAAATGAAGAGGTTGGGACAGAACAGAAAAAAACGTTAGGAATGAGTCCTTTACGCTTTTAATCTGTTCTTGTCAGTAAATATTTTTTAGAGTATCAGATTGTACCGGAACGGAGAAAGGCCGACTCCTGAGGGATCAGCGTGCGTCTTGAGACCCTGGACAGGTGCCTTAATTTCTGCAAAGTACACAGAAATACGGCAAAGCGAACCCTACGTTATTCGCTTGGCTCAAGGCACGCCCCTCGGAAAGCGTGCCTTTCGGATTGCAGGGAAACGGGGCGAGATAGTTATATAAGAGCCTCACTTTATAGAGTATTATCCATATGCTTTCTGATGTGCTTTTTTTCGCTTACTATAATCTTCATCTTCACGAATTGCATCCCATCGTTCTTTGAAAATCTTTGCAGACTCTGCCTTGATTGGATCTATATCGCGGGCCTTTACCGTTCCGTCTTCATTATATTTCCGTCCACTTTTATGATTCGCGTAACGACGAGCGCGTGTATAGCCCATTTGAATGAATTTACGTGCCATGTCCATGCCGACAAAGTCATCCTGTTTTCGATATTCTTCAAAAAGCTGACAAATTTGATCTGCGGACTCTTTCGCAATTTCAGGCGTCTTAAAACGCCAATGAGGCAAAATTTCACTTTTGTAAGGCTCAACTAACAACACGCCTTGTTCACCTTTTCCTACTCTATATAATTCGGGGTTTTTACGTAAATCTAACGTACTGTAATCCAAATCATAATCGAAAGGCATTTACTCACATCCTTTTTCTTCTATAGTACCCTTGATAGAATGGTGAAAAACGTGAGAATACATTATGTAAAATACTTTACAATCGAACGTACATTCTTTATACTGGAACAAAGGGAGGGAACGAGTGTGCGGTATTCATTAGAAAAGGCGTTACGATATGGTGATATTCTCGAAGTGATGTATGAAGCGAAAGATGGTTCCATTAGCAAACGAAAAATCCGTGTACTGAATATACATGGCAAAACATTTACAGCATACTGTTTTTTGCGTAATTCCAAACGAACTTTCCTGATCGATCATGTACTGGCAGTTGTTCCTGTAAAGGTGAGAGAAGCGGTTGTAGTTTAATCGAAATCATATAGAATGAACGTAAGCGATTTGTCCTGTTTTTGTAGGATATATCGCTTTTTCTATTGTTCGAAGTATGAAATAATGAAACGTCAGAAATTCAAATTTCATATAAAACTAGAGAGATCATGTATAATTTAAAGCATGACAATCATTTCTGAGGTGAAGTTATGATAGACCAGAATGTAACACATATAAAAATTCATCCGTTCTATAGACAAGGGGTTCAACATATAGTGGATAGCCAACAAATAGGGGAACAGATAGATGAGTTGAATCGTCATGTCATATGAGCAAAAGCTGATGGCGATGAAGTCGCTGTTGAAAAAGACGACAGTGGTCAAGGAAGTGGAAGAGACTTTCAAGGCACCACCCGCACCAAGCTATGAAAAACGCTGGTTAACAACAGGCATGGAGAAAATAGAAAATGAATTTGGCGTCGTCTATAAGCGGGTGATTCATTATCCGCTCGATACGATGCACGGTGATTTTCGTTTGGGAGATGTGAAGCAAAAGCTGATGAAATGGTCTGAAGCTGATTATTTGCATCCATTAGCCCCAAATGCCGGTAAGCTGCTATTTTTCGATACGGAGACGACCGGTTTAAAAGGCGCTGGAGCTGTCATTTTTCTCATTGGGCTACTGGAATTACAGTCCGATGAATTCATCATGACACAGTATGTGTTGCCGAATCCCGATCATGAAGCGGCATTTCTTTATGCATCAGAATTGTGGAAAGAAGGACTTACACTCGTCACATATAATGGGAAAAGCTTTGATTTCCCTCAACTCCAAACACGTTGGTCTTTACATCGGAAACTGTTGCCGCCACTGCCTATCCCGCATCAAATTGATTTGTTACATGGATCGCGCCGAATTTGGAAAGGGCAGATGGAATCATTCAAGTTGACCGAAGTAGAGCGAACGCAGCTAGGCTTTCACCGGAAAGATGATATACCTGGCCATATGGCGCCTATTATTTATCAAGATGCGGTGAAAAATGGTCGCGCAGAAATTTTGATGAAAGTCATGTGGCATAATGAATGGGATATCCTATCGCTTGTGACACTGTTTAGCCTATCCACTGATCTGGTCATGGAAGAAACTAGTCAGTCAAATGCCCAAATCGCAACGAATATCGCCAAATGGTTTCAAGATCTCGGTTTGAAAGATCATAGTTATATCGAACTCCAACGAATTGCAAAAGAGTACGGGACGAGTTATCCTATGACGCATTATCATTTAGGTTTTTTACTAAAGCGCCATAAAGAATTCGATCGAGCCATTCAATCATTTGAAATCGTTGCAACGTATGGCACTGGCAGAGAACAAGTACTAGCTTACGAGGAACTAGCAAAGTTATATGAACATCAAGTAAAGGATTACTCGCTTGCATATGCGCGCATACTAAGTGCAGATCAATTATTGCAACAATCCGATGAATTTACCTCACGTTTTAGTCACCGGATGAAGAAGTCTTTAGCAAAACGGGAAATGCGAGTGAATAGAAAACTATTTCCTGGGCAAGCGCAAGAAGCGCCACGAGAAGAACAATAGTCTTTTTCGGTAAGACAAGGAATGACAACATATGCTATAATGACCTTATGGAATCACAGACGGAAGGACGTTTTGTCATGGAATTAAAGCTGGATACGAAAACGATTTTAGAAAAAGAATTTAAACAAGCCATTCGAGGGTATAAACAAGAGGAAGTGGACTGGTTTTTGGACGATGTCATTCAAGACTATGAAACTTTTAAAAAGGAAATTGCACGTCTACAAGAAGAAAATACGAGATTGAAGTCAGAAGTCAATTCTTCTCAAAGACGTTCTCAAACACCGGCCCCTCAAACGACGAACATTGATATTATTCAGCGCATTGCGAATCTTGAAAGAGAAGTATTTGGCGACAAACTGGTTCAGCCCGAACAGTAAAAATGACAACTTGAAATAGAAGAACCGCCACAGTGTGAATGTGGCGGTTCTTTTTCAGTTCATTTACGTTCATTTGTCGTTTGGATTAATTCCTCCAGCGATGTATAATCTTGAACAAAGTCTAAATGAATGGCTTCCCATAAATAATGGGACGCAATGGAACGTTCAGGTGCCCAAAGTGGTGATTTCTCAACGAGTAGCTGACGTCGTTCGGACTTTTCCACTCCATACAGCCACTGTGCAGCTCGCTGGATTCCTACGTCATCGACAGCAAGCACGTCTGGACGGCCAAGTGATAAAACCAAAAACATTTCTGCTGTCCATTTACCGATGCCTTTGACATTGATTAATTGTTTGAGAACCGCGTCATCATCGTATTCCGCGATATGTAGAAGATCCAGATCACCATTTGCTATTTTATCCGCAAGGTCCTTGACATATTCAGATTTTCTCATAGTTAAGCCTACTTCTCTTAACTCTTCTTTTGACGTCTTAATCAACCCGTCAACCGTTATATGCCCTCCAAGCAAATCGAGCAACCGAGCGTAGATCGCGCTCGCTGCCTGTACTGAAATCTGCTGCCCAATCATGGATCGAACAATAGACGATAAATAATCTGTTCGTAAAGGTATTTCCATATCGCCAACTAGCGAGATCAACTGTTTCAGCTTAGGGTCTTTTGCGCAAATAGATTGAACTGCTGGATCCTGTGTAGTTATGTGAAGTATTTCCAAATCGCTCACCTCTAGTTTTTAAGTTGTGTGGAAATGGCATCACACACCATCCTTCAACCATTTTGCCGTCAATGTATCAGCAGACAGCATCTCTTGCGGTGTGCCTTCAAAGAGAATGGTTCCTCCACGTTTTCCACCGCCCGGACCTAGCTCGATTACCCAATCACTAGCTGCAATGAAGTCAAGGTTATGTTCGATGATGATGACTGAATTCCCTTTGTTTACAATCTTCTGGAACAACTCGAGTAGCTTACCATTGTCACTCATATGCAATCCTAATGAAGGTTCATCTAACAAATAGATTTGCCCTTCATTCTGTAAGTGGCTCGCCAGTTTAAGTCGCTGTATTTCTCCACCGCTCAATGAACTCGTCGTTTGTCCTAACGTAAGGTAATGTAAACCGACTTCATCGAGCATATCCATCCTTTTTACTATCTTGGGCATAACAAAATATTCTTTCGCTTCGTCTACTGTCAATTCCAAGATTTCTGCGATATTTTTCCCGCGGTATACATAAGAAAGAGCTTCATCCGAATAGCGCAATCCTTCACAAGCTTCACATACAACGGTTACCGGGTCCGCAAACGCCACATCTGGAGTGGTGACACCTTTCCCGTCACATACTGGACAAGCACCTAACGAATTAAAGCTGAATAAACCAGCTGGCTGTCCGGTTTCTTTTGCCAAAATCTGCCGGATGTCATCCATGATTCCCATATATGTAGCTAGCGTAGAACGGCTGGAAATTCCGATACGGCCTTGGCTTACTTTAATAATATCGGGGTATTTTGCCGAAAACGCTTCAAATAGTAAAGAACTTTTACCTGAACCTGATACGCCACAGACAGACACAAGAACGTTTTTAGGAATATCAATGGATACATCTTTAAGATTATTTTGATTCGCTCTAGTTACGACAAAATGATCGTTTGATTCGCGTGGGTGCTGATTGATTTCTATTTTGTGATCCAGTTTCGTTAATGCAGAAGCATTCTTTAATCCAGCCGGCTTCCCTTGATAGACGATTTCACCGCCTGCTGCACCTGCACTGGGACCCATTTCCACAATTTCATCCGCCACCTTTATAACAGATAAATCATGTTCAATCACAATGACGGTATTGTGGTTAGCTTTCAGGCTTTGGAGCATCTGAATAAGCATATCGACTTCTTCCGGGTGAAGACCTGCGCTTGGCTCATCGAAAATATAACTAATATTGTTTAAACTGCTCCCTAAATGGCGTGCAATTTTTACTCGTTGCGCTTCACCGCCAGAAAGAGTTCCCATTTTTCGTGACAGACTTAAATAGCCGAGTCCCAAATCAATCAATTGCTGCACATTGGGAATCGCTTGCTGTGCAATAGACTCACCAAGAGGATCTTGGATATTTTCTAGTTCGGGCAGAAGCTCTGTGAGTTCCAATTTATCGTATTCAGCAATATTGAAACCGTTGATTTTACTCTTCAACACTTCTGGATTTAATCCTGAGCCATCACAAGTGGGACATAATGTATGTGTCGATACAGCCAGTACATCTTCTTGAGACGTTTGTTTGAGTTTCGTAATATCTCTATTAATATATAGACGTACAAACCTCGGTAATAAACCGTCCCATTCATGATCATGCGGACCATCTTTCGTATGGAATGGCGCAAACACTCTCTCGCCTTCAGGTGGTCCGTAGATCAATAAATTATACTGATCTTGCGGATACTCTTTAATTGGTAAATCGGGGTCGAATAATCCGCCTGTCATCATCCATCGACCTTGCCAACCGGAAGGGGACAACGGCTTAAACTTTACAGCGTATTCTCGAAGTGACTTGTCCAAGTCGATGATTTTATGCAAATCAGGGTACACCACTTCACCGAAACCGTTACACTGTGGACATTTACCAAACGAACTTTGACTGGAGAAATCCGTCGCCGAGCCAATTGCGGGTGTACCGATGCGCGAGAACAATAGACGAATCAATGGATGAATGTCCATATACGTCCCAACAGTCGAGCGAGTATTTCCGCCAACCGGCTTTTGCTCTACCACAATAACAGGGCTCAAATGCCGCATCAGATCCGCACGTGGCCGTTCGTAGCGAGGCATTTGGTTACGTACATACAACGGGTAATTCAACGTCATCTGCCGTCTACTCTCCGTTGCCAACGTATCAAACACTACCGAACTTTTGCCTGATCCAGACAAGCCAGTAAACACCGTAATCTGTTCCTTAGGCAAATTTATATCTATATCTTTCAAATTGTTTTCTCGTAATCCACGCAAAACAATCTCATCTTTACTATCCTTCACAATGAGAGCCCTCCTTTACACCATAAATACTAGTCTTGCTAGATGAATTCCCTGTTTTACAGAAGTTACACTAAGTAATTTATAGAAGGGAAGGGGGAGAGACAGACTAACTCTCAACGCCCCGCAATTGCGATCCGATCTACGTGGTGTTGTTTTTTAATTGGAAAAGTGATCAATTCACGCAAGCGAACTCGTTTGCGCTCATTAATTCGCTCAAGCGCTCATACTTTGGCTTCTCCCGCTCATTACTTCGCTCGGGCGCTCATACTTCACTCGTATCCGCTCTATACCAAACGTTAACCGCTCATAAACTATATCCAACCGCTCAATTCACTCGATATCCACACTAAATGACCGCCAGTACGTGATCGATATCCAACTACTTCGCTCTCCAACTCACTTCCAACAGTAAATCTAACTCATTCCAATCAAATTCATTGTGTAACTTACGGATATGGTGTATACTCAGGAGTGCCATAGAGAGTATTCAGGTAATCGCTGCAACTTCGGTTGTAGAGGAAAGTCCATGCTCACACGGATCTGAGATGACCGTAGTGTTCGTGCTCGGTGAAAAAATAAGCCGGGGCAATGCATATGCATTGATGGCGGGAATAACTCCTAAGTCTTCGGATATGGACTAGATTCCCTGAAAGTGCCACAGTGACGTAGTCGGCATGGAAACATGTCGAGTGGAACGGGTAAACCCCACGAGTGAGAAACCCAAATTATGGTAGGGGCGTTCTTCCGAAAGAATTCAATGGAGGAAGGAACAGGCAATGGTCTGTAGATAGATGATTACCACTTCAAGTACGAGGCGTGAGCCGTTTGAGTACCGAAGAACAAAACATGGCTTACAGAATATTCTATGGCATTTACCTTACAATTAGCTCTCCTACAGTTTTGGGAGAGTTTTTCTTTTTATAGAAATGAACGCATACATAACCCTTTCAAAAATCGGAAAGGATATATTGACCTGAAGCAAAGAATGGAGTGTTGATACGTGAGTGAATACAAATTAGTAGCAACCGCTGCGATGGGACTTGAATCCATCGTCGCGTCTGAAATAAAAGATCTTGGCTATGAATGCCAAACAGAGAACGGAAAAGTCTACTTTACGGGAGATGAAGAAGCTATCGCGAGGGCGAATATGTGGTTGCGCGTAGGCGACCGTGTACGAATTATCGTGGGCGAATTCAAAGCCTTTACATTTGATGAATTATTCGAACGTACGAAAGCTTTGCCATGGGAAGAGTTCTTGCCGGTCGATGCGGCGTTCCCTGTGTCTGGTAAATCGGTCAAGTCCAAATTATTCAGCGTACCTGATTGTCAAGCCATCGTGAAAAAAGCGATTGTGGAACGATTGAATAGCGCGTATAAACGTACTGGGTTCTTAGGTGAATCAGGTCCGCTTTTTAAACTAGAAGTATCTATCTTAAAAGACAAAGTAACGTTGACAATAGACTCAAGTGGCCAAGGTTTGCATAAACGCGGCTATCGAATGGCGCAAGGGGATGCGCCACTGAAAGAAACGATGGCAGCTGCACTCGTAAAACTCTCTAAGTGGAATCCAAATCGTCCGTTTGTAGACCCATTTTGTGGTTCAGGGACGATTGCGATCGAAGCGGCTATGATTGGACAAAATTTAGCGCCAGGTTATAATCGTTCATTCTTAAGTGAAGAATGGCCTTGGATGAAAGCAGACGTATGGGATCGTGTGCGCGAAGAAGTAGAAGATGTTGCGAAGTACGATTTGGAACTTGATATTCGTGGCTTTGACGTAGATCACAATATCGTCTCTGTGGCACAGCGAAATGCGATGGAAGCAGGATTTACAGATTTGATTTCTTTCGAGCAACGAGACGTACGTGATTTGATATTGGAAGGTCAAAATGGAGTGTTAATCGCCAATCCGCCATATGGTGAACGACTGGGTGAAGTGGAAGAAGCGGAAGAGATTGCAGAGACACTTGGTGAGATTATGAAACACTATCCATCTTGGTCTGTCTATATTTTATCTTCACTTGAAAACTATGAAACGATGTACGGCAAACGTGCAACAAAAAAACGTAAACTATTTAACGGCTTCATCCGTACTGATCTGTATCAGTTCTGGGGACAGCGTTCATAATTAGACGGGCAGGAAGAGGAGTAGATCCCTCTTCCTTTCGCTTGCATTCAGGAGGAGTTAGTATGAGTACAAAAATTCCATTTGAGTTGGATAAAGGGCAAACATTTTACGAATCTCTCAACGATTGGCTCGGGGATACGTTATATGATGATTTAACAGAAAAAGGATTCGAATGCCGTGATGAACAAATTTATATGGCATTTCAAATAGAAAAAGCGCTGAAAGAAAAGAACGTCTTACTTGCAGAAGCAGGAGTAGGTACCGGAAAAACGATTGCGTACTTATTGCCGGCTATTGCGTATGCGCGTTATACAGGGAAGCCTGCCGTAATTTCTTGTGCGGATGAAACATTGATTGATCAATTGATCAAAGAAGAAGGCGATATTCAGAAATTGAGTACGGCACTCAATATGACCGTGGACGTCCGTTTGGCGAAAGCGCGTAATCAGTATATCTGTCTAAAACGTTTGGAAGAAACGAGTATGAAGACGAACGAAGATTTTGTTGATCTAGTCGAAGATCAATTACCGGAATTCGTGCATGCGGAGCGTTCATTGCAATCGGTATATCCGTATGGCGAGCGTTCAGATTATCCGTATTTGGCTGACGACGAGTGGGAAATGATCAATTACCACCCGATCATGCAATGTGCGGCTTGTGATATCCGAAATCGTTGCGGTCAAACGATTCATCGTAATCACTATCGTGAAGCTGCAGACTTAATCATTTGCTCACATGACTTCTATATGGAACATTTGTGGACGAAAGAATCTCGCGTAAGACAAGGTCAATTGCCTTTATTACCAGAAGTATCGATGGTCGTCTTTGATGAAGGACATTTACTGGAGTATTCCGCTCAGCGTGCGTTGACATATGAAGTGCAAGAACAAACGATTATCAACTTACTTGAACGGATTATGGTGGATGGCATCCGAGAGAACACCTTGCAGTTAATGGAGCAATTGCTTGAGACCCATGAACTGTTTTTCAAACAGTTGAAAAGTAATGCGACGCAAAATGACAATGAACGGTTAACGATCGAAAAGAATCCGGAGATGATGAAGCTAGCTAAAACAGCTGTCGCATTATCCAATGAACTTCTTGAAGAATTTGTTTTTGAAGGCGAATTATATGTCATTCCTGAATATGACTTAAAAATTGTCGAAGAGTATTTGGAGCAGTACATTTATTCAATGGAGCTATTTGCAGGCGACAATGACGCAGTAGATTGGCTTGAAAATCGTCGCGAAGATAGTACGCTGCTCATTATGCCGCGACTGGTCACGTCCATTTTGAAAGAAAAATTATTTACAGGCACGATGCCCATTATCTTCTCCTCTGCTACATTGTCAGTTGAGAAATCTTTTGATTACTTAGCATATAGTTTAGGGATCGTAGATTATCAATCATTTTCTATCGCATCGCCATTCGACTATGAAAATGTCATGAAAATTCATTTGGAACAAGGGAAGACGGAAGAGAATATCGCACGCCTTTCTGAGTTATTGGAAGAAGAGGAACAGACATTGGTATTGTTCAATTCCAAGCAATCAATGATGGAAGCATACGATCAATTACCGCTTGAACAAAGCGTCATGGTGACATATGAAGGGGAACGTTCATTATCTTCATTAGTGAAAGACTTCCAGCAACGTAAAGTATCTGTCTTCTTCTCGTATCATTTGTGGGAAGGTCTGGATTTACCGAACGACGCGTTGACTCGTGTCATCATCTTCGATTTGCCGTTTCCACCGCATGATCCATTATTCCAAGCTAGAAGGGAATATGCGGAAGATCCGTTTGATGAAGTTGAACTACCGTTTATGCTGTTGCGTTTGCGACAGGGAATTGGTCGTTTGATTCGAACGAGCGATGATCACGGTTCGATTCATTTATTTGTCAAGCCGGAGAATATAGAATTACTGCCGGTTATTGAACGCGTGCTACCTGTACCGTTCTCGTAACAAGATAGAAAAAAGCGTGCAGACGTCGGAATTCCGATGTCTACACGTTTTTTTGACTGTTATCGTTCTTCGTCAATAGTGAGCAACAAGTTCAGAATCTGATCATCTTCAAATTTCACGGGAATTTTAAACGCTTGCTTAAAGCCATAAAATTTAGTTTGCCCTGTCATGACTGTGGGTGGCGAAATATCTAACGTCAGGTCTTCTTTTTCTAAAACCGTACAGAGATTTCCTGCAATCATATTTCCGAGTTCTCCAGTGAATGACTCAGCCATTTCTCCTTCGATTTGCATACCGAACATAGCTAGACCAATTTCACTGACAATGGATTGTGTAGGCTCTACAATTAAACGGCCTTTAATATTCCCAATTAAACCAATCAATACACTGATTTCACGTTGTTCATAAGGTTGCTGTATAAGGGCAGGGGAAAGTACTTGGAATTTTAATGGGACTACAGTAGTAAGGGAAGCAATCGTTGCATTTAACACTTTTTGTACATTTGTTGCTGTATCCATCTAAAGAAACGCCCTTTCGCGAATAAGTTGGTAGTTCAATCATATCACCAATCATGTCCAAAAGACTAGTTAAATTTTCAGTGAATAGTTAAACAGTCACTATTCATTCGCATCCTTCCATATTAGCCAACACGAACACGTAGAGAACAAGTGCACAATACGTTCTCTATTAGAAAAGTAATACTTATAAAGTAACTATCTATTTTTTCACGCATTAATGGTATGATGAGATGAGTTTAAATTGAAAGGACGACGATTATGTCTACAAATCATGAATTTTTACAGCAATCTGCTACATATGGACAGATTTTTTCCAGCAATGAAGATGATGAACGCAAAGCAAAGACGACATTACTTGCTAATAAAATAATCGACAAAGAATATACAATTGCATTTGCCGGACACTTTTCGGCAGGAAAATCTTCGACAATCAATGCATTAACAGGAGACGACCTTCTACCATCCAGTCCTATTCCAACAAGTGCGAATATTGTAAAAGTACATAAAGCGGATGAAGATTATGCGATTATCCATCGTGTCGATGGGAGTGCAGTGAAATTCAGCGGCCATGGTTTTTCTGAAGGCGTGAAAGCGTACAGTAAGGATGGGGCTGAAGTTTCATTGATTGAAATCGGCCATACTGAATCCAATTTACCTGAAGGAATTACGGTAATGGATACACCAGGCGTCGACTCGACAGATGATGCACATAGATTATCCACCGAGTCCTCATTACACTTGGCGGACCTAGTGTTCTATACGATGGATTATAATCACGTACAATCTGAAATGAATTTCCGTTTCACAAAAGAATTGATGCGTTATAACAGTAACGTCTATTTAATTATTAATCAGATCGATAAGCATCGCGACAGTGAATTATCATTCGATGAATTCAAAAAGTCCGTTGAAGATTCGTTCAAATTATGGGGTGTAGAGCCAAAAGGGATTTTCTATACGTCATTGAAACAATTGGATCACCCGCATAATGATTTTGAAAAAGTCAAAGCAATCGTGGATGGTTCGATCGAACACCGCGAAGAGAATTTTGAACAGAATATTGAGCAATCCTTATTGAAATTAAAAGATGAGCATATGAAATATCTTCAGCAACAAATAGACGACTTGAAAGAGAATCATTCGGAAATCCTGAGCGAATCCGAGTGGGATCAGTTTGAAGAGCTGAATCAAGATTTGAAGGATGCAAAAAAGCGTCTCGAATTAGTCTCCGGAGACGAATTTTATGTGAATTTCGAGAAAGAGCGCAATGAATTATTGTCGAATGCAGGACTAGCACCGTTTGAAACGAGAGAATTACTAAAGGATCATTTAGAAGCGAAGTCACCGAAGTTCAAAGTCGGTTTATTATTTGGTGCGAAGAAGACAGCGGAAGAACGCGAAAGACGCCGTCAAAAGCTAGACGATAATATTTCAGGTTTAGCTCACACGCAAATCGAAATCTATATGAAGTCTTTAATGAAAAGTTCATTGAAACAAGCGGGGATCTTAACCGATGAGCGTTCACTTGCGATTGACAATATGGATCTAACACTACCGTTTGACGAAGTAGATGAGCAACTGCATGTTCAAGAAGTAATTACCGGCGAAACTATTTTGAATTATGCAGAGCAAATGAAGCGTGCCATTCATTTAGTGTATAAACGAAAAACGGATAAATGGAAACAAGAGATGTCTGTCATCGCGAAGGAATCCGGCAGCGAGCAATCAGGACCTCTCGTTGAAACCATCGCCGTGCTTCAAGAAAAAGTAGATGCATTGAAAGAAATGAATAAATGGCAAGAGCGCATGGAATGGGTCGATAAAGAAATCGCCAATCCGTCCGCACCGACACGTATGGGTCGCGATCAACTGGTGGCTGAGTGGCAACAGCCTAAAAAAATCGAAACCATCGATTACGTAGCAAAAGTAGAAGAACAAGAAACGACTGCTGAAGTAGTAGAAGAAGTGGTGGAAGAACAACGTCAAATCGTTGATTCAGAAAAAGCGATCATTCATGCGCAGCATATCGCAGGGTCTGTTGAAGCCATTCCTGGATTTGCCGAAACAGCATCGTATTTGATGACGAAGGCAAATCGCTTAAAAGGACAAGAATTCACAGTGGCATTGTTCGGCGCATTCAGTGCGGGGAAATCTTCATTTTCTAACGCGTTGATTGGTGAAAAAGTGTTGCCTGTTTCACCGAATCCGACCACGGCTGCGATCAACCGAATCCGTCCGGTAAGTGAAGCACACTTGCATAATACTGCTGATATCCACTTGAAGGATATCGCAACGATGACCGAAGACGTAGCGTTGTCGTTTCATGCGCTCGGTATCGATATTTCTTCACTTGAAGATGCCTTCAATAAAACGGATGCGGCGATGAAACAACCACTTGAAGACGAGAACTTGCACATCCATAAGTCGTTCATCAGCGCATTCCAAAGAGGATATCCAGTGTATACGTCTGCACTCGGTACGACATTGACGGTAGAACGTGAAGAGTTCACGAAATTCGTTGCACAAGAAGAACGCAGTTGTTTCGTCGACTCGATCGATTTCTTCTATGACTGTCCGTTAACTCGCCACGGTATTACATTGGTAGATACACCGGGAGCGGATTCGATCAACGCGCGTCATACCGACGTAGCATTTGAATATATTCGGAATGCCGATGCGATTCTTTTCGTGACGTACTATAACCACGCATTCGCACGAGCGGACCGTGAATTCCTCATTCAGCTGGGTCGCGTAAAAGATGCGTTCGAACTCGATAAAATGTTCTTTATCGTCAACGCAATCGACCTCGCTTCGAATGAAGAAGAAGGCGAAGAAGTAAAAGGCTTCGTTGCCAATGAGTTACAGAAATTCGGAATCCGTAATCCACGGGTGCACGGTATTTCCAGTCTGGAAGCATTGGAGGGCAAATTAACTCAACAACCGAATCCATTGATGGTCGATTTTGAAGAGAAATTTTATTCATTCCTCGAGCATGATCTACGTGCACAAGTCGTACAGGCACTAGAAGAAGAAACTACGAAAACGATCGATCGTCTAGCTTCATTGATCGACAGAACGATTCAGAACCGTTCACGGAAAGCAGAAAGACTAGAAGAGCTCGCGACTGCTGAAAAGGCAATTAAAGAGCGTTTTGAAAAGAGCGCAAGTGAGATTTTAGTGAAATCCACTCAAGATGAATTGAGTGAACTCGTCTACTATATTTTACAACGTGTATTCCTACGTTTCGGTGATTTCTTTAAAGAAGGATATAGTCCGTCCACTTTCGCGAAGAACTCTTCGGATAAAGCATTGAAAATTGCATTGGCGGAAACTGTCAATATGGTAGGCTTTGACTTAACGCAGGAATTGAAAGTAACGAACTTGCGTATTCTTCAGTATATGAAGAAACAATTGCTAGAACGTCAACGGATGGAAGTTCGTGCATTGTCCGATATGGACCAATCAATTGTTCCGTCTCCATATGAGCCGAACGACAAAGACATGCTGTCATTCGAGACGCCATATGAAGATCCTATGGTGTACAGTGCGGTCAATAAATCGTTCAAAAATCAAAAGTCGTTCTTTGAGCGCGGAGATCGCGATATTTTGAAAGCGAAGCTAGAAGAAACATTGAAAAAAGATGCATCGAGCTATTTGGGTGATCAGAAAGAACGTATTGAGAAGTGGGCAGACTTATGGATTGACGATGAAGCAGAAGCGTTACGCGTTCATTTATTGCAAGAAAGTCTAGTGCAAATCGAATCGGAGCGTACGTTGCTTGACGGTTCGGAGCAGCTGGAACAATGGCAGAACATCTACGAAAAAATCCGTCAAGGGGAGCTGGTTCAATGACACAAGTATTCGTATCTATTCACGACATAGAGACAAGTCAGGTGAAATGGATCGATGCGCGCTTTTCATTACAAGATGAAGAGCGTGGCAAACTGGATTATCAAAAAGAACACGTAACAGGCGCAGTTCATTGGGATTTAGAAGAAGATCTATCAGGTACTTCAGCAGAAGGCGGACGTCATCCGTTGCCTTCTACTGAACACTTGACTGAGCTATTTCGTAAAAGTGGATTGGAACGCACAGATACGATTTTGATTTATGACGACGGGGGCAATCCTTTCGCAACTCGTGCTTGGTGGATGTTGCAGTACGGAGGCTTCACGAATGTGCACGTCGTAACAGAAGGATACGCTGAATTACGCGAAATCGTTGACGTAACAAGTGACTCGGCTACACCTGCACGCTCCACGGTGGAACCGCAATGGCAAGACCAGTTATATGCAAGTAGAAGCGAAGTCGAAGAAGTGGTGGCGGGCAATCAAGCGTCACAGCTTGTCGACGCACGTTCTGAAATTCGTTATCGTGGAGAAAAAGAACCTCTCTACCATAAAGCAGGCCATATACCGACCGCGCGAAACTTTGATTGGGAACAATTGAAGTCAGAAGGACAGTATGATGTGCAGCAAGCGAAAGCACAATTACAACAAGTCGTATCACCTGAAGACGATGTCATCGTCTACTGTGGTAGCGGCGTAACGGCTTCTCCTTTATTCGCAGCACTTACAGAACTGGACTATCCACATGTAAAACTATACGTCGGCAGTTTCAGCGATTGGATTTCCAAAGACGACGCACCGATCGAAACCGCCATAAGGGGTTGAAACACGATGCACTACGCATTACTCGGAGATATTCATTCATCCAAAGAAGATTTGCAAGCTGTACTGGCACAAATTGCAGATGAAGCACCTGAAGCCACTCTTATGGGAACAGGCGATTTATATGAATGCACAGTCAGTAAAAAAGACTTGCATGGGCAAATGTATCCGACTGTCGAAGAAGTGATCAAACACCCAGCTGGCATCGATGAACTATTCACGTTTCGATCCATCTACGGCAATCAAGAAGAACGAATTCTGTTGTTGACCAAGCAGACGGAATCTATACGGGACTTCTTGAACGACTTACCGGAGACGTTGAAGGCGGATGATGCAATCCTCATTCATGGTCACCAATGGCCGCATAACGAGGCAGAGGCGTGGCTTGCTGAACATTTGCCAGAATCACGCCTAGTCTTTCACGGACATACGCATCGATCCACTTTCACAAGAGATGGACAATCCATATCGATTAGTTGGAACGAAGAGCTTTCGGTGAGAGGTTTACGAACTATTGTCAACGTGGGGGCTGTTGTGGATTCTAGAGAATGGGTGTTGTATGATTCTGAAAAGCAAACTGTTCGATTTATGAAAGCGTCACAAGGCTAAATGGGTTTATGTCTGAACTGTTTAGCTGTAGTGAATAGTAAAATGACTAGAGAAGCATCGCATTTTTGCGGTGCTTTTTTATTTTGGAGATATATTTGGATATCATTGGTATAATGGTGTTGTAGTTATTACATAAGCTATACACCCGAAACGATTCATGTAGAGTTTTAAAGAGAAATGGATCGTTCGGTTAAATAAAAGGCGTAAATGACATTGCACGTATACAAAGCAGGAGAAAAAAGGGAGCAACGAAATGCGTAAAACAGCTTGGATCTTATTAATTATTATGATCATTTTAGGTATTGTTTTTCTAGGGAATAGAGCCAGTCAGGATGCGATTTTAAGTAAGGATATACACTTGGCCTTAGAGCAAGAAGAAAAACAAATTGATTTAACAACAATGACGAGTTTTGAATGGGATGCTGTAGAGGTATTTGGTCCGTATACGACAAATGAAATAATTGAAGATTCGATGGATATCCGATTCAGAGGTGACAATGGGGGCATCGATGTACTTGAAGATCGATTTTTATTAGTATTTGCTGATGAGAAAAACGCAGTTAAAACAGTGGTTCTATCTAGAAAATACGGAGACTTTTTAATTAAAGATAATAAAATATTACTTGTTGAATAGGAATGTAAATGGCGAAGTGTGAGTAATTCCGATTGAAATGAATATTCTATAATAGAGGGCAATTCTGAAATGAAAATTGTGCCACTACAGGTTGTTAAATTGTATATAGGTGGCTATTTTCAAAAACATAGTAGATTGTCTACTAAAAAGCTATGGCAAATAAGTATCGGAAGTGCATTTTTTATCACTTGGTTTAGTGGGACAATTGGTGCGATATTAGGCGAAATGCTTACTAGAGGCAGTATGGAGACTATAAATGTAGAAGGAACATGGGTATGGGGAACAATTTATGCTTTTGTTTTACTTCAGATCACTGTCCCTTTTGCTCGTTTCGTAATTGATATATTCTACAAGCTCATAAAAAAATAACACCCGTCCCTTAAGCGAGTGCAGTTGTTGAAGACGCATGAATCCTGAAACGGGCCATTTAATTAAAGAACACGTAGTAAATAAAGCTATACTTATATTTAAAAATGGGGGTGTGGCAATGGCGATCGCTGTAGGGTATGTAATTGCATTGGTAGGTGCTGTTATCGCTTATCAATATAGCAAGGGAAAATCGAAAAAAAGAAAATACCAGGTGTGGGGATTTTCTCTTATGTTACCGATTTCACCAGCCTTGGCCTTTTCCATTGGATTAACCTATGCTGTGATTGTTAAAAATGGCTGGGCAGCGTTGATTATGTGGTACATTTTCCCGGTTATTTTTATAATAGGGCTTATGATGTTATTGGTTGGAGTTTTCAGGAGGGAAGAATAAAAGGTGATTTTAAATTATTAACAAACTTGGGCGCGTTTGCGTGATAAGGACAGTGCATCAAACGGGCCAGATTGTAAAAAAAGTAGGCTAGAAAGGAGAGTGCAAAGTTTTTGGTTCACAAAATCACATATCCAATATTGATAATTATAATTTGTGCTTTGGTGGCTTTCGTTATGTATCAGAATCACCAAGATACTAAAAATGAGCATCATTACTTAAAACTCTCAGGGGAAAGCTCACATTGGAAATTAAATGATTACGAGATAGAAATAACCCCCAAAATTATGAGTTCTGGAAACGGGAAATTATATTTTAAGCCAACAGATAATAATTATGTTACCGAGTATTATGACTTCGGTATGAGGGCTATCATAAACAACGAAGAAACGACACTGCAAAAGCAGGTAGTTTCGGGACCAGAGGATTTTAAAGGCGGAATTAATACTGGAAGTGTTGAAGGTCCAGCATTTTTCACTAAAACGCGAAATCCCATAATGCTCGAAGACGTAAATGAAATATACGCGGTGATTAAATGGGAAGATAACGATGGAAAAATGCAAGAGGAAACCATTTCATTGTATGTTAAAAAAGCAAAAGAATAAGCTGTTTAATACTGTAATATTAAGCAATCGGGCGCGATTGTCGCAGATTTTCTTTGTAGTCAGCTAGTTGATCGGAGCGGAAACCGGCGACTCTGGGAGGATCAGCGGGACAGGTGAAACACCCAGCGAGCGAAGTGAGGGGTGTGGTTCACCGCCCGCCCTCCAGAAAGCGTCCGGTTGCAGCGCAGATCAACGGTTTCAGACCACTATCTAGCTATCGGGCGCGTTTTTTGAGGAAGCTTCTCTGAAGTCGGTTAGTTGATCTTCGCTACAGCCGGCGACTCCCGGAGGATCAGCGAGAGCCGTAACGAAGAACGGCTTTTGCGAGTGAAGCGCAGCGAGAAGGAGCATATCTTTGCTTTGACAGGTGAAACACCTAGCGAGC
>NZ_PDZE01000011.1:0-101974 GCF_002743415.1 Sporosarcina sp. P3
TCAGTGAAGAACAGGATAGTATTCGGATGAAATACAGAAAAACTCTTTTTACAGAATGAAGTGTTGAATCTTAATTGATGAAATCTGTTGAAAGTTATTTATCGAAAACTGTTGAATTCTACTTGACGGTTACAGAAACTTCTACAGTTTGATTTAGTAGTGCCTATCTTCACATAATTCCAAATTAAATTCCCAATAAATCACATACACTGCTTATTCATTTAATTAAAGTGAGTATGTGGGGAGTCATTATGGCTTTCAAACGAAAGGGTGATGAATTTCACAATCATCATACATTCTAGAGCGTAGCGAATTAGCTGCTGAAATCAACAAAGCATTGCTCATTGAATTCTACTCTCGTCAATAACAATAAAACCCCGTTAGCTGAGAAAAATCTCGGCCAATGAGGTTTTTTGTGTTCTACTAAATTTCATTTGAATGTCAAGACTTGCGTGAATCTATTATTATGCAAAGTACGCACTTCGAAAAATTCTGTCTTTGCGTAAAGGCAAACTACCATCTTTAAGAAATAGAAATCCAAAAATTGAGGATTCCATATCTTTATACTCACTTCCGACTCATATGCATAATTTCAAGAATCTCTTCAACCGTCATACCTTTCAATCCCAATGCCTCAAGCGTCCGCGCGTCTTCCATTAGACTCCGTCCTAGTAACAACTGCCCGATCGTCGCTGCCGTCTGCATACGAATTGTCGGAAGTCCTAACATGTTTCCAAGTTCAATGAACGGAATGAGACCCATCGGAATATCTTCTGTTAAGTAGCGAGTCTCTAGCGTATGTTGTCCGCCGATGTCTTGATAAACGGGATTGCTGCTGACTGATTCTGCTAACGTCTCTTTAACCACGTCATACTCGACTTCCATCTGTTCCAAACAGGATAGTAAATCCAAACCTAATGCTTTCCCTATTGCCAAGCGCTCTTCATCCATTTCCTGTACATACTTTCCGATACTAGGCGTAAATCCATCAACATAGAAATGCCATTCTGTATTCGATTCAATGATCCCTGTGTTAAATATAGTCGTCGCTGGATGTAAAATAGGATTGGTATTGTCAAAACTAGTACTTAATATACTGTCACGTGCTTCAAATTGTGGGAATGCCTCTTGTAATTTTACTACAACTCGATCGGTTTCTGTTGCCGGTAACGCTGCAATTAAAATACGATTCTTTAACCTAAATACTGCGTCGTACCAGACTTTATAATACAGCAACCATAAAGTGGTGTGTTAGTTTCTCCTAGCGTAACCTCAGCAGTACATCCCACATCATCTAGTACTTTTCTAAATATAAGCGATCCGAATGAGGCAGCAGGATTTCAAATCACGAGTTGACCATCTTGCAAGTAAGGTGCACATGATTTAGCAACAGAGGCATGAGCAGTTGCGGGAATCGTCACAAAAACAACATCAGCGCCTACCAATGCTTCTTCTATATTAATGTTTGGTATAGCGCATTGTATGATGAATCGCAATAATTAGTCCTCCCATTATTAGTACATTTCTTAATCCAATACCAGAAAACGAAGGAAGTTCAGCAATCCCTTGTGCAATTCCAACGTTAAATGGATTCGACGGTCCTGCAGGATACCCAGCATACACTCCTACTTCTCCAGCAGTTTCCCACCCCTTTTGAACATAGATGTAGATTTTGTTTTCAAGTTACAACCTATTACCAGGTTGTTTTACACTCTATATAGAGCTGAGAAGCAAAAAGGATACAAAGTATGCAAAAAAATTTTTAACAAAATTAATAGCGAAATTTTCAACGTCGAGATGCTTCTCGACAATATCTTTATTCTTTTCTTTAATTCTTTAAGTTCTTAAGTTCTTTGGTTATTGGCCTTCCCAATATGAGACACTGTGTCGTTTCAAGTTGATACGCTCTGACGTTTCTATATGATACGTCCGTGGTACCATATAGAAACGTATCATACACGGTATGTGTAGGTAGCGTTTCATTGTAAAGTATGAATGAATAAATAAAAAGAACGTCCCTGAAAATGGACGCTCTTTTTATTTTGAAATCATTTTATAGTTCCGATCGTTATGCACAATCTTCATCAACTGAAACATATAGTACGTTTCTATAAAAGAAACTATATAATGTTCCTTTACTATCTGTAAACACAATATCATTGCTTCGAGAATTAGTCGCTATCCCTAATGCATCTTCTTGATCTGCCGCTTCCACTATTCTTACAATACTTTCAGCGCCCGCAAAATGGTAATGTACTTTGTACTTTTTCAAACTTCTCACTTCCCTCTATCCTACAGTATACGACATAAAGAATGAAAATCCTTTTATATTGAGTATTTTTTAACGTTCAGGCTAGTCATCACATACACGACTACTTTAGAAATATCCACATTACGAATATATGTTCTATACAAATTATTTAAAACATGATATGATAGACATCAAATGTACAGTAAGTTAATTTCAGTTAGACACCTATTGAAACACACATACAAAAAATAGTAGGAGGTATTATATGACTGATCGAGAACTTCTTGAACTAATGGTTGATAAAATGACAAACATGGAACAGGATTTCACTGTCTTTAAAAAAGATATTAAAGTTGACTTTTCTTCTCTAAAGTCCCATGTTGCTTCACTCAAGACGGATGTTGCCTCACTAAAAACTGATGTCTCTTCACTTAAGACGGATGTTGCTTCTATTAAAGAAGAACAAAGATTTATGAAACAGGCTATATTTGAACTTGATGCACGCTCCATTTCTACAGATGAGAAAATTGATGCTTTAACCGAACAGGTCTCACAGAATACAGAAAAATTAGATAAAATGCACATGACTCAACGCCTTGTAAATGATCACGATACAGACATTCGCATCATCAAAAAGATGTTGATTCAATAATTACACAATCAGGTAGAGTGCCTATGGATTAATCAGTTCTAGCTGTTTTAACGCATAGGTACTTTTACTATAATTCGTTAGTTCATTCATATCCCTTCCCCTCTATCAAGAGAATTACTATTTCCAATGCAAAAAAGACACCCCCGAAGAGATGCCTTTTCACCGACTATTAATTCCGTAACTTATCGTATATTCGATCCATGATACTAACTAATAAACCTTCATGCTTGTCTAAAGCGGCTGATGCAGCTTCAACGATGTTTTCGGATCGCATAGCGGTCGCTTGCTTGTTCGCTACGTTCCACAGTGTAAAAGCTTCGACCAATTCCTGATGCTCAATCGCGAAAATGTCAGGAGGTGTTTCTTCTTTCATGGTGGTCGCTACACTAGAAAATAGCTTTGCGGCGCGTTTAACACCTTCTGGGCTTCTTTCTTCAACCGCATGGATCATTTCATTAATCGCGTTGCCTATTAAACCTAACGTCATCGCGTACAGCATATACTCTTTTTTCAATTCGTGATCTCCCAGTTAAACAAACTTCACCATACTATATTTCTTTTTCCCACGTCTTACAATGGTGAATGCGTCTTCCAAGCGTTGCGCTGCCCCTACTGTGAACGCTGTATCTGTAATACGTTCTCCATTGAACGAAATGGCACCGTTTGTTATGTCTTCACGTGCTTGGCGTTTTGATGGAGATACGCCCGCTTGCACAATGAAATCTACAATGTTTTGATCCGCTTTTTCCATTTCTACAGTCGGTACGTCTTTAAACGCATCTTTCATTTCGCTAGCAGTCAATGCTTTTAAGTCACCGCTAAATAGGGCTGCAGAAATACGTAGTGCTTGATCAAGTGCGTCCTGACCGTGAACTAGGCGCGTCATTTCTTCTGCCAATGTCTTCTGCGCTTTACGTAAATGTGGCTCTTCTTGTACGGAGACTTCCAGCGCTTCGATTTCTTCACGGCTTAAGAATGTGAAGATTTTCAAGTACTTTACAACATCTGCGTCTGCAGCGTTGATCCAGAACTGGTAGAACTCGTATGGAGAAGTTTTCTTTGCATCGAGCCATACTGCACCGCCAGCAGATTTACCGAATTTCGTGCCATCTGCTTTTGTTACTAACGGAATCGTAAATCCATATGCTTTTACCTCTTCGTCATGCATTTTGCGGATGACTTCCAGACCTGTCGTGATATTCCCCCACTGATCGGATCCGCCGATTTGCACACGGCAATTATGGTGATCATATAAGTGGTTGAAGTCCGCACCTTGCATCAACATGTACGAGAATTCGGTGAACGAAATCCCTTGATCTAGACGAGATGCCACATTATCTTTTGCTAACATGTAATTGACGCTTAGCAATTTACCGTAGTCACGCAAAAATTCGATCAATGACATGGAACCGATCCAGTCATTGTTGTTTACCAGTTTCGCGCCATTTTCTGTTTGGAAATCAAAAATCATTTCCAGTTGTTTTTTAATTCCACGAACATTATCTTCTACTTGATCGGTCGTTTGCAATTGGCGTTCTTCAGAGCGTCCAGATGGATCCCCGATCATCCCTGTAGCGCCACCGATTAATAGAATCGGCTTGTGTCCGTGTAACTGGAAGCGACGCAGTGTTAATAACGGTACGATATGACCGATGTGCATACTATCTGCTGTTGGATCTACTCCACAGTATAGAGAAATCTTCTCGTCTGTTAATAGTTTCTCCAAACCTTCTTCATTCGTCTGCTGGTATAGCAAACCTCTCCAACGTAAATCATCCATTAATTCATTCGACATGTGCTATTTCCTCCTATTTTCAACATAAAAAGTCCCCACACGATCACAAAATGATCATGCAGGGACGTTAGTTGAGTAATTCATAACGCGGTACCACCCGGCTTGAGAGCTAAACTCTCCGGCTTTAAGGCGCCAGTAACGTTGCGCAAAACGTACACTCCAAAACTGTAATTCATGTATAGTGCACCGAACAGCTTCCACCACCCGCTGTCTCTCTAGAACGGAACTCACTATCATTACTTCGGTTTTTTCGACATGTAATTTCGTATGAGTTCAATTTTACCCAACTTCCAATGAAAGTCAACATTTATTGCATATTTCCTTTTGAATCTATGATATAATGAGAAGGATTTTTGGGGGGAGAGAAACTTTGAACAACGAAAAGAATAATAGAATTAAGCAGCTTGAAGATAAGTTTGAACAAGCGAAAAAAGAGCCTTGGGCCAAAAAACTTCGCATCGGAACCGGCGTACTTTGGAACTTGTTTATTTTACTCCTAATCTTCGCCGTCATCGGGGGCGTATTTGCGAGTTCAGTTGGTGCAGGATATTTCGCTTCTCTCGTTGCGAAAGAACCGTTACGTTCTAAAGAAGAGCTTCGAGATCAGGTGTTTACGTATGAAGAAACATCTGAAATGTACTTTGCAGACAGTGTGTATCTAGGCAAGATCAACTCGGATATCGAGCGCCGACAAATTACGCTGGACAAAGTCAACCAGTATGCAATAGATGCTGTGCTCGCTACTGAGGATGAATACTTCGCGGAACATAAAGGTGTCGTGCCAAAAGCGATATTCCGTGGTGTATTCCAAGATGTTACGAACTCGGACAGTCAGACAGGCGGATCGACACTCACTCAACAGTTGGTGAAAAACCAGATTTTGACGAATGAAGTCTCGTATGAACGTAAAGCTAAAGAAATTTTGTTGGCCATGCGCTTGGAACATTTCATGACAAAGGACGAAATTCTAGAAGCGTACTTGAACATCATTCCTTATGGTCGTGATGTGATGGGACAAAATATCGCAGGCATCGAAACAGCTGCACGTGGAATCTTTGGCATTAAAGCCGCTGATTTAAGTTTACCGCAAGCTGCCTATATTGCGGGTATTCCACAAGCTCCTTATACGTACACGCCATTCTACAGTAAAAATCAAGGAATTAAAGAACGGGAAAAACTTATGTACGGTGTCAACCGAATGAAAACAGTATTGTTCAGAATGCGTGATGCAGGATATATTACGGATGCAGAATGGAAGGAAGCGAAAGCTTACGACGTAACGAAAGACTTTAGACAACCTTCACGCCGTGCAACGGAACGTTATCCGTATGTCACGCAGGAAATTCAAAATCGCACAATCGAAATTTTAGCTGAAGTTTTAGCTGAAAAAGATGGCATCGATGCAGACCGTTTTGAAGGAGATTCCAAGATCAAGGAAAAATACGAAATCATGGCAGACCGTTCCATGCGTACAGATGGGTATCGGATCTACTCCACGATCAACAAAGATTTATATGACAAAATGAATGAAGTGGCTGACAGCTTCCAGTACTACGGCTATACGTATACTTCCGAAACAGTGGATGAAGAGTCAGGCAAAACGATTACGAAAGAAAATCCTGTTCAAGTGGGTGCCTCGATGATTGAGAACCATACAGGTAAAGTCCTTTCATTCATTGGTGGACGTGATTACGAACTCGAAGCATTGAATCACTCGACTCAAGCTTTCCGACAAAATGGATCTTCTATTAAGCCCTTGCTAGTTTACGCACCTGCTATTGAATATGGCGTAATCGGTGCAGGAAGTCCGCTCGTTGATGTGAAATTCAATTGGGCCGGCTGGAAACCTGGAAACTATTTCGACCGTGAGCTTGGTGTACTATCTGCTAGAGAGTCTTTAGCTCGTTCACAAAACTTGTCAACAGGTCGACTATATAACCAAATCTTTGATCGAAAGCCAATTGAATTCATGAAGAAAATGAATTTCTCGAAAGTTACCGATGAAGATGCTAAAGTCCCTGCCGCATCACTTGGCGGATTAAAGCATGGCGTAACAGTTGAAGAGAATACGAATGCATTTGCGACGTTTGCCAACGGTGGTCAATTCATTGAATCATATATGATCGAACGAATTGAAGACATGGATGGTAATATTGTATTTGAACACAAAGCTGAACCAGTGGAAGTATTCAGCCCAGAAACTTCTTATATCATCACCGATATGATGCGCGATGTATTAAAAGGAAATGGTACAGCTGCAAGATTACCTGGATTGATGAATTTCCGACCTGATTTAGCCGCTAAGACAGGAACATCTCAGCATTACGGAGACGCTTGGCTTGTCGGCTATAATCCAAATATATCTCTTGGTGTATGGTTGGGCTATAAAAACCAAAACACTCCGTTATATCACGGCTACAACAGTGGTCAAATGCATCCATCAGAGCGGACAGCCAGATTATACGGACAATTGATGAATACAGCCAATGCCGTTATACCAGAAACCATTAAAGCGAAAGAAACTTTCAAGCGCCCTAACGGCGTTGTCACACGTTCGTTCTGTGGTATATCGGGACTTGCTCCTTCCAAAGCATGTGCAGCAGCTGGACTTGTCCGATCGGATTTATTTAATTCGAAAAAGATGGTGCCGACAAAAGTGGATGACAGTATTGTTTCCTCTTCGGCCGTTCGAGTGAATGGTAAACTCTACCAGGCGCTAGCTTCTACTCCACGTGAATTTGTTACATCAGGAGGAATTGGCGTAACTACTGAATATGGCAAGCGCATGCTTGGACGATTGGGCGGAGATGCGTCCAAACTACTTGCAGGTCGTGGTGCTTATTCAAACAGTGTTGCAGGATCAACATTCCCTGCAAACAATGTGCCACCTGCAGCCGTATCGGCAGGACAAAATGGTTCCGTCCTTACATGGACCGGCTCCTCTTCAAATGATGTAATCGGTTATTACATTTATCAAAACGGCGTCAGAATCGGTACAGTTCGTGACGGGGCTTCTAGATCGTACAAAATCGGATATGGTTCATATTACGTGCGCGCAGTAGATATTACCGGCCTGCTATCAGGACCTTCAAACACGGTAACCAATGCTGCACCTGCACCAAAGCCAGAACCGAAACCAAATACGAATTCTGGAACGAAACCGGGAACGACAACTCCAGAAGCGAAGCCGGATGCAAAACCGCAGACAAATACTGAATCGAAACCGGAAACTGCACCGGAAGCTACACCAGAACCAAAGCCAGAAACAAAACCAGAAACGAAGCCAGACGCTACACCGGAACCCAAGCCGGATGCAGCGCCTGCAGCAAAGGAATAACTAACGAGCCGGATGACATGTCTATACTGTCATCCGGTTTTGTTTTGTCTATACAGGACTTTGCTGAAGTGAATGGAAGACTGTCATCTCTAATTCATTGCATTTTTTCTTCTCTTCACTTATTATTTATGACTCCAATTATAATTACCGACAATTCTGTGATTTAATGATAATAATATACTTTTCCACTCGATCAATTGTATACTTAACACAGAGCAATACGTATCGAACTTCCAGCAACTACTTGAGCGTACAACGAGTAGAAATATTAGGAAGAGGTGAACTATGTGGAACATAAAAAGACCTACTTTTCCAGGACATTTCCGCATGAAGAAGGTGAGCTAGTCATTGAAGGGCCTGTTTCATCGGAGCGACTGGCCTCGTTTGAATTTCATGAGGGATTGAAAGCATTCCGTCCATCTAAACAACAACAAGAAGCACTAGTGAAAATCGCTACGTTCCCTGAAGGCCGGATCAATGTTGCGAGAATCGATAATATGATTGTTGGATATGTTACATTTTTATATCCTGATCCACTCGAACGCTGGTATGAAGCCGATATGGATAATTTAATAGAACTAGGCGCCGTTGAAGTGGTGGCTGCTTATCGCGGTGCTCGTATCGGTAAATCCTTACTGGAATTATCGATGCTGGATGATGCCATGGAAGATTATATTATTATTACGACTGAATATTATTGGCACTGGGATTTAAAAGGCACTGGTTTGAACGTATGGGACTATCGCAACATGATGGAGAAAATGATGCGTGCAGGCGGTTTGGAATTTTTCTCCACCGACGATCCTGAAGTCTCTTCCCACCCTGCCAATGCGCTAATGGCGAGAATCGGAAATCGAGTCGATCAACAATCCATCGAACGCTTTGATCGTGTCCGTTTCAAACACCGTGTTAATTACTGAAAGTGAGGAATGATCATGCTAATACAGGATATTATGAAAAAAGACGTAATTACGCTTCATTCTACGCATACGATTGCAGATGCGGTACAGCTGATGAAGGAGAAACGTATCCGCCACATCCCGATTGTAAAAGATGGGCGGATCGAAGGACTAGTGACAGACCGTGACGTTAAAGAAGCTTCTCCTTCTAGCATTTCGGAAAGATTGGAACCTTCACTTTATGAAACAACACTCGATAAAATCATGAAAACCGATTTGCTAATCGGTCATCCGCGGGACTTTGCGGAAGAAGCTGCATTAATGTTTTATACGTATGAAATTGGTTGTTTACCCATCGTTTCTAATTATCAGCTAGTCGGCATTCTGACTAAAACCGATTTACTCTATAACTATATTGAATTAACAGGTGCCAATCAGCCAAGTTCACATATTCAAATTCGCGTTCCGAACACGCCTGGTATTTTGTATGAAGCGTCTAAAGTATTTCACGACCACAATACAAATGTACTCAGTGTGCTCGTCTATCCTTATCAAGATAATGAAGAGTACAAAATCCTAGCGATCCGTATTAAGCGAATGAACCCTCTTCCGATTATCGAAGGATTAAAAAAGCAAGGATTCGAAGTTCTTTGGCCAAGTGAACCGGAGATAGGCGTATGAAAAAACAAGCGAGTTTTGTCTTTTCTCCTGACCAACTAAACTATGAATTTTCGGATACCCACCCTTTTAATCAAAAGCGAATCCTTTTAACAAAGGATTTACTAGACGAAATGAATACGATTCAGCCTGATGATATTGTTGTACCGCGCACAGCCACAGACGAAGAATTGCTTCTGGCTCATGACGCAAAATATATCGAAATCGTAAAAAAAGCGAGCCAGGGAGATGTCAACGAAAATATCGGTAGTATCTATGGAATCGGCACGGAAGATACACCATTTTTCACCGGTATGCATGAGGCGAGTGCATTGCTTGTGGGTGGCACACTTACAGCGATTGAAGAAGTAATGGAAGGTCGTTCACGATATGCGCTGAACCTCGGTGGCGGCTTGCATCACGGCTTCCAAGGAAAAGCTTCTGGCTTTTGTATTTATAATGATAGTTCAGTAGCGATTAAATACTTACAGCAAAAATATGGCGCGCGCGTATTATACGTAGATACCGATGCGCACCATGGCGACGGCGTGCAGTGGACGTTTTACGATGACCCGAATGTCTGTACATTCTCCATTCACGAAACAGGTCGCTACTTATTTCCCGGGACAGGCAACGTGACGGAACGAGGAAATGGAGCAGGTTATGGCACGTCATTCAACTTCCCTGTAGATGCATTTACGGAAGACGAATCTTTCTTGTATATCTATAAAACTGCCTTACGAGAAGTAGCGGAACACTTCAAGCCTGACGTCATTCTTACCCAAAATGGAGCAGATGCGCATTACTTCGATCCACTTACGCATCTGTATAGCACCATGAAGATCTACGAAGAAATTCCGAAACTAGCAAAAGAACTAGCGGACGAATTCTGTGATGGCAAGTGGATTGCCATAGGCGGCGGTGGATACGATATATGGCGTGTAGTACCTCGCGCGTGGTCGCACCTCTGGCTTACTATGAAGGACATCCCGACACCCACTGGTCGACTCCCAGAGGCTTGGCTAAACAAATGGCAACCCGAGTCACCCGTTTCCCTTATCGAGACGTGGGAAGACCCTGAGGATTTATATGAACCAGTCCCCCGTAAAAAAGACATCAACGAAAAGAACGAACAAATGCTGACGAGAGCTTTGCACGTCATTCGAAAAAACTAGAAAAAAAGCAACTTATCTTCTTGATAAGTTGCTTTTTGTTCGTATATTTTTTAACTATAAGGTAGTAGTATTTTAGATGTAACACACAACGCTACTTAACCTTCGTTACAGATACCGACTCCTACCTCACTTCTTAACGGACTGTCGCTCTTCCAAATAGTAAGGTAGTACAACTTCGGTTTCTTCCACTTCTTCTTCATTCATCAACTTCGTCAACAAACGCATCGATACGGCACCTAGGTCATACAATGGCACGACAATCGCAGTCAACTGCGGACGAACAATACGCGCAAGAATAGAGTGTTGGAAACAAATGATCTCTAAATCCTCAGGAATTCTAAGATCCTCATCCCGCACACCATTCATAATACCAATTGCGACTTCGTCACTACTCGTCATGACAGCCGTTGGTCGATCAGAAAGCTTACCTAGTACATTCCAGCTTTCGTACGCATCGTCATACGTATTATCGGTTTCCACGATCAATGACTCATCAATCGTCATTCCCGCTTCTTCCAACGCACGAATATACCCTACACGCTTGCACACACGATTGATGTCACGCGTAAACGGTCCCGAAACAAATGCAATACGCTTGTGGCCATTGTCGATCAATCTCTTCGTTACTTCATATGCGGCTTGTTCATGATCAATATTGACAGAGGGTAAATTGGTTTCAAAATCCAACGTTCCTGCCAAGACGATTGGAACATTCGCTGTTTTCATTTCTTTACGTACTTCAGGTGAAATAGAATCACTCATGAAGATCAGCCCGTCTACCTGCTTACCTAAATGGTCTTCGAACAACTCCACTTCTCGAGAAGTACTCTTGTCCGAGTTGGAGATGATAATATTGTACTCATACATCGTGGCAACGTCTGCAATCCCTCTGGATAGCTCGGCGTAGTAACTCTTAGACATATCCGGGACAATTACCCCAATCGTCGTAGTACGCTTGCTGGCCAGTCCACGAGCGACAGCGTTTGGCCGGTATCCCAATCGTTCAATACAGTCCAATACTTTTTTGCGAGTCGCCGGCTTCACGTTTTGATTGCCGTTCACTACACGTGAAACCGTTGCCATCGATACGTTCGCTTCTCTTGCTACATCGTAAATAGTGATCGCCATTTTTGCTCCTCCTGTCTTTATTCTTTACTAGTATACCGTGTTCTACTGGACTTTTGTGTTTTTCTGTGCAGAATTCTGTCATTCTATACAGAAAAACACCGACCTTTACTAATAAAGGATCGGTGTTGGATGTTTTAGATCGTTTGGTGTGTGTTCATGAAGCGAGTAATTTCTTCGTAGAACTTGTCAAACTGCTCAATATCCATTTGCTGCGCTGAATCCGATAATGCTACGGCTGGGTCAGGATGAACCTCTGCCATAACGCCGTCTGCTCCTACTGCAATTGCTGCTTTCGCTGTCGGAAGCAATAAATCTTTGCGGCCAGTGGAATGTGTGACATCCACGAATACCGGTAAGTGCGTTTCTTGCTTCAAGATGGGAACAGCAGAGATGTCCAGCGTGTTTCGAGTTGCCGTCTCATATGTACGAATTCCTCGCTCACATAGCATAATCTCCGTATTACCTTTAGATATAATATATTCAGCTGCATTGACGAACTCAGAAATCGTTGCAGACATTCCACGCTTGAGAAGTACTGGCTTATTGACCATTCCAGCTTCTTTCAGCAATTCAAAGTTCTGCATGTTACGTGCGCCGATTTGGATCACATCGATGTATTCGAGTGCTTCCTCTAAGTGTGACGGTGTAATGATTTCTGTGACGATCGAAAGTCCAGTTTCATCTGCAACTCGCTTGAGAATTTTTAAACCTTCCAGGCCTAAACCTTGGAAATCATATGGAGATGTACGTGGCTTGTAAGCTCCCCCACGAATCATCGTTAATCCTTTTGCTTTGATTGACTTGGCTACTGCCAAAACCTGCTCGTAAGATTCTACTGCACAAGGTCCAAATACGAAAGAAGGATGTCCGTCTCCGATTTTATGGCCGTTTACGTCAACAATCGTGTCTTCAGGCTTTTTAGTACGGGATACGAGCAATGCATTCTTCTGCTCATCTTGCTGTACTTCAAGTGCTGACATGAAAATAGATTTAAATACTTGTTCAAGGATACCGTCTGGTAAAGGACCATGATTTGCCTTCTTCAAGACGTTGAGCATCTCGCGTTCGCGAATCGGATCATATCTATTTACACCTTGCTTTTCTTTTAATTTACCAATTTCTTGGATAACGCCTGTACGTTCGTTGATCAATTTCAGAATATCTAAGTTCAACTGATCGATAGTACCTCTCAACTCACCTAAATCTTGCTTGCTCATAATACCTGTCTCCTCCCCGTACATATCTTCCTTTTCTAACACCGGAATCTATGGTACATTTTTATATAATAGACCTAGTATAATGAATACTCTTAGAAAAGTCACGCAATTTCATCGAATAAATAAATATTCACTATTTTCACACAGAAAAAACTTGAAAAGAGGTTGGAAATCCTGGTTACTAAGTTGTTCGCTCTTGATATCGGGACTCGCTCGGTTGTAGGCATTATACTGGAAGAACAGAACGATTCATTCCATATTGTAGACTTGATTGCAAAAGAACATAAAGAGCGATCGATGATTGATGGACAAATACATAATATTTTAAGCGTGGCATCTATAATTCAAGAAATCAAAGAAGAATTGGAACAAATTCACGGACCTCTGCATCGCGTCAGTGTGGCAGCAGCGGGTCGTTCATTGAAAACAGCAGAAGGCACTGTGACGGTAGATATTTCAGATCGTCCATTAATGTCAACAGAAGATATTAACCGATTGGAATTATCAGCTGTCCAACATGCGCAAGAAAAATTATTATCTGCTCATCAATCGCAAGAGGATGATCAGTATTACTGCGTAGGTTATTCGGTCTTATACTATAAATTGCAAGATGAAAAGATTGGTAGTCTCATAGATCAAACGGGGAAATCAGCGACCGTAGAAGTCATTGCCACCTTTTTGCCACGAGTAGTGGTGGAGTCCTTACTCGCCGCATTAAAGCGTGCCGATTTGGAAATGGAAGCTTTAACACTCGAGCCGATCGCTGCAATTCATGTACTCGTCCCCCCTTCCATGAGAAGATTGAATATCGCATTAGTCGATATCGGAGCTGGCACGTCAGATATTGCCATTGTTAGTGAAAATACGGTGACAGCTTATGGAATGGTACCTATTGCAGGAGATGAAATGACCGAAACACTAAGCACACACTACTTGCTCGATTTTCCTTTAGCTGAACAAATGAAACGACAAATCCACCATCACGAGATCTTGACAGTTCAAGATATTTTAGGATTTGAACAGGAAATACCGTCAGAAGAAGCGATCGAAGTCATGAGACCTTCAGTGAAACAACTAGCGTTATCCATTGCGAATGAAATCAAACGGCTGAATCATAACTCACCCCCGCAAGCCGTGATGATTGTTGGAGGCGGAGGACTAACGCCTACACTGACGAAAGAACTGAGTACGCAATTAGATCTTCCTGAAAACCGAGTAGCTATTCGCAGTCTCGATGCGCTTTCAGGGGTTACTCTCTCCGATCAGATCGAAGCTTCTCCTGCACTCGTCACGCCGATCGGTATTGCCATCGCGGCGCAAAGAGCTCCGATTCATTACATTTCTTTAACAGTCAACGACCAATCCATTCGATTATTCGAGCTAAAAGAGCTTACAGTAGGCGATACATTGCTTGCGGCTCGCATTACCGCCCGTCAGTTATATGGGAAACCTGGACTTGCACTGACCGTAAAAGTAAATGGGCAATGGAGAACACTTCCTGGCGGGCACGGCTCATCTACAACTATCTTGTTAAACGGCACTGAGGCTAGCACTAAGGATCGCGTCGGCCATCTAGACAGTATTGAGCTATTGTTCGGTCAAGACGGCACAGACGCCTCAGCGACAGTCAGAGACTTGGTAGACGCGCCCGAATCGATTCGTTTTCAATTGGACGGGGTAATTCAGACAGTTACTGGGCACATTTTGCTAAACGGAAAGCCTGCTACCTTGGATACTACCATTATGGACCGGGATGAATTGACAGTGAATCGGGCTAATAGAATAAAAGATGTGATCACGTCTCATACAAGTCCGCAGTCAGAGCCGTTCACCGTTACATGGAACGGTACACCCCATCGCCTAAGGAAGCATGAGACGGTTTATATTGCAAACGGACAAGAAGTCTCCGACGATTATCGGATCTGCGCAAATGATATCATTGAAATGCATCAGCCTACTTTTCTTTCATTGAAGGAAATAGCAAAGGATTTAGAGATCATTCTAGAAGAACGCGCTGACGTTACGTTCAATGGGGAACCAGTAGTGATTACAAAACAACGAACTGCTACTTATGTAAACGGACAACTGGCGAGTCTTGATTACCAAGTACAACCTAACGATCAGGTGGAGTTCAAGTCCTTACCCAACTCTCCTATACTATTCAGTGATATATTTTCATTCACCGACTTTTCATTACCTACTCAATCTACCGCCAACTATCGATTATTGCGTAATGGCGATTCCATTGGCTTCAATGAACTCATCTTCGGTGGAGATCAACTAGAAATTATATTTGAATAAAAGCTACGCTGTGCATAAAAATCGCACAGCGTAGCTTTTTCTTATGACTCTTATCTAACAGTGTGCATAGAAAAAACCTTCCCGTGAAGGAAGGTTTTCGCTATTACTTAGAATGAACTTTGTTGTTTGAAGAGGAGTTGTTGGCTTTAGACTGATTCGTATCCTTTTTAGCAGAAGCATCTGCTTTAGAAGATTTATTGTCTTTGTTTTGGTTTGAAGATTTGCTAGCTTTAGCTTGATCTTCATTTTTATTTGAAGCATCTTTTACTTTTGAAAGTTCTCCGGATTTTTCATTGTTTTCTTTTGTGCTTTTATAATCCGTTGATTCTTCACCTTCAGATGATACTGTACCGTCATCCATCGGAACGCTAGTTTTTGAAGTAGCAGATTTCACTTTGTCTACTAGCTGTCCGGATTGCTCTTGTAAGTTATGAGACAACTCGGAAGTCTTCTCTTTTGCAGCTGTAGTGAAAGCTGTAGTTTTTTCTTTAGCTGTATCTGTAAAGTCCGCTGTGTAATCTTTTGCCGCACTAGATAACTCCGCCGCTTTATCTTTTGCCGTTGAGCTTAATTCAATACTCTTGTCTTTTAACTGTGACGCTTGCAAAGTTAAATCTTCTCGCATTTCACGGCCCGTCTTCGGTGCTAAGAATAATGCAGTCGCTGCTCCGATGACTCCACCAATGATTGCGCCCGCAATGAAACTACCTGTGCCGCTACTCTCTTCATCATACAAATCATTTGTTGAACGATATGTGTAGTTCGCTGGGTATTGTGGCTGTCCATAAGTATTTGAGTAGTTACCTTGGTTGTCGTTATAGTTCGGTTTGTTTTCTGTCATTGTTTATTCCTCCTGTGAATTAACTGTTTTTGGTACATTTGAAAGGAAAATGCTTGTACTAGGAGCGCGATTTGTAGACTGTCCAACCAGCAGACTTTTCAGGTTGCCGTTCCTTTACCTGATCATAGAGACCAACTGCCACGGTTCCCCACTGTACTACTTGCGCAATTTTGTCACTGTTTTGTTCGGCTTTAGTAGTTACTGAGCTCGAAATTCGGTGAACGGACTGATTAAGCGTGTTCACTGAGTCACCTACCCCTTTCACCGCATCCACCACAGTGTTCAGCTTGTCGGCTTTTCCTTGTAAATCTTCCGCCAGCTGATTGGTTTTTTGAAGGAGCTGTGTACTTTCTGTAGTCACTCCCTCTAATTGCTTTGTTAAGCCATCTACTGTATGCGAGACACTTTGCAAAGATGTCTTTAACGACCCTAGTGTCATAGCTAGACTTACACAAAGAATAAGAAATGCGATTGCGGCAATCACTGCTGCAACGTAAAGTAAATTGATCACTTACGTAATCCTCCTAGAGCATATTCTTACGAAAACTTTACCCTTCTTTCAGAGTTTCTAAACTTTTCGTCCTATACTTCTATTCGACATAACTGATTGATATCCTTCATCAAACGAAATAAATTCTGAAGAAAATGAGAAACAGCCCTCTCAAAAAGATTAGGCTGTTTCTTCTTTCGTTATATCAGACTTAAATTGTTTTAAATATAACTGGATATCTCCAGCTCCCATAAATAAGATGACAGCCTGTTGATGCGCTTCTAAATCTGACATATCTTCTATTTTCAAATGTTGGGAATTAGGAATTTTAGCAATTAAATCATGAATCGTTAAATTTCCTGATTGCTCTCTTGCCGATCCGAATATATCACATAAATACACATGATCTGCTTCAGAAAGACTGTCTGCAAATTGATTTAGCATCGCAGCTGTTCTGCTGAATGTATGCGGTTGGAATACCGCGATTACTTCCCGATTTGGATACTTTTGACGTGCTGAATCCAATGTTGCGCGGATTTCAGTAGGATGATGTGCATAGTCGTCCACGATGACACGGCCATCTAATTCCATAATAGTAAATCGTCTCTTCACACCCGTAAACGTCGCAAAACGTTCATTGACAATTTCAGCTGGAATATTTTCATAATGACATAGTGTAATGACACTTAAAGCATTTCGAATCGCATGGTCACCTGTCAACATAATCGTGAAACGGTAATAAAATTCATTTCGAATGAACACATCAAACGAGCAGCCATTTTGATCTTTTTCAATATTCGCTGCGTAGAAATCATTGGATGAATCCAAGCCATAATAGACAATCGGAACCTGACATTGAAGTTTCTGAAGATTCTCGTCATCACCGCAAGCGATTAACGCCTTCTTCACTTGACTTGCCATCTGTCCGAAAGCATCCAAAATATCGTCCAAACTGGTGAAATAATCCGGATGATCGAAATCAATATTCGTCATGATTGCATAGTCTGGATGGTATGCCAAAAAGTGACGTTTGTATTCACACGCTTCAAAAACAAAGTTCTCCGCATTCTCGACGCCTTTACCTGTACCGTCTCCAATTAAATAAGAAGTCGGCGCAAAGCCACCCAATACATGTGACAGCAAGCCTGTTGTAGAGGTTTTACCATGCGTTCCCGTAACCCCGATGGAAGTAAATTGCTCCATGTAGTCGCCTAGGAAGTCATGATAACGAATAACTTCGATCCCTAGTTCTTTTGCGCGTAGTAATTCAGGATGATCATCCTTAAATGCGTTTCCCGCAATGACTTTCATGCCCGGTTGAATATTATTTTCGTCAAATGGTAAAACTTTTATGTTTCGTTCATGTAAAGGATCTTCTGTAAAAAAGTATTTTTCTACGTCAGAACCTTGCACTTTATAAGATGAGTCATGTAGTAACTGGGCAAGGGAACTCATTCCTGATCCTTTTATGCCAGTAAAATGTAACAATGTCATATTGAAACCTCCCGGGAGTTCTTTCATCCCACTTTTTATCTTCAATCGCCCCGTAATAGACCCGAAGATTATTTCTTGTCATAGAGTGTCATGCGTTCGATCAAACCACTAGACACGAACTATGCATTCATTATTTCATGAAGCTTTCAAATGCTTGTTCCGTCAAAAAGACGTCGCGCGCTCTGCTCCCTCTTTGCTCGGATATAAATTGATTCGCTTCCATTCGATCGATCAACTTTGCCGCCCGGTTATAACCGATGCTGAAATGGCGCTGTAATGCCGAGGTGGATGCACTCCCCTGCTCGATGACAAACGTACAGGCTTGCTCAAATAACGGATCCGATTCTTCTTCTCGGACAGCCGCCGCCAGCAAATCATCTTGGCCGAATAAGTAATTCGGTTCTGCTTCATTACGAACATGTTCTATTATACGCTCGATTTCATCATCCGTGACAAATGTCCCCTGAAGACGGACAGGAGCCGATTGGCCATTGCCCAAATACAGCATATCCCCCTTACCAAGTAAACGATCCGCCCCTACCGAGTCCAAAATTGTTCGTGAATCTACTTGTGAAGACACAGCGAATGCTATGCGAGTCGGGATGTTGGCTTTGATCGTTCCGGTAATGACATCAACAGAAGGTCGCTGTGTCGCAATGATTAAATGAATACCACACGCTCTAGCCTTTTGAGTAATTCGGCTGATCGACACTTCTACATCCGCAGGTGCCATCATCATTAAATCCGCTAATTCATCAATTACTACTAAAATATAAGGCATCTTTAAAGAGAAACGTCGTGATTCCATGACCATTTCGTTGTAGCGTTCAATATTACGTACACCGGAATGCGCAAACAGTTCATAACGTCTTTCCATCTCATTGACTGCCCATTTCAATGCAGCAGTCGCTGCTTTTACATCCGTAATAACCGGACTCAACAAGTGAGGAATACCATTGTATGGTGCCAGTTCTACCATTTTCGGATCAATGAGCAATAGTTTCAGATCATGATGCGAAGCTTTATACAGCAAACTAATTAATAGTGAGTTGATGCAGACGGATTTACCAGAGCCTGTTGCCCCCGCAATCATTCCGTGCGGCATCTTCCGTAGATCAATCGTTTGCGGCTCCCCTGTCAAACTCAGTCCAAGTACCGCCTCAAGAGGGGAGTCAGAACTCATAAATGGATCGCTATCAATAACCTCTGAAATTCGAACAGCACGTGTTTTACGATTTGGGATTTCAATACCAATCATACTTGTACCAGGAATAGGAGCTTGAATCCGAATGTCTCTAGCCGCCAAAGCCAATTTTAAGTCGTCGGTTAGGTTTCGGATTTTACTTACCTTCGTCCCCTGCTTGACCGTTAACTCAAACATGGTGACCGCAGGACCTTGCACAGCTTGAACAACAGTCGCCTGTACAGAGAAATGAGAAAGCGTTTCTTCTAACGTAGCAGACTGCGACGTAAGCCACTCTTCATCCATGATTTCTTCTTCCGGCGGTGCTAAATAGTGCATCGTCGGGAATCCATAATGTGGTGGTTCCTCTTCGATCATTTCCTCTTCAGGTTCTTCTACAATCGTTTCAGAAGTCGTCGCGACCATTTCTGCCACTTCAACGTCAGATTCTACTGCAACGGACACGGGTTCTTCCATGGATTCTACTTCTTCCACGCTCGGTTCTACACTATCTTTCTGTTGTTCTGGTAGTACCGGTTGTATATCCTGTAGGGCTTCAGATTGTTCCGCTATAGTGTGATCTGATACTATTTCCATTGGCTCTTCTTCTACTCTTTCATTCTTCGCTGCATTAGCTGCAATGAGCTCTTCTACTCTTGCCGCTAATTTTTCTTTATCGGATTTTAGCATCAACACATTAAAAGGTACTACTTTTTCTTTTTTAACTGGTTGTGCTTGCTCATCTATGTCATCTGTTTTGGATTCTACTTCATCCAATTCTATTTCTTCTTCATCTATTTCTTCTTCCACTTCTTCTACTTCTTCTACTTCTTCTACTTCTTCAATTGTAACCGTAACGGATGCTTCTGGATCTACTATGACTTCTTCTGTTTCTGTTGCAACATCGTCCTGCTCTTCCACTTCTGTTACCGATGGAGTCCGCTCTACATCTTCTGTTTGTGCAAAGACTTCCTGCGATTTTTCTGGTTCGACAATTGTTACGGCAGCTTCTAATTCTGCCATTGCTTCTTCAGTTTCTTCGATTTCATCATGCACATCGTCGTGTTCAGCTACTTCCACTGACTCTTCTTGTACCACTGGTATTTCTTCAGTCTGCTCCACTCGTTGCGTAGCTTCTTCAGATTCTTCTGATGTAGATTCTTCTACTTTTTGCGTGCGTTCTTGCGCTGAAGACATTTCAGACTGTCTTTTTTCTGATGAACTAGCAAATAGAGGTGTTTCATTTGAACGTTGATTGGAAATCAACGACAATGGCAATTCTTCTTCATGATTTTCTAATTGATTATGCAGTTCTTGATCTTTCGTATCTTTCTTTTCTATAACCGATTCCATAGCCTCACTGATTGGAGAACTAGTGTGCAATCCATAGATAGGTGAAGGCACATGTGTAGGCGTAAACGGCTTTCTAAATCTCTTCGGTTTCTCTGTCTTCACAGATTCTTCCTTCTGGCGAGATGTTGCCTCTACTTCAGGTCGCTTGGAATCAGTAGGTTCAATACGTTGCGGTTCTGAATGTTGTACACGCTCGCGCTTTCTTCCGGAAAAAGGAAGTGGCAATGGATTAGACGTAGGTGGAATAATATGAGCAAAATCCCGTTTCTCTTTTGCCCGGTAGACGTTTCCGCTTCGCTCATAACGCCCCGGCCAACGTTCATTTTGTTCCAAAGGAAGTATTTCATATATATCTTCTTCCGCTACCTCTTCTTGTAAATAGTCCTTTGTGTATTCATCATGATGGACTTGCGGTTCCCATCCGTAAATTTCATAATCCGAAACGATTGGAAATCGAAAGTTGGTTTTTTTATTATCATCAAATTCTTCATTTTTGTTTAGGTTTTCATTATGATTTACATTATTATTTTCAGTAGTTGTTTGTTCTTTTAAAGGGTTATTTTTTTCAGCGCCTTCTTGCATTTGTTGAAGGCGTCTCTTCATATTCCGTAGCCAGCTCAAATATATCACTCTTTTCATATCAATCATTTCATTTTAACAGGTTACTAGTAGGTAAATCAAACAGTTCTATGTACTTTCTGTATAAAATGATGATTTGTAACCCTTTGTAACAATAATACAAAAAAGCTTTTGCTACAAGCTTAACGAGCCTTGTGCAAAAGCTTTTTATAATGGATATATTTTCAACTTACGCTTGGAATGCTTCCCCGACTTTTCGATCATCTTCCACTACTAGGATTCCTTTTGCATCTGGAGCATCTTGCAGATCGAGTTCTTTAGCAGAGCAGATCATACCTGATGAAGCCACACCGCGAAGTTCCGCATCACGAATGATCATACCTGAAGGCATTACAGCGCCTACTTTTGCGACAACTACTTTTTGTCCAGCTTCCACATTAGGTGCGCCACAAACGATTTGTAGCGTCTCCTCCCCTACGTCTACTTGGCATATGTTCAATTTATCTGCATTTGGATGCTTCTCTTTTTCAGCCACATAGCCTATAACGAATTTAGGAGTGAAGTCTAATTCTAATTCCAAATCGATGTCATTTTTCTTTAATGCTTGTTGTAATTGTTCGCCAAGCTCTTCAGTCAGTTCTACTTGTCCTACTGCTGAAACTGTGAAATAGCTAGATGCTTCAAATAAATTGAACGCTACTACAGTTCCTGTCTTTTCGTCTTTGATTAACGTAACATTATTTGTTCTTTCAGTAGTAAGTGCTGTCGGTCTTTCTGTTGTAAGTTGAACGAACAATACATCGCCAACACCTTCTGGATTATAAAATATATTCATTTTTTCTTATCCCTTCTTGCCAATCTATTTTTTGCCATAATGAAAATAGGTTCAAGTTTACCATCTTCATAAATGAAAGACAGTGACGTAACAGGTACAGCACCTGTTGTGAAAAACTGCATAGCCATTTGTGCCACGACGTCATATCCCGTCTCATTCCGGATATCTCCGATAATTAACACATCTTGATGAGGAACAGAAACGACCATATGACCTTCAATCTTCTGTTCCATTTCTTTCATAAATGGCTGATTCAATATTCTGCTCGCATCATAGCCATCGTTGTTGTTGATGAAGTAGAAGATATTATCCGATACGACGTCCTGCTTATAAGCCGTCGGCAACGTCTTCACTCTAAACATAGCGACCTCTTGTATTTCCTGTTCTGTCATCTGCAGATCGGAAAGCATTCCTTGATCGATCAAGCGATAGGTGTTCCCTAAATCCAGCGCGTAGAAAATCCGTGTTTCAGCTGTATGGTCTTTCGTTAAGAATGCTTGTCCAGCAGAACTTTCCGTTGGGAATGAAGTCGAACGGATGACAGGATAAATCGTGTTTTCTCCTGCAAATCCTTTTGCTTGTTCTTGCTCCATTGCGCGAAACGTTTCTTGGATGGTATACACCACTTCATCAATTGCACGTTCTTTTTTTTGCTCATACTTAGATAAAATTTCAGGTAATGAAATATCCATACCTTTATGAAGAGTATGGTGGACAATCCGCAATTTGTCTGCCTGTCGGTCAAATTGCCAATCAAAGTTCTCTTTAGGTAAGCGCTTCTTTAGTTCTTCTACCAAATCTTCAGCTTCCATTCGTTAACCCTCTCCTTCACTACTCTTATAATATTTACCGATCGTCATGCTGAACCGAACGAGCAATTTCCATCATCTTTCCTAAGTAGGCATCGGTATTCGCTTCATTCGTCACGGTTTCCACTTTCGCTCCGCCTACGTTTGCAATTAGCTCTACTTGCTTCTCACCTTTTTGAATCACCGCAACGAAGCCAAAAGCATCGTCTTTTGAGAATGTTTGTGCACCTACTAAATGATCCGGTTCATCCGTCAAAAGTACGTCATAATACACTTGACTGTTTTTCTTTTCATTCGGATTAACTGTAAGATAAAATGAATCGTTTCGCTTAGTTAACACAATCTTTTGGGAAATAGATTCTTTATCTATTCGTAGAGTTGGCGGTTTATAGAAATCAATATCGCCCACTGTTTGGTTCGTTTTTTTGCTATTTAATTCAAATGCTTTTTTCGCTGAAACAAACGCATCATCAGTACGGACTTCCACTTTCTGATTACATCCTACCAATACGACAGCTAGTAGCAACAGCAAGAAAACCTTTCCACTTCGCAACATTCAGGTTCCCCCCTTCTCTACCTTCGTTCAATTTTCTATCAGTCCTATTCTAATCGCACCCCGTCGCTATTGCAATCGTCAGCTCTGTAGCGACTTGCTGTACAGCAGCTGGCCGATCAATAATTGCATGATATGTTCAAATAAAACATCTCTCGGTATGAGTTGTGCCGTCAACATCCCCATCGCGCCTTCCGTCATGCGAACATTTTGCTTTTTAAAATAGGCATCTACCACTTCACCTAATTCTTTACCCCGGTGAATTTCATCGGCTAACTCTTCAGGTAAAGGGATTTGTGCTCCAGCAGCAGTAAATGTTTCGCCTTCCGGTGTGGTGAGGGCGCCCCAATTGCAGAGATACATCGTGTCCCCCATCATATGGACACCCCCCTCTAACCCAATACCGTAAGCATCTTTTGCTGTAGCGATGGAACGATTGATTGCGCCTTGCCGTGTTTCCTCTGCACTCATCGGCTGAGCGCTGACGCTTGACGGAACAGATGCGGAAGTAATGGTGCTGTTTTCTAGAAAGCGCTTGATGATATGAACTACCGCACGCTTTTTCGCCTGATTTTCAGAACCTAGAACAAATTTCATTCAACCGCCCCATTTCTCGTTGTTTAGCAGTTTTGTTTAATCGTTTCTACGGTAGTTTTATCGCACGCTTTTACTAACTTTGTAATTAATTCCTTCGCTGCTGCATAATCATCTGTGTGGATAATGGAAGCCGCTGTATGGATGTAGCGTGAACAAATACCGATGACTGCACTTGGCACGCCGTCATTCGCAACATGTACTTGCCCTGCATCCGTACCGCCTTGGGATACAAAGTATTGATACGGTATATTGTGAGTTTCAGCAGTGTCCAAAATGAATTCGCGCATACCACGGTGTGTCACCATCGAGCGGTCCATAATGCGCAACAACGTGCCTTGGCCCAACTGACCGAATTCGTTTTTATTGCCGCTTGCATCATTTGCGGGACTGGCATCGAGTGCGAAGAATAAGTCGGGATCGATCATGCGCGCTGCCGTTTGTGCGCCCCGTAAGCCGATTTCTTCCATAACTGTTGCGCCTGAATACAATGTGTTCGGCAACGTTTCATTTTTCACTTCTTGCAACAGTTCTATGGCAAGACCGCAACCATATCGGTTATCCCATGCTTTGGCCATAATCTTTTTCGGGTTAGCCATCGGTGTGAACGGACAAATCGGCAAGATCTGCTGACCAGGACGAATGCCGAAACTTTCAGCATCTGCTTTGTCATCCGCACCGACATCAATCAGCATGTTTTTGATATCCATTGGTTTGCTACGCTCTGCGTCACTCAGCAAATGTGGCGGAATAGAGCCGATCACGCCCGGAATTTCTGCATTCTCCGTAATGATCTGGACTCGTTGTGCTAGTAATACTTGATTCCACCAGCCACCTAACGGCTGAAAACGAAGCATCCCGTTATCCGTAATACCTGTTACCATGAAGCCGACTTCATCCATATGTCCAGCAACCATAATTTTCGGCTGATCTTCTTGTCCGTGTCGAACACCAAACACGCCACCTAGACCGTCTTGAATCAACTCATCTGCGTTCTGTGCTAACTGCTCACGCATAAAAGCCCGGACACGGTATTCATTACCTGGTGCGCCCGGAAGTTCAGTCAATGTACGAAATAATTCCAACGTTTCTTTTTTCATCTAAATCCCTCACTTTTTTATTGTCTATGTGTATTATATCCACATACCAAACAGATGAATACTAATTAGGTTACGAATTTGCTTTACACAAAAGTGCCATATTCTACCGATTAATGAAGTGGGAAATACTTTAGAATCGCCATGCACTTTTAAACTATGTTACACTATAAGAAAAGATTTGCGAAGGAGGCTGCAATTAGCCATGAGAGTAAAAGACTTTTTAGCTGGAATTTTAACTGGAGTTGCTGCAGGCGTAGTAGTGAATGAGGCATTTAATCGTTACAATGAAGAAGTACCTGCTGACAACGTATTGAAAAAGGTAAAAGACGCATTTACAGAAGAAGGACCAATCGACGGTTCTTGGATCGTTATGAAACCAGAACCTTACACAAACCACGTAATTTCTATGGACGTTTACCGTGGTGGCGTTTCCCGCATGAAAGACGGCAAGCTAGAGCAATTTGAATTCGCAGCAGATGCGAAAACAGGCACTGTCGTAGAGCTAGTTCGTCAGTAATCCATAATCCAATATACGTAAAGAGGCCATCGCGAGAAGTATCTACTTCTCGCGATGGCCTCTTTTTGCGTAAGAAAGTTCAGAGTATCACCAAGTTACCGGTCTTCTCTATTTTAAAAGGAACTTCTTCATATAGAAAAAGACAAACCCCTCGTAAAAAGGGATCTGTCTTTAGCACTTAATTTTTACCATTACATAAACGTTCCAAAATGGAATGATAAAACCAGTTGATCGTAAGTGAAAGGCAGCGACTTCTAGTAGATCAGCTGAAGGCCAATCCCACAGGAAAGCGTCCGCCTGGAACGTTGATCAACGGCGCTCCCCACGTTCAATCACTTGAACTTGCAATGGATCTTGATCTTATCCCTCACCGCGTACGAGGCAAGCTATCCACAATCGTCTTGCCATCTTCACTAAACTTCGCCATGCGATACACCGCATCATGATAGAAAATAAACCCATAATCATTTGGAAGCGCTTCCTTCATCAAGCGCTCTTTTGCGAAAATCGAGTCCATCGGATAGTCATCGTACGCTAGTACCCATAGAGGATTCGTATGCGCATGCGTCGGCATAATATCCGCCATATGAATCAACGTCTCGCCATCCTGCTCCAGCTTAATCACACAATGCCCGTTACTATGACCACCTGTATGAATCATTTTAATGCCTGGCACTACTTCAAGCTCCTCGTCAAACGTCGTAACTTGATCTTGAATCGGCTCCCAGTTTTCTTTCCAATACGCATTACGTGAACGAATATTTGGTTCTCTCATTTCATCCCACTCGACTTGTGAAGTGTAGATCTTGGCATTCTTAAATACCGACACAAGCTCATCGTTTTCCCACTGCGTCAAACCCGCTGCGTGATCGTTATGAAGATGAGTCATTAACACCACATCGATATCATCCGGCGTCATACCGAGTTCTTCTAAGCTTTCTTCTACACGCGTCTCCGCACGTACACCTAAGTTACGCTTTTTCTTGTCGTCCAACTTACCTTTCCCGATACCGGAATCAATTAAGTAGTTTTTATTTTGATATTGAATAAGGATTGGGTCTGTTCGTAGTTCAATCAAATTGTTTTCATCTGCTTCATAGCGTCTTGACCAGAGAGCCTTCGGAACGACACCGAACATCGCACCACCGTCTAAAAAGTTCACGCCACCGTCAAGCCATGTTAGTTTCATATCATGAAAAGTTAATTGATCCAAAATAATTCCTCCCTACATTCCTTTAGTAACTGTCGTATGGACATTGTACTTTTCCACGGAACCCTTCTAGATCCAGCGGAAAAGTACAACGTCCAACAGTTTTTCAATTCTAATCTATCAGAATTAGCTCTGATATTGTGCTTCCAAACGATAAATCGGATGACCTTTACTTGAAAATTTTTCCTCGTATTCGGTTAACACATTATCTTCTGGCATATTTGCATGTAAATCGAGTGAAACGGATCGTAATTTCATACCGTAGTCCGTCATCGAGACAAGAGAATATTCAAATAGCGAACGATTATCCGTCTTAAAGTGAATTTCTCCATTCGTCTTCAAAACACCTTCATATTTCGCTAAAAAGTTTGGATGTGTCAAACGACGTTTTTCATGGCGGTCTTTTGGCCACGGATCAGAAAAGTTTAAATAGACGCGGCTAATTTCTGATCCTACGAAAAGAGACTCTAGTTCTTCTCCATTGACACGCATCAACCGAAGATTAGAAGGTTTTTTCGCTTCAATCGCTTTCTCTAACGCGGATACGATCACATTATCGAAGTGTTCGATCCCTATATAGTTAATCTCTGGATTAGCAAGTGCCATGCCAATGATAAATTGACCTTTACCTGTACCTACTTCAATATGGATCGGCGCATCGTTTCCAAACTCTTCCGTCCAGCGACCTTTTTTGCCTTCCGGATCCAAAATCAATACATCCGGATGCTCTGCCATGAAATCTTTCGCCCAAGGCTTATTTCGTAAACGCATAATCAGTACACTCTCTCTTTTTCTATAATTTCTATTCTATTACTCTTCCGCGATCTCTTCCGCGTCAAACAAACGACTCATCGCTGTAGTCTGTGCATGATCTAAAATCGCTTGCGCGGCTTTAAATTGTGTATGCTTCATAGGACTTGGATTATTGCATAACTTGGCCAGCCACTGTTCATACGTTTTGCGGTCAACTGTTGTCATTTCAAACAGAGTCCCAGGATAATCAATATAGCCATTTCTAGAAACAATCAGCTTCTTGATCGGCATTTCCACTTTCGCCGCTCTAAAAAATGATGAAACTACTTTCTCCATCCTGCTGAGCGCAATCGTAGGGTTCAGCACTTTCACTTCTTCTTCACCGAACTTCTTTGACCAAAACCTTTCGCCACTACCTATGTACGCAGCCATTCTTTCATCTTCAAGCACTGTAATGCAATAGCATGTAGTAGGGGCCAACAAGATGATATCTAACTCGACAGGTGCCTTATTGACTTTGACGATTGGATAATAAAATAACAAAAAGCTATCGGGTAAACGAAGTGTTAATTGCTTCAATAATGGATCAGAGAAATACCGCGGATCTACACGTGACCGGTCATACAATGTAGAACTCGCCCACTTTAACTGGAATTTAAATAATTGATCGCGATAAACTTTCTTTAACTGTTCAATCGTTGTAGGTTGACTAGCTATCGAAGCTCGGAAATCCATGTCATCCTCTTGGGCTTCTACCTCTTCATCTGAACTAGTGGACTCATGTGTCCATTCCACATCTGTTTGTTTACGCCATTTCTTGAATAACGCTGTATACCATTTCGAAGGTTCTTGTACCTCTTCAGAAAAAGTAGCCGCTTGCTCCGCATACAAATCAACGCCGTGCTCCCATTGATTTTTAATGCGTTTCCACTGATAGCGCTTCAGACGGATGAATTGTGTCGGATAACGAGTTAAGTCATTTTCGTATCGGGAAATATAGTCCGCGAGTTTAACTAGCTGGGCCATTTGCTTCTCTTTCCTTATAATCGCCAGCTACTACTAACTTCGGAATTTGCGCCTCAAATGCTGTTTGTAACTTTCTCGTCAACGGCCCAGGAATTCCTTGTCCAATAGGTTGTTGGTCTATAGTCACAACCGGTGTAATTTCAGCATTTGTCGACGTATAGAAAAACTCATCCATACGTAAAGCTTGAGACAGTGTAAATTCTTCTTCTTTAACAGGAATAGCTAGACTCTCTGCTATTTGCAAAACGACACGACGCGTAATTCCGTTCAGAATGAAATGATTGGCAGGATGTGTATATAGAATACCGTCCTTTATACCAAATACATTGGAAGATGATCCTTCACGCACCAACCCGTCTCGGACAAATAATGCCTCCTCACATCCATGATCAAGTGCTTCTTGTTTCGCCATGACATTGCCAAGCAGATTCAAACTTTTTATATCACAACGAAGCCAACGCATATCTTCAACAGACTTCATAGCAGCACCTTGTTGAAAGATTTCCAACGGACGTGCATTTTCAACTGCATAGCCAATCATGACAGGGACACTATCTTCTGGAAAATGATGTGCACGTGGCGCCACACCGCGTGTGACTTGTATGTAAATATGTCCCACAGATATTTGATTATCAGACTGAAGCTTTTGCACAATTTCGAGTAACTCATCGATTGTATACGACAGGCGCAGACGAATTTTTTCAGCACTCTCAAGCAATCTCTCCAAATGTTCTTTCGCTGTGTACAATGCACCATCATATACTTTAATGACTTCATAGACTCCGTCGCCAAATACATAGCCACGATCATTCACGGATACATTCATTTGATCTTCTGTTAGGAATTCCCCATCTTTGAAATAGATCACACAACCGCCACCCCTTCTTTTATGGAACTTCCAGCCAAATTACCGCCAGTTTCCTCTTTTTCTATTTTCACATGTTTGTCGAATAAAATCAATTACACCTTATATAGAGGAAAAAGCATTTTTCTAGTTAACTCGAATTATTCGCTAGCTTGGTAACTTAAAATCTATTTATTCTAATTTATTCAAAAACATAAGCGAAAATATGTGCGCTTTCACATAAAATACGTTATACTACTATTGTCAGAATCATTCACTTACTATTCTGGCATAGCTAAATATAAGGAGCAGATCAGGAAAGGTACTATCAAAGAATACCCCAACAGTCTTCTTTTGTAATGTTGGCGTGAAAATATGAAGATGAAGGAGTGGTTTCTTAGATGAACCCAGCTACCGATCGCATGTTAATTCGTATCAAAGATGTCTATCTGTTCATTCGAGACAACGGAAAAGTAACAACGGAGGACGTGGCGGATGAATTCAACATTTCAGCCCGCACTGCCCAACGTGACTTAAACGTTCTGGAGTACAATGAATTGATTAAGAGCTCAGTCCGCGGCGAATGGACCACGACGTCCAAGAAAGTGAAATTATCTTCCTGATCTAAACTCCTATATACACGTGTACAACGCAAAAAAGGCTGACGCTTTTGCATCAGCCTTTTTGCTTGGAACGATCTATTTCTTTTACTTGTAGCAATTCTTCTTCGGTTAACTCACGGTATTCCCCTAATTCCAAATCAGGATCCAATTCAAGTGGCCCCATCGTTAAACGCTTCAGATACACCACTTTTTTTCCTACCGCTTCAAACATTCGCTTCACTTGGTGAAACTTTCCTTCTGTGATTGTTAATTCAATCTCCGACTCTTCCGCAGAATGCAAAATGTGTAAAACACCAGGCTTTGTTTCATAAGCATCGTCTAAAATGACACCGCGCGCAAAAGCCTCAGTATCTTCTTCCGTTACTACTCCTGCCACTTTTGCATAATATGTTTTCGGCACTTCTTTTTTGGGTGACAATAGATTATGTGCAAGCTTCCCATCATTCGTCAGCAACAATAATCCTTCTGTGTCTTTATCCAAACGTCCTACCGGAAACGGTGCGAAATGCCGCTCTTCACTTCCAAGCAAATCCACGACAGTTTGATCTCGATTGTCTTCCGTCGCGGATAACACACCAGGCGGTTTATGCATCATCAAGTAGATAAATTCTCTATAGATGACCTCTTCACCTAGCAATGAAATCGCGTCGCTATCCGGATCCACATGCTTTGCAGGATCTTTTTCGACTGCCCCATTCACCCGGATCATTCCCTTTTTCAGTAACTGTCGCACTTCTTTACGTGAACCATACCCTGTATTCGATAATAATTTATCTAATCTCATATATTAGCCTCCTAACCCGATACGTCTCATCATACGTGTCAGACGATCTCCGAATAATTGTTGGGCAAGACCTGATTTGAAAGCCAAGAACCCGTAAATCACCATACCGACACCTGCGCCAATCATGACATACAACAAAGCTTGCCAACGTCCTACTGGAATGTGTACCATGTTTAACCCTTTATTTGCCAACCAAACGCCCGCAAACATCACCGCGTTGAATCCTAAAATCAAGAACAAGCGTCTGATGACCATTTCGGATTTATAATTCAGTGCTTTCTTAATGACAAATAAGTTGATAGCTACCGCTACCGAATAGCCAATGGCGGTTGCGATGATCGCACCGTTCACTTCAAACAGTTTAATCAGTGGAATGTTAATGAGCATCTTCACAAGCAACCCAAGCAACGAAGTGAACACGATCCATTTATGATGATCGATTCCTTGCAAAATTGCAGCCGTTACAGTGAACATCGCAAATAAAATAGCAACCGGTGCGTAGGAAGCTAAGACGCTCGCTCCTGCCACATCATACTCATATAAGAATTGATAGACTTCATCGTTTAAGACAATTAATCCAATCACCATGGGAATCGTCAAGAACAGCATGATCTGATACGTCTGATCAAGTGAACGTGTGATGCCCTTCTGATTGTTAGACGTATAATCTTTCGTAATAATGGAAATCAACGCCATAGAAAATCCTGTTGCGACCATTACGGGAATCATCACGATCTTATGTGTTAAAAAGTTCAGCTTCGTTAAGTATAAATCGGAAACACTAGAAAGTCCGATCGATTTCATAGCGCCGTTGAAGGTGATCATGTCGACGAATTGATAGATCGGATTAATGGTTCCGACCAATACAAACGGCAATACATACGCCAGAACCTCGGTATATATTTGCTTCAATGACACTGAACTCGCTGGTGGACTATTCGATAACAAATAATTGAATTCATCCTGATACTTTTTCCAATAATAGTAGAGACTCCATAAACCAGCAAGCGCGCCAATAAATGCAGCAAACACGGCAAACTGTACAGCGATTTTCGGTGATAGATCCAGTACATTGACGACCACGAAAGCGCCAACTAGCACCACTATGATCCGCACAATCTGTTCAATTAATTGAGAAACAGAAGTGGGTTCGAACTTTTGATACCCTTGCAAAAATCCACGGGCAATACTCAGTAATGGTACTGCCAGCAAAGCAAAACTGACCCAGCGAATAACAGTAGCAATATCTTGAACTGTAAAAATCTGTTCCTCGTCCTTGATCACGAGTTCCGCAATCGGAGTTGCTAGGAAGAACAATGCAAGAAATGACAGCAAGCCTGTTAAAGACATGATGACCATACCCGATTTCATCAATTTCCGACCGGTTGCATAATCCCCTAACGCATTGTATTTAGAGACAAACTTCGATATGGCGAGTGGAGCTCCAGATACTGCGACCGCCAGCGCTAGATTATACGGTATGTATGCGTATTGATAGAGACCGACACTCTTTTCTCCAACGATTGCATAAAACGGAATGACATAGAGTAAGCCGAGTGCTTTCGATAAAAATAAGCCAATCGTTAAAATGGCCGTGCCTTTCAATAAATTTGATGCCATAATTGATTCCTTCCATTCCTAAAGAGATTCTTGTATAGTTTACCCCTCGACACGCATTTGCACAATCTTTATCTAAAGTCCAAATCAAAAAGCAACCATGCCCATATGGTGTATAATGAAAGATAAAATGAAACGAAAGAGTGGTTCTACAATGTATGATGTAATCGTAATTGGTGGCGGACCTTCAGGGTTAATGGCCTCCATTGCTGCAGCCGAGCAAAAAAAGCGCGTTCTATTGATTGAAAAAGGACGGAAACTAGGCAATAAACTAGCCATTTCAGGCGGCGGTCGCTGCAACGTCACCAATCAACTCTCACAAGAAGAAATCATTAAACATATTCCAGGTAACGGAAAGTTTTTATATGGACCGTTCTCTGTCTTTAACAACCAGGATATCATCGACTACTTCGAAGGCCTTGGCGTTCCTTTAAAAGAAGAAGACCACGGACGAATGTTTCCCGTTTCCAATAAATCAAAAGATGTCGTCAACGCCCTATTGAATCAAATGGATGGACTAGGCGTGGAAATACGTCTGGAAAGCCGTGTACAGAAATTAGTAATGGATGACGAAAAGATTCTCGGTGTTCGGCTAGAAGACGGCGAAGAAATACGCGCTCAAGCAGTAGTCGTTGCCGTTGGAGGCAAAGCCGTCCCACAGACAGGTAGCACAGGAGATGGATACCCCTGGGCTGAACGAGCAGGTCATACCGTAACGACACTATACCCGACAGAAGTTCCATTGCTGTCGCGCGAGCCATTTATTGTGTCTAAAGATTTACAAGGCCTTGCATTACGTGACGTCAAAGTATCTGTATTAAATAAAAAAGGAAAAACGCTCGTGACACATCAAATGGACATGCTCTTCACCCACTTCGGATTAAGCGGTCCTGCGATTTTACGCTGTAGTCAATTTGTCGTCAAAGAGCAAATGAAGAACGGCAAGCAACCCGTTTTACTGCAAATTGATTCGGTACCTGATCAACACGAAGAACAATTGACGCAGACCATCGCAAAAATTTTAAAAGATGAACCGAAAAAACAAGTGAAAACTTCATTGAAAGGTCTCGTGCCTGAACGGTGGTTATTATTTTTATTGAAGAAAGCAGAAATCAATGAAACTGAAATCGGCATAGATATTAAGCGCGAGGCAATCCGGACACTCGCAAAACTCCTGAAGGCATTCCCTGTACACATTACAGGCACGCAACCGATCGAGAAAGCATTCGTTACAGGCGGCGGTGTTTCAGTAAAAGAAGTGGAGCCAAAGACAATGGCTTCACGCAAGAAAGTTGGATTGTTTTTCTGCGGAGAAATTTTGGACATCCACGGATACACAGGCGGCTATAATATTACCGCCGCTCTTGTCACAGGTCGTCTGGCCGGACTGAATGCTGGATTAATGGGATGACTTTGAGTTGTCTTATGAGCGGTTGGATGGTTGGATAGAGCGGATGGCGTGTCGGATAGAGCGCTTGGCCCGTCCGATTGAGCGGATGGCGCGACACTTTGAGCGCTTAGCCCGTCCGATTGAGCGGATGGCGTCACACATTGAGCGCTTGGCCCGTCCGATTGAGCGGATCGCGTGACGCATTGAGCGCTTAGCCCGTCCGATTGAGCGGATCGCGTGACGCATTGAGCGCTTGGCCCGTCCGATTGAGCGGATTGCGTGACACATTGAGCGCTTAGCCCGTCCAATAGAGCGGACAGCCTAACACATTGAGCACTCAGCCCGTCCAATTGATCGACTAGCCTAACACATTGAGCACTAACCCCATCCAACAGAGCGGCCAACGTTACACAGAAAGCACCCGCCCCATCCAACAGAACGCAAACCCCAATCATACGATCACCACCAAAAAAGCCGGTCGGAGAAAATAATTCTCCAACCGGCTTTCTACATTTCATTAACCCGCTACAATATTGACAAGGCGTCCTGGAATCGCAATGATCTTCTTCAATTCCTTGCCTTCCATCCATTGTTTCACGTCTTCGTTCGCCAAAGCTACTTGCTCCAACTCTTCTTTCGAACAATCTTTATCAACCGTAATTTTCGCGCGAATCTTACCGTTGATCTGTACCGCCACTTCGACTGTGTCATCCGATAATTTAGTTTCATCGAACGTCGGCCACTGTGCATAGGCAATCGTGTCTGTGTGACCTAGTTTCGACCACAGTTCTTCTGCCAAGTGAGGCGTGATAGGTGAAATTAATAGAAGGAATCCTTCAATGTATGCTTTCGGCAACTTCTCTACTTTATAGCTTTCATTGATGAACACCATCAATTGAGAAATCGCTGTGTTATTACGCATAGCTTCGAAATCTTCCGTTACTTTCTTGACCGTCTGATTATAGACTTTCTCAAGAGGCCCACCTGTTTCATCCGTCAATTTATCTGTCAATGTATCGTCTTCATTGACGAGTAGACGCCAAATGCGGTCAAGGAAACGACGAGATCCGTCTAGACCGTTCGTTGACCATTCTTTCGATGCATCAAGTGGTCCCATGAACATTTCATAGATGCGCAATGTGTCTGCACCGTGTGAATGAACGATATCATCCGGATTGATGACGTTACCTAGCGACTTAGACATTTTCACATGGCCTTCGCCTAAAATCATTCCTTGGTTAAAGAGCTTTTGGAATGGCTCTTTCGTTTGTACTACACCAATATCGTACAAGACTTTATGCCAGAAGCGAGCGTACAATAAATGCAGAACCGCGTGCTCCGCTCCACCTACGTAGATATCAACTGGCAACCAACGCTCAGCCAATTTCGGATCAATGATCATATCCTCATTATTCGGATCGATATAACGTAAGTAATACCAGCAGCTTCCTGCCCATTGTGGCATCGTGTTCGTTTCACGACGACCTTTCATCCCCGTTTCCGGATCGACTACATTGACCCACTCCGTAATATTGGCAAGTGGTGATTCACCTGTTCCACTCGGCTTGATATTATCTGTTACCGGCAACATCAATGGCAATTCCGATTCGTCAACAGTAGTCATCGTGCCATCTTCCCAATGAATGACAGGAATCGGCTCGCCCCAATAACGTTGACGGGAGAATAACCAGTCGCGCAGACGATACGTGATTTTGCGTTCGCCCGTGCCATTCTCTTCAAACCACTCAATAGATTTCGTAATAGCTTCTTCTTTGCCTAAACCATTCAAGAAATCCGAATTGATGTGCTCGCCTTCTCCGGCGTATGCTTCTTCTTCAATGTTTCCGCCTGCAACCACTTCCACAATCGGTAAATCGAATTTCTTCGCAAACTCATAGTCGCGCTCATCATGTGCAGGAACTGCCATGATCGCACCTGTACCATACGTAGCCAATACGTAGTCTGCAATCCAGATTGGCATTTTCTCGCCGCTTGCCGGGTTGATGGCATACGCTCCAGTAAATACGCCAGATTTGTCCTTCGCTAAGTCTGTACGCTCAAGATCGCTCTTAGATTTTACTGACTCTATATATTTCTCTACCGCTTCACGCTGTGCATCAGTAGTAATCGCGCTGACCAATTTATGTTCAGGAGCCAACACGGCATACGTTGCACCGAAAATCGTATCCGGGCGTGTAGTGAATGCTTCGAATGAATGCTCTGTGTCTGCAATTTCAAATTTCAATTGGGCACCTTCAGAACGTCCGATCCAGTTACGTTGCATGTCTTTTAGACTTTCCGGCCAATCCAAATCATCCAAGTCTTCTAACAGACGATCTGCATATTCTGTAATACGCAAAACCCATTGGCGCATCGGGCGACGTTCAACTGGGTGATTTCCACGCTCTGACAAACCGTCGATGACTTCTTCGTTCGCCAGTACTGTTCCTAATGCCGGGCACCAGTTGACAGCGACTTCATCGATATACGCAAGACCACGCTTATACAGTTGAATGAAAATCCACTGTGTCCATTTGTAATAGCTTGGATCTGTTGTATTGATTTCACGAGACCAATCATACGAAAACCCGAGATCTTGCATTTGGCGCTTAAATGTCGCAATGTTCTTCGCTGTAAATTCTGCTGGATCATTCCCTGTATCAATCGCATACTGCTCAGCAGGCAATCCGAACGCATCCCATCCCATTGGATGCAGTACGTTATATCCTTGCTTACGTTTGAATGCACTTAAAATATCTGTTGCGATATAGCCAAGTGGGTGTCCAACGTGCAAACCTGCGCCTGACGGATATGGGAACATATCCAACGCATAAAATTTAGGCTTGGAAGGATCGTCTGTCATTTTGTATGTATCATGATCTTTCCAATACTTTTGCCATTTCTCTTCAATTTGCGTGTGTTTATAACTCATGTCAAAAATTCCTCCAATGTAGTCTAATTTCTGTTTCTTGCATTGGCGCGTACAGATAAAAAAAGACTCCCGTCCCTCTATAAAGGGACGAGAGTCTATATAGTTTCCCGCGGTACCACCCAAATTGACGGATTACACCATCCAACTTGATTCCTTAACGCGGAGTACGGTATTAGTTACAAGTATTCACCAATACAGGCTCAAAGGCGAGTTCGTTCTCCACTCCTACAGACTTGCACTAGCCGTCTGCTCTCTAAAAAGTAGTGTAAGAAGTACTATTCCTTATCATGGCCTTCATTATTTTCTTCAGTTTACCCGAAACACAAGCTGAATACAAGTCTCCTCTGTTGCTTTTTGTCGTATAGTACATATTTTCTGCGATTTGTTGTGTGATATCTCTTCATATTCCGTGGTACAATGTCTGATGTAAAGGAGCTGTACATAATGAATGAAATCAATCTTCCGTTTCCAAGTGAAGGGAAACGGTACCATACATGGTCAAGACATTTGAAAGATACATTCGGTTGCAAAATTGCGAAAGTAGCGCTTGACGCGGGGTTTGACTGCCCGAATCGTGACGGAACTGTTGCACATGGTGGCTGTACGTTTTGTAGCGTAGCAGGCTCAGGTGATTTTGCAGGAGATCGCGTAGATGCCATTGAAGTGCAATTTGCTGAAATCAAAGAACGTTCCCAGCGGAAATGGAAAGACGCGAAATATATGGCTTATTTCCAAGCCTATACGAATACCCACGCCCCTCTTCCTGTTCTAAAAGAGAAGTTTGAAGCAGCGTTAGCGCAAGAAGGCGTGGTAGCCTTATCCATTGCGACACGTCCCGACTGCCTACCGGACGACGTAGTAGAGTATTTAGCCGAACTCAATGAACGCACCTATCTATGGGTTGAACTTGGCTTGCAGACCGTCCATGAATCTACCGCAAAACTCGTCAACCGTGCACATGACTTCGAATGCTATAAAGAAGGCGTCGACAAGTTACGTAAACATAATATTAATATTTGCAGCCATATCATCAACGGCTTACCAGGTGAGACCGAGGAAATGATGATGGAAACCGCTCAGGCAGTTGCCCAGCTCGATGTCCAAGGTATCAAAATTCATTTACTGCATTTATTAAAAGGAACACCTATGGTAAAACAATACGAAAAAGGCAAACTCGAATTTTTAACGAAGGAAGCGTACATCAATCTGGTCGTCGATCAACTGGAAATTATGCCTCCCGAAATGATTGTCCACCGCATCACAGGTGACGGCCCCATCGATTTATTAATTGGACCGATGTGGAGCGTGACGAAATGGGAAGTCCTGAATGGAATTGATCAGGAACTGGAAAGACGTAATAGCTGGCAAGGAAAAAAACATCTGCAAGAGGTGAAATAAGGTGGCAAACATATTGCTACATCGCGTACTGCCGATAGCGAAACGGCTCATTACTGAACGTGTACAGCCTGGAGACACAGTCGTCGATGCGACCGCTGGTAACGGCAATGACACCCTCTTCTTAGCTGATTTAGTCGGTGACGAAGGACGCGTTTTCGCATTTGATATTCAGCAACAAGCACTGAATACAACCAAGCAACATCTTGGTGAGCTAGCTAGTCGCGCTACGCTCATTCATGACAGCCATGCGAATGTCAGCCAATACGTAGAGGGCGAGATCAGCGGCGCTATGTTCAACTTGGGCTATTTACCCTACAGTGATGATCCCAGTATCATCACAACGCCTTCATCCACGATTGCCGCACTCGATTCGTTACTAGGTTTGCTAAAAAAATCTGGTATTATCACCATTACTGTATACGACGGACATGAAGGTGGAGCGGAAGAACGCGATGCACTGCTTGATTATGTTTCGAAATTACACCAAGGTGATGTGCATGCGATCCGCTATGAGTTGCTAAACCAAAGAAGAAACCCTCCATTCTTACTTGCACTGGAGAAAATGAAAGATTTCACAAAAGTGCGTACAGTAGAAGCTGGAGAGTCATAAAACCCGTTGCCACAGTAGATTGTGGCAACGGGTTTTATTCAATCAAATTTACGTATATCTGCGATCGGGGCGATTTCCAGGAAGTCCACTTCGTTGACAAATCGCACGAGTTTTTCTGCGGTTTCAAAAGCAGAACTTAACTGACCTTCTCTTTTATACGCCTCGAATCTTCTCAAGTGTGGAAATTGCTGTTCAGTTGATGAACGAATCGTCTCTTGCATCCCTGTATCGATAATGCCTGGCGCGATCGATACAATGCCGGTTGGATACTCCGCCGCTTTCTGCTCCTGTGCAACAACACGTGAAAACTGATCAAGTCCAGCCTTGGTCGTACAATAAATCCCCCATCCTTCATACGCACTGCGTCCTGCTCCGGAAGAGATATTCATAATCTTTTTCGAGCCCTTGAAATCTTTCAAAACATCGATAAATGTATTCATTAAGTGAATTGGTGCCGTTAAATTCACTTGAATTGCTTGCTCTACTTTTTGCGCTTCCAATGCGCCTACTAAACTAATCGGTTCAACCATACCCGCGTTATTGATTAATGTGAAAGAACTCGCTTCATCCATATGTTGACTGACGATTCCTTCAAGAATGGCAGTCGCTTTCTCATAGTCTGTGAGATCTACTTCATACATCGTATGTAGTTGATCTGGATTCGTTCGTGCCATACCGTACACCGTTGCACCCTTTTCTTGGAATTGACTCAGTAATTGTTGACCTATTCCTTTTGAAGCGCCTGTAATGATGATAATATCCATATGTCTTTGCTCCTTTTCTATACGAATCAATTCATTCGTGATCCTATGTATGTTGTTGCACCTTCTGCCGTCTTATTCGGTAATTCGAAAAATAATATCCAGCAATACACCGCAATCGCCACTATAATGACAGTCAATAAAATCGCTTGACGTTTATTCATTCCCTCACGTCCCTCATCTATTGTTCAACTCTTTTCATTCCACTATATCATAGCAAACGAGATCGCCACTCCAATTTCATTGAATGACGAACCCGATCATTACTTTTACGTGTAGGAAACAAATTTTTGTGCTCCACCATTTTTAATACGAAGTAAATCTGCCAGTGTCTTCACACCATGACGGTCGAGTTTTCTTAGTAACGCCGTGAAGACATGTGCCGTTGTCAACGCATCGCCTAATGCCCGATGTCGTTCGAAAATCTCTGTACCGAATAGACGTGCATAGTCTTCCAAATCTTGCTGCTCACTTGTGGGATCCAAATAATTAATCAAATGCATCGTATCAAATGATGTAGGGGTTTGAAATGTACATTTCTGACGGCTTAATTCTTTCTTAATCACCATTTCATCAAAACTGACATGGTGCCCAACCCATCCTGCACTTTTATGTTTTTCAATAAACGCAAAATATTCTTCAATAGCTGGAAGAGGCATAGGTGCCTGGTCAACTTGTGATTGCTGTATAGTCGTCAGCTTGCTAATAACAGGCGGAATATCCCTGGATGGATTCACAAATGTTTGAAATACATGATCCGTAACCTCAAATCCTTCCACTTGTACAGCACCAATCTCAATCATTCGATCGTCCGCCCCAATAGCAAAACCCGTCGTTTCTGTATCGAATACTGTGAAATTCATATCTTGCAGTGGCGTATTTAGCTGAAGCGATTGCTGTAGTTCATACGATAATTTTTTCTTTTTCCAAAACATGAAATCGCCCCCTACTTCTATAGTACATTATGCGCGAACTTTGTACAGGGACCTTTATCCATATTGTCTTAAAGTTTCGACAATAAGTGTGATTGAAGTGCTCTGACTGTATCTAGCGTTGTACGTAATTCATTCAATTCCCACCTTCTCAGCTTACGCAAGTCAATTTCAGTAGAAATTTTCTCACCGCGTAAATGTTTCTCCCACGACATGGAAATTCGAATACTTAAAGATATTTCATACGCATGGCGAATTTCTTCCGCAAAATCTTTGGTGATTTTCTTCTTCTTCTGCAAGGCTGAAATAATTTCAAGAGGTGTGGCGTTAATAATTCCATTACTGACTCCTAAAATTTGCAAGCAATGATGAAGCGGGAATAAAGCATGTTTCTTAATATCTATTACATCCGCTTTACTACGTCCCCTGAAAATGTTCAAAAAGTTTTGTTGTAATTGTGGTATTGGTTTATCTTTTTCTTGTTGCGCCATGTAGTAAATAAACGTAGCTGACTTTTTTAATAAATCGTGGACCATTTCGATAAATCGATCATTGACGGTAGTTTCACCGTAAAGGAATCGGAATGATAGGAAGTTGTAGCCGAGCAAAATCTGTTCAGGTGTAGATTGCAGCGCCCATTGCCGAATGCGTTCATGCCAAATCGCCATCGTGCCGCGCCACTGCGATTCACTAGCCATCATGAATCCGATACACCTAGTGTAACCTGCCTGTTCGAGATAAACGACAATTTCATTGCCAAGCAGCTCGAAATAGTCCTCTACTTGCTCAGACTGTTCTCTCGATACGTCTTCATAAACTAGGAAATGATCTTGATCAGTCAGCATAAACTGCTCTCCACGTGCACCGCTGCCCATTTGGTACCAAGCAAACGCAACTGGTGGCGTTCCTTTCCCTTGATCCTCAAGTGACTGCACAGCCAGCATCACGCAATGCTTAGCCAGACGATCATAGAACTTCGTAATGATTTCCAACGTATGGATTGTAGAGATTTCATCTTGAATTAAATTAGACAATACATCGTAAATTGCCGCTTTGACGATAGGCAATCTTTCAAAAGAAGCTTCTTCTATCGTTTTTAAGATATTCATGGAATTACGATCACGTTTCGTCATTAACGTAGCAAATGTCACGATACCTACAGGCTTCCCCGCTTTGACTACCGGCAAATGCTTAATTCCATGTTTATAAAATTTAGACAAGGCCTCATAATAATAATCGGTTGCCTTAATCGTATGTGGATTTTTCGTCATAACATCTTTCGCCTTTAATTCGATTGGAGAATCGCCACCCGCGATCACTCGTTCGACTAAATCTTTTTCCGTTACAATTCCAAGTAATTTACCTGACGGATCGGTCACAATAATTGAACTGATAGAGTGTTGAATCATCAATTTGGCGATCTCTCTTGTTTCTGCTTCCGCATGAATTGTCACCAATGGACTGCTCATGAAATCCTGTACACGTCGGACATACGGTTCACTCTCGCCGTACTCGTCAGCCAAGCGAACCTGCTCTCCTAATGAGGTATAGACATTCGCCAAACGAATTGACATTTTGCGCAAGACGTAATCCCGCACATGTTGATCGTCCATCCGATGCTTAATCACTTCATAGGGTACTTGGAGACAAACTGAACCTTCTGCCACGACCATATCCATATGATGTTTATCGAGCGGTCGGGCCATTTCCCCTAAGTAGTAGGCAAAATTGGAAAAGCCAATGATTTCGTTTTCTTGAATGAATTCCAGTGTTACTGAGCTGCCATCTTGTCCTTCTATTTGAACTTCTGCGGATCCTTTTAATACGATGAGCAACCCTTCTTGAGGCGTTTTGAAATAGTTGGATTTCTCCGCTTCTTTATACATTTTCAGCTTGCATTCAAGCAATAACTGATCAAATTCCTTTTCAGACGCACTAATAAACAATGGATTCTTATGGATTTTATCATACCATTCCTGACCCTTGACCATCTTCAGCAATTCAAAACCTCCTAATCGTATGGACCGTCATGAGACTCCACTTCATCGTATTCAAATATACATATAATCCATACATAGATATTTATGTTCAGTATAACTTCGGCCGGCACTTCCAATGTAAAACCTAGTCTTAGCTATTTTTCAGTTTGTCACTTTAATAAAAAATGGCTCCCTCTTCTATCGTGCTTGTAGAAGAGAGAACCATTAGTTGAATAATTATTAAAGATCAAGCTCTTTGTAGCCAGTTTCTGCTTTGAAACGAACTTCTGCATAAGAAATTTCATCTTTCTCGTGACGCTTAGAGCTAACAAGTGTACCAATCCACGCAGCAAGGAAACCTGCTGGTACGGAGAAGATAGCTGGGTTAGCATATGGGAAGATTGGGTCACCCGTGATAAGAGTAGCTCCCTCAACTGGGTTCATTACGGATGGGCTAATCGCCACAAGAACTAGTGCAACGATTAGGCCTGTCAACATAGAAGCAACAGCGCCTGTCGTGTTAAACTTCTTCCAATAGATTGTTAGTAGAATAGTTGGTACGTTTGCGGATGCAGCAACACAGAATGCAAGTGACACCAAGAACGCAACGTTCAACTTTTCAGATCCTAGTGCAAGAAGAATAGAGAATACACCGATAGCGATGGAAGCCCAACGAGCAGCATTTACCTGTTGTTTCTCTGTTACGTTACCATTTTTGAAGATTTGTCCATAAATATCGTGAGCGATAGCAGATGCACCAGAAAGTACAAGACCAGCAACAACTGCTAGGATTGTCGCGAAAGCAACAGCCGCTACGAAGGATTCAAGTGCGTCTCCTCCAAGAACTCCAGCAAGCATTGGTGCTGCCATGTTCCCTGCAGCGTTTTCTGCAATGATTGCGTCTGATCCAACGAATTTAGCTGCGCCAAATCCAAGGAAGATCGTCAATACATAGAAGATTCCAATAATCCATACAGAATAAATAACGGAAGAACGTGCTGTTTTCGCATCTTTAACTGTAAAGAAACGCATTAAGATGTGTGGAAGACCAGCAGTACCTAATACTAATGCGATTAATACTGAAATAAGGCCGATTGTGTCTGTATAAACAACACCTGAGTGAAGGAATGCTTCACCATGTGGAGTAGCCGTTTTCATTGTCTCGAACATACCGATGAAATTAAAGTTAAACTTCATAAGTACCAAGAAGGAGATCACGATTGTACCCAACATCAATAGAATGGCTTTAACGATTTGTACCCAGCTTGTTGCAGTCATTCCACCAAATAGAACATAGATTAACATCATCGTTCCAACGATTAGAACCGCAATCCAATACTCGATACCGAATAATAATTTAATAAGAGCACCCGCACCAACTAATTGTGCAAGCATATAGAACATTACGATTGTAATCGTATTCAATGCTGCCGCTCCACGTACTTTCTTAGCACCGAAACGAGCACCAATCATATCTGCCATCGTAAACTTACCCAAGTTACGTAGTGGTTCAGCTATTAGGAATAAAACAACGAGATAAGCCGTTAACCAACCAATACTGTAGTAGAAACCATCAAATCCGTTTAGTGAAATCGCACCAGCGATCCCTAGGAAAGATGCTGCTGATAAGTAGTCACCAGCGATTGCCATACCATTTTGCCAACCTGTTAATGAACCACCGGCTGTATAGAAATCACTTGCCGTAGTAGTTTGCTTTGCCGCCCAGTATGTAATGTAGAGCGTTAACGCGATTACCGCGAAGAATATAACATAGGAAATCCAACTCATGAACACAACCCCCTTATTTTAAAACGTTTTTCTCTATAATCTTGTCTACTTCAACATCAAAGTGTTTTGCTTTGTTCATGTAAATGGACGTAAATACCCAGACCATAACAAACATGGAGAATGCATAGACCCATGTCCAAGTCATTGCGCCAATGGCAGGTGTTTCTAGAATCTTTGTATAACCTGTTAATAGTGGAAGAATAAAGTACGCTGCGAAGAAGAAAATAACAAAAGGCGTAGCAAATTTCTTTTTCCTTTTTACAAGACCCTTAAAGTCTTCTGTTTGAACGAGCTTCTCATAGTCCATTGTGGATTTTCCACGTGCCACTTGATTAGTCATTGGTTGATCCCCTTTCTATTTTATATAGCGTAGTAAATTAGTTCGTATTCCCCCCATTTCACTGAAACCGCTTTCATCATCAAGCTACATAGATAATATGTTACAGCGGGTTAGTCGCTCATTTGTTATAGTACACATCTGAATAATATCAAATGTGTACTAGATTTGCAACACCTTATTTTGAAGATTTGTAAAATTTAATCTACTCAAGGTGAACAAATCTATCTAGACATTAATCTATCAAATACAAGCGGAAACTACAAGAACTATTTGCATTTATCTCAACATTAATTAAATAAAATCCTTTTTTGGACTTGCGGTAATCTACAGTAATTTCTGTATATTTTACTTAAGACTGTTAAACAACAGAAAAAAGATGTAGTATATTGTATATTGGCTATTAAATCAATTAGCTTTAAGTGAAGACTACTTTTGAAGAAAGATGGTGTGAGAAATTGCCTATACCAACTAACCATGCACAACCCATACGAAAGACTGCCAAGGAAAGTGCGTTCAGCCAATTACAAAAATGGATTATTGATGGAACTCTACAACCTGGAGAAAAGCTAAATGACATTGAATTAGCAGAAGCACTCGGTGTGAGTCGCACGCCTATACGTGAATCGCTACAATTGTTAGAAGTTCAAGGTTTTGTTCAAATGTTTCCTGGTAAAGCAACACAAGTGACAGATGTAGATCGTGAATCTATTTCAGATCTTCTCCCCCCACTCGCTGCATTACAAGCTTTATCAGCTGAACTTTCTATACCCAATCTAACCGAAAACATTATTAAAAAACTGCGTGACACGAATAAGAAATTCGCGCTAGCGGTGGAGAAGGAAGATTATTTCCAAGCGTTGAAAATCGATGAGAAATTCCATCAAATTATTGTCGACACAGCTAATAATTCATATATTTCTTCGATGCTTGTGTCATTACAAGCCCATGTGCGTAGGCTTTTCTTTCACAATTCCATTATATTGACAGAAAAGTCGATTGCAGAACATGACCAGATCATCGATTTAATGAGTCAGCGTAATGGTGAGCAAGTTACTAAAGTTATGAGAGAAAATTGGTTACGCGCAATCGACGAGTTTCATTCGATCGAAAATGTAGATTCGTAAATAGATAGGAAAACAGGATCCGTAAAATCATCGGATCCTGTTTTTTATGGTTTCTCATTAGTAGAGATCACTTGAATAGCTTGCGTTTTATTATGAGTTACTACCGCCACAATAGCTGTTATAACTGTCACAATCAATACAGGAACTAACCAGCCGATGCCTTCTGTGTAGTATGGAATGTATGCTGTATACACGTCCTGTGTAGTCGCAAGCCAGTTCGGCATGTCCTTTTCCATTAGTGAGTAGAATTTTACGAGCGCTTCAATGAAGCTGACAAAGAATGCCGTTATAGTCGCTGTTCTATACACCATACTGGATTGATGGAATAAAGGGCCAGTGAACGTCAAGAGGATTAAGACCATTGCCAGCGGATAAAGTAAAACGAGAACAGGAAGCGAGTAATTAATAATATTCGCTAAACCAAAATTCGCTACGACTAAACAGAATACTGAAAAGAACACGACAAATAGTTTATAACTTACTTTTGGAATGATTGCATGGAAATACTCACCACATGCAGTCAGTAACCCAATAGCCGTTGTCAAACAGGCAAGCATGATGACTATACCGAGTAACATTAATCCCGTCGTGCCGAATAAATGCGAGGATGTTTCGCTTAACACGGCACCTCCCCCGTCCAGATAGCCAAATAAATCAACAGATGTGGCACCTAAATAGGCAATACCGATATATATAATAGCTAAAAAACCGGCTGCCACAAATCCTGTCTTTGCTGTGGAAGTCAATATTTTCTTTTTACTCGTAATCCCCATTGCACGTAACGCGTTGATGACGATGATTCCGAAAACTAATGAAGCAAGTGCATCCATCGTATTATAGCCTTCTAAAAACCCAGTGAAAAACGGAGTTTCATTATAAGGCGCTTGCGATACTTGCGCACTTCCCATTGGACTTAGAAGAGTCATACCAATTAAGCCAATCAATATGATAATGATAAGCGGTGACAAATACTTACCGACCCGATCGACAATTTTGGCAGGGTTCAGTGAAAGCCACATGCTAATACCGAAGAATGCCAATGTAAATAAAAAACGTGCAATATCAATAGAAAATCCATTTAAAAATGGAGCAACACCAATATCAAATGCTACAGCTCCAGTACGTGGCGCGGCAAAAAATGGTCCGATCGTTAAGTATAATATAGCTGTAAATAGAACAGCGTATACTGGATGAATGCGGCTTGCTAAGTCTTGCAAATCTTTCTTGCCAGAAAAACCGATAGCCAATATACCTAAAAAAGGTAAACCTACTCCAGTAAATAAAAAGCCGGCCATAGCTTTCCAAGTTTGATCGCCAGCGAGCTGTCCTAGCTCTGCAGGGAAGATTAAATTACCTGCGCCAAAAAATAATGCGAATAGCATAACCCCAATAACGAGACTAGATGAAAATGATAATTTCTGATCCATATGTATAAAAATCCTCCCAAAGTCGACAGTTAAAATTCGTATGCAATATATCGCGATATATTGCATTACCTTATATTACTCTTCCCTATTTAGAAAATCAACAGTCAGTCAAATCATTTAACTTTTGTCTATATTGCAAACTTACTAACTACTTTCTTTCTTCTACAACAAAGTACTTAAAATAGAAAAAACTGACCTCATTAGAGATCAGTTTAAACTTACATAAAAATAAAAGTGATACACTAAGTTAACTAGAAAGTAATTTGGGGTTTCTATTGCCGTAGCATACTACTTACGTAGAACTGGTCTGTAACCCTACACTTATTACATCAACTCAGTACAAATTTCGTCTTGCTATAGCCTTCCTTCAACTTCGTTACTTGCAATGTAGCAGGTATCGCTTCTTTCATTTCATCGATATGTGAAATGATGCCGATCATTCTCCCTGATTGCTGAAGAGCGATCAGTGTGTCGATCGCTTTTTGAATCGCTTCTTCATCCAATGCACCGAATCCTTCATCGATAAACATGGTCTCCATACGAACAGCACCTTGGAAGCTTTGAATGACATCTGCCATACCCAGTGCCAAACATAGGGAGGCGTTAAACTTTTCGCCGCCCGATAACGTTTTAACGTCTCGTGTCTGCCCTGTATATGCGTCATGCACGTCTATACCTAAACCACTTTGTTTCCCTCTCGTTTCCTGACGATCACTGCGGACGAGTTCGTATTGTCCATTTGATATGTCGCGCAGACGGATATTTGCAGCGTGGATGATACGCTCCAAATATTCGATTTGGATATATCGCTCAAAGGAAATTTTTAAATGGTTTTGACCACGGACTATATCATAGAGATTCGTAATTTTGCCATAGGTCTTTTCTAGCTCTGCTTCCTTAGATTTACTTGTTTCTAACTCATTGTGCAGATCCTGTGCCGCTTGTTCCCATGCTTTTGATTGATTGTACAGAGCAAACGCTTCTTCATATTGTGTTTTCAACGCTTCTACTTGGCGCACCATAATCTCCATATCAGTTGGCTGTTTGCCTTCAACAGATTTTTCGAGTTCTGCTACGGATGATTTTAATGTATGGAGCGTTTGGGCAAACACTTGAAGTTCTTGCTCAATCGCCTGACGTTTTGACGTTGGCAGTTTGACTTGCATATAATTTTCTTTCGAAGTAAAGCCTTCTTCTATCATCCGTTTTGTAAAGGTAGCTTCACTTTGATCTAATTTTTCTTTCATATCTGCTAGAGATTGCTTTTCTAACATCTCCCTAGACTCCCATTTAGTTTTCTCCGTTGTAGCATCTTGCACTGTCTGTTGAATAGACTTCCACGCATGTTCAAGTTTTTGACTTGTTGTTTCTTTTGATGTAATTTGTTGTTGCAATGCGGATAATTCTCGTAGATTTTCTGGAACGGTTGTTAGCGCATAGTGATAGAGGGCTTGTTTCGTTTCAAGCTCACTTTTTGATTCATTACGCTGCTTTTCTAATTTAATGATTTCTTCGGCCAGATCCTCCATAGCCTTTTCCGCCTGGATTTGCTCGTCTTTCTTCTGTTTTAATAACTCTCGCTTACTTCTAAGGGCAGCTACTTTGTCTGTCAACTCAGCTTGTTCTTTAGAATAATCTCGCTTCAGATCCACTTGTTGATCATGCAATTCAGCTTCACTTTGTTCAATACGTTGCTTTACTTGTTGCAATTCCGCTTGCTTAGCATGGAAAGTCTGCTCTTTATTCGTTAATTCTTGTTTCGCCGTGTCTACCTGTTGCTTGGATACGTGCTCAGTTTCTGAGTCTTCAGCTATAGCTGGATGGTCGATACTACCGCAAACCGGGCAAGACTCGCCCTCATGAAGTGATGCCGCAAGGACGACTGCTTGATTACTAATCCAACGATTTTCAAGGGCTTGATAGACTGCTGCATACTGCTCTACTTGTTGCCTAGCCGTTTCGTAATGGGCCTCAACTTCTTGCCGTTGTGATAGCTGTTGTTTGTATGAAGCCACTTGCTTTGCGATAGCTTTGCTTTGTGCTAGTTGATCCAGCACCTGTTCATATGTCTCTAATGAAGTTTCCAATTTCTCCATTTCATTTTTCTGAACGCGAATGGCTTCTTTTTGTTGCGTAGATGCTTGTTTATTGACTAGCAATGAGTTCTCCACTTGAGCTACAGTTTGCTGAAGTGACTCTACTGCTTGTCGTTGCGTGGCGAGTCCCGAAACGGTTGGAAGCAGATTATGTAGCGTAAGCAGCTGTTCTTTTATTTCGTTTCGCTCAGGTTCTTTAGCTAGTTCCTGTTCATAGGAAGCCTTTGCCGATACTAACTTTTTCTCTGCACCAGCAAGAAACGTGACCGCTTCAGAGTAGCTTCTTTCTTTTTTCTGCCATTCAGTTACATTAGACTTCACTTGTTGTTCTAAATCTTCTAATCTCGCGGCTCGTTCAGCTTGCTGCAATTGCTGTTCAAGACTTTTCATTTCTGATTGTTTCGCTTGCATGCCATCAAGTTCTTTTTGACGCTGCAGTAGCTTTGTAAATTGTTCATTAATTGAACGGGCGTCATGTAGTGCTTGTTGTTTTTTGTTATGAACGGTATAAAGTCTAGTATATTCTTTATGCGTTTCATTAGATTGCGCCACATGATGCGCATGTTCTTGTTGAAGACCTAAAACAAGCTGATGGTAGTTCGGGTACTCCGACTGTAATTCTGTAAATAACAGAGAGTCGCGCGCAGGTAACTTTGCTAGTATTTGATGAAGTATAGCATCACTCAGTTGTTTTTCACGCAAATATTCCGCATTCGCTTCTTCTTTCTTCACTTTTAATCGCTCGACGATTTTCTGATACGGTTCAGTTTTAAAGATTTTGCGCATGATCGCTTCCTTGTTCGCTGTATCGGAAGTCAAGAATTTACGAAATTCACCTTGAGGCAACATCATGATCTGACTAAATTGTGCGTGCGTAAAACCTAGCAACTGCTCAATCTTATCATTTACTTCGGTGATAATTTGGCGATCTACTGCCGGGATAAATTGCTCATCTTTTTCTTCAAATAATTCGCAACGACCTAATGTTTCGGATTTATTGCCTTTTTTTCTGTAAGGAATTTGACGCACGACACGGAATCTACGCTTATGGATATCAAACGTTAATTCTACAGTCGTTTGAATATCATCATCCGCAAACTGACTGCGCAACGCTTTCGTATCAGTCCGATCCTCTCCACTTGCCTGGCCGTATAACGCGAAGCAAATGCCATCAAAAATCGTCGTTTTTCCTGCACCTGTTTTTCCGGAAATGACAAATAAACGATGATCGTGTAAATCTCGAAAATCCACAGTTTCCTTGTCTTTATACGGTCCAAATGCTGTCATCGTTAATGTAATAGGTTTCATGCACGGTCTTCCTCCTTCATAACATCCCACAAGACTTCAGCGAATAGCTCTCTCGTTTCTTCGTCTACTTCTTCGCCTTGAAGTTCTTTAAAGAAGGAAGCAAACATCGCTTGATCGTCTTCTTTCTTCTCCACATGCACTGTACCGCCAAAACTGTCTGTAGAAGATGCAAATAGTTTACGTTCTACATGCATCGCATTTGGAAAGACAGAACGAATTTTCTCCATCGGTTGTATGACCGGTACCGTGTCCAGCAGTTTGACGAACACATAATCTTCATTATGATGCATCTTCAATAGATCTTCCATTGTCCCTTCAACCGTTCGCACATCATGAAGAGGAGTCAGTAATTTTTTCTCAATTTCCACTTCGCCATTTTCCCCCAATTCTACAATGAGGTAGCCTTTTTGATGATGCTCTTCGGATATAGAGTACTTTAATGGCGAACCCGAATAGCGAATCGTTTCATTTCCTACAAAATGCGCCTGATGTAAATGACCGAGCGCTGTATAATGAAACGGCTCAAATAAATCAGAAGACACGTATTCCGCTCCACCAATTGATAAAGGTCGTTCTGCGTCACTCGTATTCTCCTCTTGCTCACCATGCTTCGTAATAAACGCATGACCAACGAAAACATGTCGTGCTTCTTTGTCCATTGACTGTTCTATACGCTCGATGATCTTCTTCATAGCTTGCTGATGACTGGATATCGACTCGTCTTCAAGCACGTGACTCACAACCGAAGGATCCGCGTAAGGTATTAAATGAAAATAGACATCGCCATATTCGTCTTGAAGTTTTACTGGCGACAAGTGCGGGGATAATTCTCCTGTTATGTATAACCCTTGATCTCTCATAAACGTACTTCCAAAATGAAGGCGGCTAGGGCTATCATGGTTTCCTGCAATAGCAATGACAGGTATTTTCAAATCCATCACAATCTCCTGTAGAACCTCATTCAACAAACCTACCGCTTCAGTTGGCGGTATTGCGCGGTCATACAGATCTCCCGCAATAATAACCGCATCCGGTTGTTCTCTCTTAATTTCTTCTATAAACGCTTGCAAAATATGACGTTGATCTTCCGTCATATAGATGCCTTGCACAAGCTTGCCGAGATGCCAATCGGCTGTGTGAAATATTTTCAAATCATTTCCCCCTCTTTCCCTCTCTAAAAATGGAGACAAGAAGAATAGCGTATTAGAGAAGTAGTATAAAAAACCTCCTCTATTACGCCCATTCTTCTATCACCTATTACGTACTCATTATCTTTTGATCTGCCTCATTCAGTATTTCTCCAATTTTACGGTCATTGATCACGAGATCGGCAACGTGATCCATTTCTGTCGGTTCCATATTGATAATGACTAACTTCGCGCCTTGCTCTTTTGCGATTAGTGGGAATTGATTTGCAGGTGTCACGGTTAATGATGAACCTAGTACAATGAAAAGATCAGCTTTCTCACTTTCAAATATCGCTTGAATAAATGCTTCTTCTGGCAACATTTCGCCGAATAAGACTACGGATGGACGTAATGTACCGCCACAATCGCAGTAAAACTCATCCAGTTCGTAGCGTTCGTTACCGTATACTTTGCCACATGTTTCACAATGGACATTACGAAGTGTCCCATGAAGTTCCATGACATTTTTCGAGCCTGCCATCGTATGGAAACCATCGACGTTTTGTGTAATAATTCCCTGAATCAGTCCGTCTTTTTCCCACTTAGCTAAAATATCATGTCCCTTATGCGGTCCGGTTTCTTTTGCCGCTATAACACGTTGTTTATAAAACTGAAAAAACTGTTCCACCTGTTGATTAAGAGCTGTTACGCTCGCCACTTTCGCAGGATCTTCTGTTTCCCACATGCCTGTTTTAGCAGAACGAAAATCAGGTAGTCCGCTTTCTGTCGACATACCTGCTCCTGTATAGACGATCGTACGTTTCGATTCGTTCAATAAATCTGCCAGCACTGTCCTCATCCTTTCAACTAGCGAAATTATGTTCTATCTATATACTAGCATATCCTGTTTTATAGCTACTTATCAAACGATACGGAGATAAAAAACGAGCATCCACACTGGATACTCGTTTCATATTAGTTCGCTGTTATTTTTTTAATTGCTTCTAGATCAATCAATCCATCAATTTCATTCGTCTTAATATACTCTGCTTCTTGACTAATATCAGCCATCTCTTGCAATACATCTTCATTTACCTCTGTTGTCACTTCGATACGAGTGAATGCCGCTTCTAATTCATCGCTAGCTATTTCTTTACCTGTCAGATCTTTGATATGCTTCACTACTAGTTCCTGTGCTTTTTCCGGCTCATCCTGAATGAACTGGACTGCCTTAGCGTGTGCTGTCAAATAAGCAGTCGATAATTTTTCATTTTTCAAAAATGCATCGCTTGTCGCGACAACGGTGTTCGTCGATTCCTTACCCCAAGCAAAATCTTCCCAATCGAGAATTAGCTTACCATCCGCCTGATTTTGTAAAATATATCCCCAAGGTTCTTGTGTTGCTGCGCCGTCAACTGAATCTTGAATGAATAATGTCGCTGTATCCGCTGGTGCAGCTGCGAAAAACTCAACTGTTCCACCGTTAGCTTTGGCTTTTAGATCCACATCTTTCAACGCTTTACGTAACATCACATCTTGTGTACTACCGATTACGGGAATCGCAATCTTCTTGCCGTCTAGATCAGCTAATTCATTAATCCCGCTTTTACCGTTCGCTACTACTACCGCACCACCGTTTACCGCTCCAGAAACAATATGATACGTTGGATCTTTTACATAATAGTTAATGACAGGTCCAGGCCCGACTGTTCCGATATCTATGGAATTAGAAGCCATAGCTTCCATAAACAGCCCACCGTTACTTACCGTCTTCGTCGTGACTTTGATGTCTTCGCCGAACTCTTCCGCAAAATAATTATTCTCTAATCCAACAATTGTTGCGATATGTGTTAAGTTCGGGAAATACCCAATCCGTACTTCCTTTTTATCTGCACTACCTGCATCCGTTTTCCCACATCCTGCTAGAACTCCTACAATCGCCAATACAGAAAGCCATACACCCAATCGTTTTTTATTCATAAAATACTCCCCTTTTCTTTGAGCATGTCACGCCCGAATTCCCCATTTTCTTTCTACACTGCGTTCCAAACGTAAGAATAATACATTATCCATAATCGTACCGATTACACCGATGATGATCATGACCGAAATTACTAAATCCATTTGCCCCAGTGCGCGTCCTGATTCTAGTAGTTGACCGAGACCGACGCTTGCACCTAGTAATTCCCCTGCCATGAGGGCACGCCAGGAAAAAGCCCAAGCGATACGTAAACCAGAGATTAATTGTGGCACAGATGCTGGCAAAATCACCGTCCGCAAAAAGTGAAATCCGCTAGATCCTAATGATTTGGCGACACGTTGGTATAATACCGGTACGTTTTTAAATCCGCTAGTTGCATTGACAATCATCGTCCATGTAGCCCCTAATGTAACGATAAATAAAATAGCAAAATCATTGAGACCGAACCAGATGATCGCCAGTGGAAACCAGACGATACTTGGAATGGACTGTAAAGCTACTACAAGAAAACCAAGTGTGTCTTCCACTATTTTATAACGCCAAATTAAATAACCAAGCACTAGTCCAAGTATAGAAGCAATCGTGAATCCGATTAATAATCTGCTAAGACTGGCACCGATGGCAATGAGGATTTGACCGGAGATGAGGCCAGAAATCAAGGTCGACATGACTTGTGTGAAACTCGGAAACATAAAATCAGGTAAATCGGATAGTCTAGATGTGACTTCCCATATCGCCACTAGTATCCCGAGAAACACTATTCGTCTTAAAGCTGTAGTCATCACCCATCTCCTCCTTCAACACTTTCTCTATTTCTTCTTGGAGCTCAGCTAAAATCTGCTTTTCAAGCTGCAACGTCACATCACTCGGCATGACACCATCCTTCGTATCATTTGATTTGAATGTCGCTTTAATTTTCCCCGGTCGTGTCGCAAATACGACAATCTTTTGCGAAAGTAATACAGCTTCCCGAATATTATGTGTTATGAAAAGAACCGTCACTTTCGTTTTTCTCCAAATATCCAATAACTCTTTATGAAGCACCATGCGCGTTTGCTCATCCAACGCAGCGAATGGTTCATCCATTAACAGGATATCTGGCTCCATCACAAGCGCACGTGCGATCGATACGCGTTGCTTCATTCCTCCAGATAATTCATGTGGATAGGAATTGATGTAATTCCCTAAGTGGACCATTTTTAGCATCTCCATAGCTTTTTGTTCCGCTTCTGCCTTCGACATCTTCTTTAGAAGTAAACCGTATGTAACGTTATCGAGCACTGTCAGCCAAGGAAACAACCCCGCTTCTTGGAAAACGACTACTCGGTCAGACCCGGAACCTTTTACTTCTTTTCCATTAATACGGATTTTCCCTTGTTCTGCTTTTTCCAGCCCGGCTATCAAATACAACATAGTGGACTTACCGCAACCAGACGGACCTACAATGGAAACAAACTGTCCTTTTTCTATTTCAAGGTTGATATGATCTAGTACTTTGACCATTCCCTTTTCCTTGTGGGGAAAGCTCTTTTCAATGCCTTCAATTTCCAAATACATGTTAATTCCCCCTTGCAAATAATTTTCGTGTCGCTGCGTTTTTTAATTCCTACTAACTTTATATGTTTTATGTATATATAATCTACCATTTACGTAGGTTTTGTCAATAGAATTTCTGATTATTTTTTCAATCAATTTAAAATACTGAAATGAATGTTATAGGTAGTGGCTTTCCATCACTTTTTATTCTCATGGTACATGTCAAAAAAACCTCTTCCCAATGCAGGAAGAGGTTTTTGCTAGTAGACTTTATTGAAATAAATCACTTGATAAATATCTTTCACCGGAATCCGGCGCAATACAAACGACTGTATCTTCAGGTGTTAAACGTTTAGCGACTTGTAATGCCGCATATAAAGATGCACCGCCTGATGGCCCAAGCAACACACCTTCTTGTCTCGCGAACTGTCTGACCGTGTTGTATGCATCGTCATCTTCAATACGGAAAATTTCGTCGTAGACATCTGTATTTAATACAGGAGGGATAAAGCCAGGACTTGTACCAACCAACTTATGTTTTCCTGGTTTGCCACCCGATAATACCGGTGACCCAGCAGGCTCCACCACGTGAACTGTAATGGCCGGATCATGCTCTTTTAATGATTCGCCTGTCCCTGTTACCGTACCACCCGTACCTGAAGTACAAACAAAAGCAGTTAATGTACGATCGAGTGACTGAATGGCTTCTATAATTTCAACAGCTGTTGTATGGCGATGGCTATTAGGGTTCGCTTCATTTTCAAACTGCATCGGAATAAAACTATTGTCGATGGACTCTGAGATTCCATTCGCTTTGGCGATCGCACCTGGCATACGTTCCGAGCTAGGTGTCAATACAACCTTTGCTCCATACGCTTTCATCAAGTTAATCCGTTCAATCGTAGAGTTATCTGGCATGACGAAAATGGCTGGGTATCCCTTTGCCGCAGCATTCATCGCCAATCCAATTCCCGTGTTACCTGACGTCGGCTCAATAATCGTGGCGCCCGGTTTCAGTGCGCCAGTTTCCTCGGCTTCTACAAGCATTTGATACGCCGCGCGATCTTTCACACTGCGGCTTGGGTTAAAGTATTCCAACTTCACATAAACCTCGGCACCAGTATCTTCACCGAGTGTTCGTACTTTTACTAGCGGAGTATCACCGATCAATTCCGCCATATTATTGACTACTTTCATTCCACACACCTACTTTTCATGTTGATAAAACTGCTACTCCAATTACGATGCTGATGTAATCTTTTGATCGCGAGGTAAAGCTAATCCGACTAGACCAATGAACGGCAAGAATGACGTGATAATCATCGTTTGATAGATACCGATCGAGTCGATGAGCGTTCCGATGGCGACTGCACCGATGGCTCCCATTCCGAACGCCAATCCTACTGTTAATCCCGCCATCGTACCAATTTTGGAAGGTACGAGTTCTTGCGCATAAATTACTGTCACGGAAAAGCTTAGCATAATAAAGAATCCAATCGCGAGTAATAGTAAGATGATTCCCCATACCGGAGCAAACGGCAGCAATAAACTAAGCGGTAATGGCACGATAAGTGATAAGACGATCACCTTTTTTCGTCCTATTCTGTCTGCCATCGGTCCTCCAAAAAATGTTCCGACCGCGCCCAATGCCAAGAATAAGAAAATATACAACTGCCCATGCTGAATCGTCATGCCATAGTATTCGATCAAATAGAAAATGTAAAAGCTCGTAATATTCGTCACGTAGAATGAACGTGCAAATATAATAATCATTAATAAAATCAGTGCAATGGTAACTTGTCTTTTTGACAAATTTTCCATCGTCGTTAACAATACTTTCTTTCGCTTGCCTAAACGCTCTTCATCCAGCTGTTTCTTATACCAGATCGAAATACGAGTCAGTAAAGCAATGCCAGCAGCAGCTACTAATACAAAAACAGCTGCTCCTATTTGACCAAGAGGAACGAGGACGAACGCACTAATTAACGGCGCAAGTGCTTGTCCGGAATTACCGCCTACTTGATAGATTGACTGTGAAAGTCCACGCTTGTCCCCGGCTGCCAAAAATGACACACGCGAACCTTCAGGATGAAAGATTGCTGAACCGAATCCGAGCAACATAACGGATACAATGATCAGCCAATAGCTTGGTGCTAAGGCTAAGCCCGCCATTCCAATTAATGAAAATGTCATACCAATCGGTAACGCAAACGGCTTGGGTTTGCGATCACTTAGAAAGCCTACAACCGGTTGAAGTAAAGACGCGACGATATTTAGCGCAAATACAATATAACCTAATTGTTTATAACTAAATTGATATTCTTTTTCCAAAATCGGCAACATAGCTGGGATCACTGCCTGTAGCGTATCGTTAAATAAGTGACAGACCGCAATTGCCATCATGATTGGAAATACGGGGTTCGCTACAGCAGTTTGTGGTGATGTATTCATACTATCTGTTCACACCTTATCTAGTTGTCTATTTTACTTTGTAAATGTAGCAGGCATTACGACCCCGACCACTTCTCCAGAAGCGCATAATTCATCTTCCGCGTAAATTTCTACAGCTACTTTCCATTTCTTCGGGTGAATTTCAGTAACGTTTCCAATCGCTTTCAATACTTTTCCTTGTGGAGTTGGCTTACTGTATGTAATCTGCAAGGAAGCTGTCACAAAACGTGGAGGTGTGGATCCGTCTCCTGGTTCATGACCGTTCTTTCGATGTAAAGCAAGTGCACAAGATCCTGTGCCATGGCAATCCATAAATGAAGCAAGGAATCCACCGTACACAAATCCTGGAATTGCCGTATATTTTTCAGGCGGTAATGTATACGTAACGGTTTGGTCTCCTTCCCAACCAGTACGGAAATGATTCCCTTCCTCGTTAAGCCGCCCACAACCATAGCACCATGAAAAATCATCCGCGTAATTGTCTTGAATTGCATGTGTAACATATTCCTTCAAAGTAATTGCCTCCCTTTCAGATGAATTCTCTCTATTATACATTCCGAAAATTGAAATATCGACCTAAAATGAAATATCTGTCATTGTACGGACAGTTCTGTGCGTATCTTACTCACTACATTCATATACTAGTGAGAAACGATATTTTGCGGAAGGAGGGAATTAGTTTGAAAATACGTGGGGTTATATTGGCATTGCTAGTGGCTGGAGGGTTCTATGTGATGATTCAGACAATCGACGAAGCTGCCACCCATCCCTTTGAGAATTTGCAAGAACAACAACTGAATGGTCTATCCCCTTATTCATTCATTACGATCCGCCAACCAGGTCTGCACGAACAGCAAGCCGTTACGTGGAAAGTAGACCAAGTAGAAGAAGTCGACCGCTTACTTCAATTTCTCCAAGCATATGATTACGAGCGTGTGGATCCCGATACATTGCAATTGTTTGATGATCAACCACACTTTACAATCGATCTACATGATGACACCGGAAATCGTATGACCATATTAATTGAAGAAGGGGTATTAATCCACAATGACCGTCTGTATTATGAGGTTGTCAATGGACCGTTACAAGTTGAATGGCTAATGGAATTCATCCTTTCCAATAAACCGTAATTTTGTACTCTGAACATTCATTGTATTATACTATTCAATAATTCGAGAACCGAATAATCGATTTGAAGGAGAGATCCACATTGGTCAAAAGCTTACCGAAACGTGCACTAGTAAATGAACAAGAAACGTGGAATTTACGAACTTTATTTGAAAATGAACAAGACTACGATCGAGCAGTAAAAGATGCTGAAATCGAAGCCACTGCTTTTGAGAAAAATTATAAAGGAACGATTATAGATTCAACTTCTGCTATTCTAGCATTGGATGCCTATCGCCGTTTACAAGAGAAACTCGTCAAGATTTCCAGTTATGCCGAGTTAGCAGCAAGTGTTGATCTAACGAATGATCAAGCGCAAATGAGAGAAAGCCAATTTGGTTCAATTGCTGCAAAAATCGCTAGCCAAACTTCCTTCCTCATGAGTGAACTGACGGAACTTTCAGAGGAGACTTTACAACAAGCAAGTAAACAATCCGAAGAGTATGCAACGGTATTCGATAAAATCATTCGGGAAAAGCCTCACCAATTACATCCCGAGGTAGAAAAAACACTCGCTGCATTCTCTTCTTCTTTCCAAGCACCGTATTCATTGTACAACACGACAAAAATGGCGGATATTAACTTCCCTGACTTCACTGCAGACGGCAAAGTCTATCCACTGAGTTATGTTTCGTTCGAAGGAAAATGGGAATCTGAACCACAAACCTCTGTTAGACGTGCTGCTTTTGAAACGTTCAGCAATACTTTGCGTACGTATCAACATACGACAGCGAAAACTTATGACATGCATGTACAGATGGAGAAAACGACTTCTGACTTACGTGGGTATGACTCCGTTATTGACTATTTATTGATGGAACAAGACGTCGATCGTTCGATGTACAATCGTCAAATCGATGTGATTATGGAAGAACTTGCACCACATATGCGCAAGTACGCCAAACTCCTTCAAAAAATCTATGATCTGGATGAAATGACGTTTGCAGACTTGAAAATGCCGATCGACCCATTATACGAACCATCAATCACAGTGGAAGAATCGAAGAAATATATGAATGATGCCCTAGCTGTCATGGGTGAAAACTATCTCGACATGGTCAACCGTGCCTATTCAGAACGCTGGATTGACTTCGCGCAAAATGAAGGTAAATCTACGGGGGCATTTTGTGCGAGTCCTTATGGCAACGGCTCGTTTATTTTAATTTCTTGGACAGGCAGCATGGAAGACGTCTTCGTACTCGCTCACGAATTAGGTCATGCAGGACATTTCCATTATGCCAATGCAACTCAAAACCTATTTAACTCAGAATCATCATTGTACTTTATTGAAGCACCTTCTACGATGAATGAAATGTTGATGGCCAATCACTTATTGAAAAATTCCGATGACCCGAAATTTAAACGCTGGGTACTGTCTTCCATCGTCGCACGTACGTATTACCATAACTTCGTGACGCATTTACTTGAAGCAGCGTTCCAACGCAAAGTGTACGAGCGAGTAGATGCAGGCGGCAACGTCAATGCAACGATTTTGAATGAGTTGAAACGTGGCGTACTCGAAGAATTCTGGGGGGATAGCGTACGGATGAATGATGGCGCAGAATTAACTTGGATGCGTCAACCACACTATTACATGGGCTTGTATCCGTACACATATAGTGCAGGATTAACTATTTCTACTGAAATGGCTAAACGCGTATTGAACGAAGGAGAACCCGCTGTTGAAGACTGGCTCCATACTTTACGTGCAGGTGGTTCAAAAAAACCAGCTGAACTGGCAAAAATGGCAGGCATCGATATTACAACAGACAAGCCGTTGCGCGATACTATTTCATATATCGGTGAGTTAATCGATGAAATCGAGAAACTGACAAAAGAAATCGAAGCATAATAAGAACAAAAAACATCCGCCATGCAGTTTGACCTGCAAGGCGGATGTTTTTCTTTTATCTCATAATTTCACTTAAGATTTCATATGAACGAAGTCGTTCTGAATGATCAAAGATTCCTGAACTGATAATCAGCTCATCCGCTTTTGTCATCTCCACAAACTCTTCCAGCTTCCGTTTCACAGTTTCAGGACCACCAATAATGACAGATGGTGCCTGGCTTTGCTGTGCCACTGCTTCTTGTTCAAATGGTGACCATACCGCATGAATATCTTTAATCGGTGGACTAAATTGCGTCATCTTCCCTTGACGGATATTTAAAAACTGCTGCTGCATGGATGTAGCCAAGTATTGTGCTTTTTCATCCGTATCCGCTGCAATTAGGTTCACTCCCATCATCGCATGTGGTTTCTGAAGATCTTTCGACGGTCGGAAGTTTTGATGATAAATTTGCAGTGCTTGCATCATAAACTGCGGCGCAAAATGACTGGCGAATGAAAACGGCAAGCCGAGCTCCGCTGACAATTGCGCACTGAAGCCACTTGAACCGAGCAACCAAATCGGCACGTTCTGCCCTGCTCCAGGAAATGCTCGAACACGATCAGTTGGGTTACCCGCAAAATACTTACGTAACTCTTCCACTTGCTGCGGGAAATCTTCTCCACTACTTTGTAATGTACGGCGAAGAGCATACGCTGTCGCTTGGTCACTACCAGGCGCACGACCTAACCCTAAGTCAATGCGGCCAGGATACATCGCATCTAGTGTGCCGAATTGTTCCGCAATAACAAGCGGTGCGTGGTTTGGTAGCATGACACCGCCTGAACCTACGCGAATATCCTTCGTCTCTTGCGCTACATGTCCAATGATGATCGACGTAGCGGAACTCGCAACACCGGGCATATTATGATGCTCTGCTAACCAGTACCGATTGAATCCCCACTCTTCTGCATGTTGTGCAAGATCTACACTGTTCTTAAATGATTGTCCTGCATGACTGCCTTCATTGATCATGGCTAAGTCTAATATGGATAACGGAATGCCGTTAAATTGTTTTGCCTGTTCTCTAATCAATTCATTCACTCCTCATAACAGCAACCATTTTTCTTTACCCACTCAAAAATGGCCTGAATAATATCTTCTAACTCTTTACCTTTTGGCGTGAGCTCATACTCGACTTTTCTAACCTTTGGATCGGACTGGTTTTTGACGACCAAGCCGTGCGCTTCTAAATCACGCAATCTCTCCGTTAGAAGACGATCTGATATCCCGTCGATCTCCGCCGATAATTCAAAGAACCTTTTCGGTCCATCTAATAAATGATAAATAATAATCCCCATCCAACGCTTACCGATAAACTCGATCGTGTTGTGGAAACTATCGCAACTTTTTTGACCTTTAGGATTTACCGACTGAACAAACTCTTCATTTTTCTTCATTAGCAAAACCCCAATCCTGTACTACTTTTACTTTATCACACCTACGTTTGACAAACAAGCTTACTAATAGTAATCTTAAAAAGAACTTACTAATAGTAAGTGTACATCAATATATTTTAAGAGGAGTTTGTCAGTATGTCATTAAATTACGAAGAAGTAGTAGAAGTTATGCATGCACGTAAGTCCGTTAGAAAATTTGATCCACACTATATAATGAATCGAGAAGATATTACGTCTATGCTAGAGGAAGCGATTTCCGCTCCTTCATCAAGCAATTTACAGCCATGGCGTTTTCTCGTTATACAAGATCAAGAGTTAAAAAAGAAAATCAATCGTTTTTCATTCAATCAAGAACAAATCGAAACGGCATCCGCTATTATCGCGGTGATTGGCGATACAGAAATGTACCACAATATTGATGAGATTTATCTTTCGAATTTGGCTGCAGGAAATATAGATGAAGAGCATGTGCAGATTCAGATTCAAAATGCGAAGGCAGCTTATCCGAATGCACCACTTGAAGCGAGACGTAATATCGCGACGTTTGATGCAGGACTCGTTTCGATGCAGTTGATGTTGATTGCAAAAGCCAAAGGGTATGATACTGTGCCGATGGGCGGTTTTGATAAGCAGCAATTTGCAAAATCGTTTGAACTTGAATCACGCTATGAGCCACTCGTGCTAATTGCGGTAGGTAAGGCCGCTTCGCCTGCTTACGGTTCTACGCGTTTACCTATTGATTCGATTACTACTTATATGTAAGAGAGTGGCTGTTCGAGTGGAGATTTGCGCTTCGTAGAGGACGTGTTTCATTTCTTGCAATGTAAGTCGTGACACTTTCTGTTGTACATTGAAAACAGTTTTCTATGGGAACTTAAACTGAATCCATACAAAAGAGGATGCTCTAGAAATGTTTTTAATTCTAGGACATCCTCTTATATATGCTCGTTCTTGATCTCAAGCCTGCTCGATAGTTACTTTACAACTCGTTTCGTCATATTTCCCATATGCCGCGTGATAGGTTGGTCCTACGCCTTGTTTAAAGGTCAAGGAATGGCGAATGCCTGCTGTGATGAACTTCTTCGCCTCTATTACAGCTTCTGGTACGGTTTGCCCCTTTGCCAAGCCAGCTGTGATGGCGGCAGAGTAACTGCAACCTGCACCATTTGTATTCAGCGTGTCAATTCTTGGAGCTTCAAGTAGATAGAACTGTACTCCGTCATATAGCACATCCACTGCAGGTCCTTCCAGTCTTCCACCTTTCACCAATACAAACTTCGGTCCAAAAGTAAATAAACGACGTGCAGCTTCTTTTAAATCGGCTACGGATTTCAATTCCATACCCCCCAATAGGTAAGAAGCTTCTGGCATATTCGGTGTAATCACTGTGGCATGAGGAATCAATTGCTTCTGCATCGCTTCCATTGCATCGTCCTTTAACAACGCGGATCCCATCTTTCCGATCATTACAGGATCAACGACAATCTGTTGAATGTCGGATTGTCGAATCCACTTCGTTACGTTGACAATAATTTCTTTTGTAAACAACATACCTGTTTTCATTGCATCTATACCAATATCTTCTTCTATCGTCACGAGTTGTGCTTCAATCGCTTCCCAAGATTGCGGGAATATACCTTTTCCAGTTCGTGGGTTTCTAGCAACAATCGCTGTGACCGCTGTTGTGCCAAAGACGTCAAATTCTTGGAACGTTTTCAAATCAGCTTGGATTCCTGCCCCTCCACGTGCGGCTGAACCAGCGATAGTTAATGCTCGCTTGATCATCGTCTCTCCTCCTGTCTACTATGTAATGCAACCAATTTATTTTAACTAAAGGCATCATTCTACAGGATAACGTGATGAGCTTTAAAGAGTCAATGTCATCGTTCTGTATAAAGTCTTTTACTATTTATCATCCATTAAAAACTCCCTATCCACTTGTCAGATAGAGAGTGCTTTTAATGTATTTACAGCATATAGGAAATATCAGAAGCGATCGTTGGATACGCGAATGGCATCTGTTTCAATTCAGCAACAGGAATTTCAAAACGAATAGCCATCGCAAAGAGGTTGATGAGTTCATCGGCTCCTCCACCTAAGAAATGGGCACCGATTACGACGTCTTTTTCTTGGTCGATAATGACTTTAAATGCCGCCGCTCGTTCATTCGTCCGTTTATATGTGAACCACTCGGTCATATCTTGTGATTTTACAAATATTTTTAAACCGGATTCTTTTGCCTCATGTTCGCTCATTCCGACAGATGATAATGCAGGAACGGTGTAGACAACAGATGGAATAACGGGATAATCAGCCGTTTTGTTATTTCCTTCCAGCAAATTCGAAGCGACAACATGTGATTCAGTTGTTGCGACAGGCGTCAATGGAGGCGCATCACTTGAAGCGGCATCTCCAGCCGCATATACATGTGGATTACTAACGCTTTGCATGTATTCATTAACACAAACACCTTGCTTATCACGCTGTACATTTCCTTTTTCCAGATCAATATCCAATGCCGGTGCGCGTCCTGCCCCATGTACAACGAGATCTGCTTTCCATTCTACTTGACGATCATCTTGTTCGCCTTTGACCACAAATGAATTGCCACATTTCTCAATTCCATTTACGGGTGTGTTCAAATGCACATGAACGCCAACTTCTTCCGTACGTGTTATGAGCATTTTTACTAAATCCTGATCAAAATGCTTCAAAGCACTTTCACTTCTATGCAAAATATGCACTTCTGAGCCTGCCCGTGCAGCAAGATGCGCAAATTCAAATGAAATGAACCCGCCACCTATAAAGACGATCTTTTTAGGTAGTGTCTCCAGTTCCATGAAATCATCGCTCAGCGTCAAATATTCTTCCCCTTCAATATTCAATTTGATCGGTTCTGCACCTGTGGCAATTACGATATGTTTTCCTTTTAATATATCTGAGCATACTTTCAATTCTGTTTCACTTTGGAAAAGCGCCTTTCCGTGATAGATATCAATTCCTAATTTCTCGAATTTTTCTTCCGTATCGTCAGGTATCGACTGAGTAAATGTCCGTTTGAATTCCATTAACTCAGGCCAATTGATTTTGCCGTCTCCTTCGATGCCTTTTCCATGCATACGTTTATTCCAATCAATCAGTTCACCAGCTCCTACCAATACTTTCTTCGGGTCACAACCTCGCTGAGAACAGGTACCACCAAACGGCCGGTCATCGATTATTGCGACGCTCCAGCCTTCTTTTCTACATTTCGTTGCGGTAATGGAACCCGCATTACCTGTTCCAATTACAAGCAAATCGTATTCTTTGACCATACTCCATCTCCTCCAACTATTCATGCTCATTCTGTTTATCCATTCTGTAAGTAACTACCCTTTATTCGCCTTCATCACACTTGGAAACAATTATACAAATTACATCACATTACTTGCCTACGTACATACAATAGAACAGCTCACAGGAAAGGTCGGATAAAAATGATTTCAAATAATCCTCATTACGCAGCGGATCTGAATACTAGTCCCTTTTTCAAGAAAGACGAAAAGAATTTTATTAATATTTTAAGTGTCAAACAACTTAACACATTGGATCATTTGTCGATGTTGGATATCTTTCTCAGTCAAGATCACATCATTGAACCACATTACCACCCAAATGCTTCCGAGCTCACCTATTGTGTTGCAGGCTCAGCTACTATATCTATCATGAATATCGACACGAAAACTTTCCAACATTATAAGATTACGGCGGGTCAAGTGGTTAATATCCCACAAGGATGGTGGCATTACCAAATCGCACATACCGACGACACACATCTGCAAGGTATATTTAATGCAAATACACCAGAAGTTGTCTTAGGTTCCGATATTCTAACCGCTACACCTACTGATGTTTTTGCTTACTCTTATGGATTAAATGAACCGCAATGGGCTGCCGCAGTAAAAGATATCTCTCCTTCGCAATTAATAGGACCACCGACTGAATAAATTTCTACCAAAAAGCGACGGTACACATTCCGTCGCCCATTTCTTCATTATTCTACTGGACCTCGCCAAGTGGACATACCTTCTGACACATTGGTCACATCGTATCCTTCTTTATGCAAAATCTCACTTGCTGTTTGTGAACGGCTTCCGCTACGGCAAATCACTATGTACTTCTGTTCTTGATCTAATCCGGCTCTTTCACCATCTTGTAATTGAGATAATGGTAGGTTGATGGCACTTCTTATATGCCCCTCATTGTATTCATCTACTTCGCGCACATCCATCACTACCGCGCCTTCCTTTTGTAAAGCTTCAACTTCTTTTAAATCTACTGTTGGAAGTCCTTCATTTTCATTTACTTTATCTGTCGATCCGCAAGCCGTCAGCACTAAAACGAGTGTGATCAACCAAACTAATTTCTTCATAATTTCCCCTCCAGTTAGGATAGCTAATGAATCATAGGTAGCGTTTACTGTAAATCAGGCTGACTTCTTCACATTTCTATTCAGTATATACTAATCTTTACTAAACTCAAAAACTCTCGATTTCTATTCAGTCAGCCAATCGATCAATTTTTCTTTTAGCAGATGCATGAATGGAGAAAGAACAGAAACCTCCGTACTGAATGATGCTTTTAACAGTGGCTATCGATGTAGATTCATTAAAAAACGACACATAAATAGCCTATGTGTCGTCGTTTGTATGATTTGATTAAAATCCAGTCGGCCAATTGGCTAAACGCCGCTCACTTCTACCACCGTTTTTCACACTTGCAAAATCCAATGACTGACAGATAAATTTGCGTGTCTCGCGAGGATCAATAACATCGTCTATATAATGACTAGCTGCAGCTTTATAAGGTGAACTGTCAAACGCCCAATTCTCTAGTAACTTCTTCCTTTCTTCTTTCGGATTTTCTGCTTTTTCTAATTGCCTGCCGTACACTACATTAATTCCAACTTCAGGACCCGTAAAATTGATTTCTGCAGTTGGCCATGCGACTACGAAATCTGCGCCCATCGTCGGACCACACATATTGCCATAAGCTGCCCCAATACTTTTTCGTATAATAACGGAAATTTTAGGGACTGTTGATTGCGCTAATGCTTGATTCCACACCATAATCTTAGTTGGTATTTTTTCTTTTTCAGCTTGTGTGCTGATTCTGAAGCCAGGTGTATCATGAAGAAAAATCAGCGGTATATGGTAAGAATCACATAGACAGATGAAGTCCGTTGCTTTTTCACATTCTTCTGGACCGCTCGCACCAGCGTATTTATTCGGTTGATTCGCAATAATTCCGACCGCGCGCCCGTCCATATGTGTCAAAACTGTAATCAGCGCCTGGCCGTAACCAGGTTTATATTCCATATACTCCCCGTCATCTACAAGGTCTTCGATAATTCGTTTCATATCATAAACTCGATTTGATAACGACGGAAGAATGGACAAGACATTGTCAGATATGCGATCAGGACTATCACTTGTCTGCTTACGCGGCGATAATTCTGAGCTATTAGATGGCATGTAGGCAAAGAACTCTTTCATTTGTTCTATGCACTCTTTAGTGGAGTCTGCCGTGGAATCTACTTGACCAGTCTGTCGGACATGTACTTCTGTCCCACCTAACTCTTCTTTGGATACCTTTTGACCGCTAGCCATTTCCAGCATGCGCGGCCCTGCCACAGCAAGACATGTGCCTTTCACTTGTGTGACAAAATCAGACGATACGGCAATCCAAGTAGGCCCTCCAAAACTGTCTCCAAAAATCCCTGTAATCATAGGAATTTCTCGACTTACTGTTAAAAGCTCATGTGGAAATAATTTAGTGCTGATTCCATCCGATCCCATTCCATCAGGCATCCTGAGACCGCCACCTTCATTCAAGTTAAACATAGGCAGCCCACGCTTAATAGCATATTCCATCAATGATTTTGATTTCCGGAGATGGACAGTCCCTTCCGTACCAGCGAAAACAGTTTGGTCACCTGCCTGAATCACTACATGCCTGCCATTAATTTTTCCCAAACCACCAATTAAACCGTCACCAGCACTAGTGCTCCCAATTCCCATTTGATCCGAGTAGTTCAGCATGCCGAGTTCCATAAACGAGTCTTTATCCACGAGCAGATCAATACGCTCTCTTGCGGTATAGCGACCGGATTGGCGCTGCTTTTCGAGCTTGTCTACTCCCCCGCTTTCAAATGCTTGCTCTTTCCTCCGTTTCAACTTTTCAATAGATTGATTCACTGCATTTTCTGCGGGTTTATGCGTCACCTTGACCACCGCCTTCTTTCAACAACCTTCTCAGAATTTTCCCTGAGCTCGTTGTAGGTAACTCCTCAATGAATTCTACTTCACGAGGATATTTATAAGCCGCCATATTGTGTTTCGCCCAGTCTATTATTTCTTGTGGTTCGATTTTACCTTTGCAATCTGTTTTCAAGACGATGAACGCTTTAACACTCTCTCCTCTTTTGGAATCCGGCACACCGATCGCAACTGACTGTGAAACAGCCGGATGATTACTGAGCAAAGCTTCTACATCATCAGGGAATACACTATATCCCGAACACTTTATCAGCTCTTTAATACGTCCGAGATAATACAAATACCCTTCTTCATCCAATTTTCCAAAGTCACCGGTGTGCAGCCAACCGTCCCGTAAAGCTTCCTCAGTCGCTTCCGGTCTGTTCAGATACCCTTTAAATACGCCAGGACCTTTTAAGATGACTTCTCCTTCTTTTAAGGCTGGCACTTCGTCTCCAGTTGCTGGATCGATGATTTTAATTTCTGTTTCATTTACAGCGATTCCACAGCTTCCAAATTTTATATTCTCCTGCGGCATAAATGTATCGCCTGTATGAGTCTCACTTAGCCCATAGGAGGCTTCGAACATCGGACATCCCTTTGTCACCAAGCTCCACTTATGCGCTAATTCCTCTGTTACTTGAATTCCAAAACTAGTGGACATGTTCTTTGTCAAGGAAGAGAAGTCACGGTTTTCTATACCGGGTATTTGTAGAATAGCCCCATTCATGATGGCAATACTGTACCAAGTTGTCACTTTGTACTTTTCAATCGCTAGAACCGTAGCTTGTGGGTCAAACCTTGTCATTAAGATCGTTTCACTAGCATTATAGACAGGGATATTCACGCCCATCAGCATACCGGCAATATGACTTAGCGGAGCAACCGACAGCAATACCTCCTGTTGATTCATTTCATTGCCTGCAACTGCAGCTGCTGTTTTATATAAAGCATTCCCATGCGTCAACATGGCTCCTTTTGGTCTTCCTGTCGTCCCTGAAGTGAACACTAGCAGTGCCGTGTCTTCCCACAAATTAATATCGGGATATTCTTTCAGTGGCTCGGTATTCTGTATGACTGAAATAAAGTCATAGGTATCATGAAATGAATCTTTCGGTGTATGATATTCTTGTGGAAATGGAAGAGTAGGCTTAGGTGGCAAGTAATCTGTATAATTGGTTGTGATTTTACAATGAAGACCCGGAACTTCTTCCGCAATCTTTTCAATACGGCTATAGATTTCCTGACCGGCAATAATGCCTTTAATCGATGCTTCTTCAATAAGATAGATCAACTCTGCTTCGCGATACATTGGATTCAATGGAACTACAATGCCACCTATACGTTGAATCGCATAATGTCCAATAATATATTGGGGGCAATTCTGCATATACAGTGCGATTCTGTCCCCTTTTTTGAAGCTCTTCTCAATAAAGAATTGCGCCAGTCTATCAACTTGATCATCTAGACTTTTCCAACTTATCGCATTGCCGTAAAATTGGAATGCAGGCTGATTTGATAGATCTTGCGCATTTCGTTTTACATATTCATGTAGGGGGATTTCACCGAGACGATAAGTTAATTTTTCGGGTACTGTAGATGGCCAATACGGTCGCTCTGTTTTTTGCATAGCAATTCCCCTCTCCTATTTACTAGACAGCATCTTCATCCAATAAAGTTGTTGCCTACTACATTCCAAATCGTTTTCTATCTTACTTCACCGGTACTTCACGGTAATCATAAAACCCTATTTTCGTTTTCCTTCCTAGTTCCCCTTTATCTACTTTTTCTTTAATGCATGCAGGTGGCTGATCTCTTTCATCTCCGCTTTGCTGATATTGATGTTGCATGGCCGAATACACGACGTCTGCTCCTGACATATCGATTAATTCGAAAGGGCCGAGTTTATGGCCAAGAGATTTTCTTATAATAAGATCGATATCTTTGAAGTCAGCAATTCCTTCTTCATACAAGTACGTTGCTTCTCGGTGGATTGCACCAAGTATACGATTCGCAACAAATCCTGAAATCTCTTTTCTCAATAGTACTGCTGTACGTCCAATTTGTTTTGAAACGGCCATGGCGATATCCTTTGTCTCTTCAGAAGTTTTTTCACTCATGACTACTTCGAGGCTATCCATTACGAGTGGCGGGAAGAAGAAATGCATATTGCATACTTGATCCGGTCTGTCCGTCACTTCTGCGAGCAATGAATTCATAATCGTGGAACTATTTGTTGCCAGTATAGTATGAGATGGAGTCATTTTATCTAGTTTTTTAAACAATTCCTGCTTTACTTCCAGCACTTCGACAATCGCCTCTATCACAAGATCCGCGTCTTTCGCTGCTTCTTCTAAATGATCAGTAAAGGTTAGTAATGAAAAAGCTCTCTCTATAGCTGGCTCATTAATCTTTTCTTTTCTTACCCAATCACCCATCAGACGCTCCAAGTTATTCTTTGCTTGTCGCAAAGCCTCCTGGTTAATATCTTGCAACGTGGTTTGGTATCCGCCTAGCGCACATAGCATGGCAATTTGGTGTCCCATCTGCCCAGCACCAATTACTGTAATCCGTTTCACATCGTTTGAATTCATGTTCTTACTCCCCTTCGTCATTTATACTAACCGGTTGGTATGTTCTGACTATTATAATAACTAATTTTCTTTTCTTTAGCAAGTGTGAGTAGAGATTTAAATTCAGAGAGACTTTAAATACCGGAAATGCGATAGTAATAAAAAACTCTAACAAGAAGTGAATGACTTCTGTTAGAGCTTCCGTTGTTTAAACTATTTTACAAAAAATCCTGCGACTCGTTGCTTTTCATCCAATGTGATCGTGTAGACTCTATTATCTTCTTTATACTTCGCAACAATCGTCGCAACAAAATATTGCTCTTTCTTAGCGACTGACTCTTTCTCAAAGCTGACGAATTCACCGGATTCCTTTACAATATTTGATACTTCTTGTAATTGCTCTACGGATAAAGCATCTTTCATCGTTGGATCAAACATAGTACGCATTTCATCAAACTTCTCTTCATTAAATAACGTGATGGTTTCTTTTGATTTCTCCATATACTCTTTGGCAGCAGAATCATCTACCTTATTATTCCCGCACGCTGCAAGTAGAAAAATTGTTACCAGAGCAAGCATAACTATTTTTTTCATTCCCTAACTTCCTTCCGTTTCATCATGGCAAATACACGAACGGGCTAAGTGATACCCATACAGAATTGGTCCACAGTTTTAAATTAGCTGTGTAGCCAAATCCTCTCGTAAATTCTTGCTAGTAATTTTTACATTGAATTGATAAAAACAAGCCTCCGTAAAGTGATTCCAACTCTTCTACGTATAAACCTGCATCCAAGATCATGGAAAGTGTATCACGATTTAGTTGGCAACCATCACACACCTTTTCCCATAACGGGTTTACTAACTCTTGTGCTTTTGCAAGAGTGGGTTGCTTCATTTTGACATGTTCGAAAAATATAATAGTGGCGCCTGGTTTACTTACACGTTGGATTTCTTTCAAAGCAAGTAACGGATTCGGTATTGTACAAAATACTAAAGTCGAGATGACTGTATCAAATGTATGATCAGCAAATGGTAATGATTCTGCCTTTGCTTCATATAGAGTAATCGGCACATGCGCGTTTCGTCCTCTTCTCGAAGCTCTGCGACTCATCTCTGGATTCGGTTCAATCGCTGCTACATGTTTTGCCTGCCGATAATATGGAAAGTTGATACCGGTACCTGAACCAATTTCCAGTACTTCCCCTTGTGCATTACGGACTAACTCCGTTCGAACCTTTTTAAATCGACTTGCTTCTAACGGCTTCATTGCTATGTCATAAATAGTGGGAAATATAGTTACCATCATAAGGACTCCTTTTGTTATGTACTATTTTTATGAGTAGTTGTTACAACTCTAGTTAATTGAATGTTTGAATTATATAAATCCGTACATACATAATAGATAAGGAACAAACGTATTATTTATGAAAAGGAGCTGATTATTGATGGGCGCAAGGTGGATTAAAGCAGCAGTGATCTATTTTTTAATTGGTGTGGGATTTGGACTATTTATGCACGCTACTATTCAACTTCAGTGGGGAGCAACACATGCACATATTAATGTGGTCGGGTGGCTCACAACGGCAGTAATTGGAGTCATTTATACCATCTATCCCCAAGCAGGTAACAGTATACTCGGCAAAGCACATTTTTGGCTGTATAACATCGGATTACCTGTATTATTAATCGGAATGTTAATCATACAACCAGCACTCGGTATGCCAATGATCTTAATTCAAATTTGCGTATGGGGTGGCGGTAGCGCATTAGCCATTTCCATTCTACTGTTTATCGTCAATGTATTTAAAAACGTCCATGCACCTTTTCGTATGTCTTAAGGAAGTAACTCAAAATCCTTATACACCTCAAACATATTCTTTTATCGCATCCAGTAAAATCTGTTCTTTGATTTGATAATGAGTAGCTTGCCAGATCGCTCGTTTACCTTTTAAAATTAATAATTGTGGAACTTCGTGCGGAACACCTAAATCTGATTCAATAGCCGCTGAAAGCTTTTTACTCACTTGTGTAATGACGATATAAATAGGCAAATCCGTGCGAAGTCCATCCAATTCTTTTTTTGCTGCCAAACTGCTCACAGAAGTCATACTGGATTTAAATAATAGAAATGGTTGCTCATCCGACTTTTCAAGCAGTTCCCGCCACTCGTCAATTTTTTTTATTCTTTTCATTATGTATTCTCTCCTTATATAGAAAAACCGTAAATTTAGTTGATTCTTCTATTCTATACAGCGCAGTAGATGGATTCCTCTTTTTTGCTTATTTATTTTTCTCATAACAGACCTCAAAAACCCTCACTTATATAAGTGAGGGCCAAATTTTTTCGTAGCGAATTACTTATATATACCCGTTGATCCTTGACTTGTCTTCTTCACTAATTTCATCTTTTAAATCCTCGATACTTTCTGCTCTGCGTTCGTTTTTCTTTTTGATCTGTTCGAACTCTTTGCCCTCAGCAAACTTCATCGCATCTTCTGCTGCTTCCATGTTGCTGATCGTCTTATTCAGTCGTTCTTTGTTGTCTGCAGAATCATTCGGCTTGGGATAATTCTTCGCCATCCTATACACTCCTTTTTGAAGTATTCGTTCTATAAGATAGCTTTCCCGTATCTAGATGAACTATACAAGGTTCATGGCAAACAGATCACTCATCATTGCGTATGTTTTTTCCTATGCTATCAAATGCTTGCTGCAACGGTACTTTTAATGCGGGTGCTAACGTTTTTGCATACTGAGCGGTAATATGGTTATCATCACGATAGACAATAATATTCCCGATGACAGGATAACAAGTCGTTTCATCACAGAAAGAGTCTGTTAAGTCTGCGAAAAACACATTCGATGGAATACCTTCTGTCACTTCCCACGGAGTTTCCTTTGCAATAGCTTGGTCTCGCGGTACTGAACAGTCCAACAGATCGTCTGCTTGTTCAAGGCAGACAGGAATAATCTTTTGCATGCGGGGATTATCCCGTATCGCAAAGATGGTCGTAATTCCTTCAAGTCGTTTCCATTGATTGATAAATCCTTGCGGTACTTTTGGACGCTTATTCACTGTCGATGTCGTGAAAACCAAATCAGGTGGATCTTCTAGTAACGTATCAATTAAGTTACGATTCCACGGAATACACGCTTTTGTTAAATTTCCTTTAGGATCTTCATCTGTAAATCGACAGCCATCATGACTATATAAATCGATTTTAAAATTCATGTCTTCCGCTAATTCTATTAAAGCCGGGAACCAATGACCTGAGTGAGATCCACCTACGAGCGCCAAAGTGAAATCAAAGTCCTTCAAAACACCATACGAACATTTCCTAACTTCTGTTAGGTTAGCCGATTGGCATTCCAAATCTTCATAAAATGCCGGCAGATCGGTTTTGATTTCTGATGGTGATGGAATCAGGTCTACATAAGATACAGTTTGCATATCAAACTTTTCTGATTGAGCCCCAGGGTAATCTTGTTCCTGGACAATATGCGAACTAGCAGTTGCTTTTTCAATATAAGTAGATATAGAAAATATAGAACTACATGCAAGCACTAGCATTGCAGACAAAACAACGAGTAGCTTCCCGTTCTTTTGATTTCGACCTATTTTTTGGACAGGTTTTTCTAATAACTTGGTAGTAATCATGGACAATACGAGGGTCGTCATCACCAGTAAAATACCGTGACCTACAGGTACTGTTTCTGTTTCCATATAGGAACGATAGAAAATTAGCAACGGCCAATGCCATAAATACACACCATATGTAAGACTACCTAAATAAATGAGAGGCTTGGTTGATAAAAATCGATTGACACCATATAGTGTAATACTTTCTGAGGCGATTAATATGAGTAATACTCCGCTAATAGGGACCAATGCGAAATACCCAGGGAATACCGTCGAAACGGGAAATAAAACGCCAGTGAGACTAATAATCACTAGACCTAGCCATCCTAAGATCACACTCCATCTTTTATTGAAAAATAAGTATGGAGACAGCAAAGCAAAAATTCCGCCAATACTAAATTCCCACATGCGCGTGAATGTATTGAAGTATGCAAATGGCTGGTTAACATTTGTTTGATAGATGGAAAAAGCCAGTGAAGATACAAACACTATGATTAGCGAACTAAGTACTGTTTTATATACAGGTGTTTTCAAAAATTTTCGTGCGATATAATAAATAGATAGGAGTAAAACAGGCCAGATCAAATAAAATTGACCTTGTACGCTGAGTGACCAAAAATGTTGAAAAGGACTTGCCAAATTATCTTTTGCTAAATAGTCAACAGAATCAATTGCTAATCGCCAGTTTTCAAAGTAAAACGTGGAAGCCATCATATGCGCAATGATTTCGCCCCATTCAAACTGCGGTAAAAGAATCACTGCAAATATTCCGGTGAAAATCAAGACGACTGTGGCTTGAGGTACTAGTCTTCTCATTAAGTTCAGAAAGTATTCTATAAAATTCACTGAACCGTTTCGTTCTATTCGTGAGAGAATGGACAATGTCATCAAATAACCTGAGATCACGAAGAACACGTCGATTCCACCAGACACCCTACCAAACCAGATATGATACATAGCGATTAATAATGTTGCAACCGTTCGTACCCCTTCTATTTCGGGCCTAAACCTTTTATTGGGTAACTTTAGATCCGACATAACTTCCTCCGTTACATATGCTCTTTTAATTTTAAATGCATTCAATACTATATCATGAAACTATAGAAACGTTCATTTTTTCTATTTATTTTGTGGAATTTTATAAGCGTTAAAATAAGTATTTTCCTACGCCTTCCTTATGATTCAATTTCAAAGCACGATAAAGAACAGAAGTCGTCATGAAGACTTCTGTTCTTTATCGTACATCGCCTATAACTTGATTCTTATTTAAGTGTATCTTGCATTTAATAATAAGATTTCTTCTACCATTTTCTATACATAGAAACTTGCCAATTAAATTCAACTGCGCGCCATGGAATTAAAGAAAGGACTCCAGTACCTGAAGTGATGTACTAATTCCTCACTTTTCACTTCACCATATCTTCCATAATCCAAGGTACAGCATGAAGCAGATCTGGGAACACTGCATCTGCTATTGGATCTGTTGCACCAAGAAAAACTGTCTTAGTTCCTGCTCTCTTGCCGGCAATAATATCTGTATCCGTATCGCCTACCATATAAGAAGTGGACAAATCTACATCATACTTCATTGCGAGATTTTCTATCAACTGACTGTGAGGCTTGCGGCAATCACAGCCAGACTTTGGCTTATGCGGACAATAAACGACTTCATCAATTACTGCGCCTTCCTTTGCAAGTTCTGCTATCATATAGTCATGGATGGATTTCAATTTGGATTCTTTCATGTAACCAAGACCTACACCGCCTTGATTTGTTACAACAAATATATAATCAAACAGTTGATTCAATTGCTTAATTGCCTCCGCAACTCCAGGCAAGAAATACAGTTGATTAGGTTCATTCACAAATTTCACTCGATCTGTCAACACTTCATTGATCACACCATCTCGATCCAGAAATACAGCTTTTTTCACGTTGGCTTTCCTCCTACATAAATAATCTTATTACTGTCATATTATCCTAATTACATTCTTTTAAACGCAGTGTTACCCCAACTTTTCCAATAGGTGTAATCAAGCAAGATAATTGTGGTCTTACGAAATAACAATTAACATAGCCTGTATGTTAGATTTATAACGAACTCCGAATTATTTTGTGATCTGTAATTAAATATGAGGTGATGCGTGCACATGGTAAACTCACAGAAATTCGATTTTAAAAAGAATCTTCCCTTGATGATCGTCCTGTTATCGGGTGCGTTCATCACTATTTTGAATCAAACACTACTTGCTACGGCCCTTCCGCCAATCATGAAAGACCTTCAGATTAGCGAGAGTACAGTACAGTGGTTGCAGTCGATCTTCATGCTAGTCAACGGGATTATGATTCCTATTACAGCTTTTTTCATTGGAAAATTTACAACTCGACGGCTATTTTTGACAGCGATGAGTATTTTTGCTTTAGGTACACTAATCGCCGCGACTTCTCCTAATTTCTCTATATTGTTAGTAGGAAGAGTCCTCCAAGGTACGGGAGCTGGGATTATGATGCCGCTCCTGCAAACTATTATGTTCTTACTCTTTCCGATTGAACAACGCGGAAAAGCAATGGGATACTTTGGGCTCGTCATTGCATTCGCCCCAGCGATTGGACCAAGCTTGTCTGGTTATCTCGTAGATCAGTTCCCTTGGCGCAGCGTATTCTATGTTGTATTACCTTTTGCTTTGTTAAATATTGTCGCTGCTTTCTTCTTATTAAAAAATGTAACGAAACTGACCAATCCAAAAATGGACTATTTATCGATTGTGCTTTCGACATTCGGTTTTGGTGGATTGCTTTACGGCTTCAGTATTGCCGGTAATACCGGTTGGCTCCATGCGAACGTTTTAATTTCATTAATCATCGGGGCGATTTCACTTGCGTGGTTCATTTTACGACAATTGAAATTGGAACAGCCCATTCTCGAGTTTAGAGTGTTCAAGTATGGTGTATTCACACTGGCAACTAGCTTAGGTATGATCGTATTTGCTTCCATGATTGCATCGACAGTGATCTTGCCGTTGTTCATGCAGACTATGCTTGGTTTTAATGCTCTCCATTCAGGTCTTATGCTACTTCCAGGGGCTATTGTCATGGGAATCATGAATCCGGTGACCGGTACGATATTTGATAAATATGGTGCTAAATGGTTACTACTCTCTGGCTTCACCATTTTAACGGTCACGACGTTCATGTTTGCCAACTTATCAGTAGATACAACATTCACTTACTTAGCTATATTGAACGCTGTGAGGATGATGGGGATTGCGATGATTATGATGCCATCCACTACACTAGGCTTAAATCAGCTACCTACGCATTTAATTTCTCATGGTACAGCAATGAATAATACGTTTCGTCAAATTTCAGGATCCATTGGAACTGCTGCACTCGTTACAGTCATGATCACAGCTGATCTAGATAACGGAACCGTTACAGGTCAAATCCAGGGGGTTAATATGGCCTTCCTTGTATCAGGTTGTATATCCATTGTAGGACTTCTATTAGCGTTGCTAATCAAGAATCCAAAACGTAGAGATCCAGATGCAAAGGCGTAAGACTAGAAAAGGATATCCAAGAAATTGAAATACTTCTTGAGTTCAAACTTATCATTTATATAATGAATTCATTTAAAGTAAAGAATTAAAGAGAGCCAATTCACAAATCTGTGAATTGGCTCTCTTTTATTTGGATAAATCTATTTTCTTATTCAACGAATATATAATGATTCCGCCAATTGTCATGGACAATAACTCACCAATTCCAGCTGTCAGCCAAGTAGCCCAGAACGGGAAACCAAGCATAATAGTCAATTGAGCTGCAATAGCACACATGGACAGTGCAAACACAATAGCGGTGATGACCATTTTGACGATATCGTTTTTAATTTTCTTTGTCAGTGCTCGACATATTAATAATGCGACTAACGTAGCCATCGAACCAATCGGCACATCCAATATCCAAGTAGGTGACATAAAGTTTGCGAACATGACACCTAGTGTGACACCGATCACGTACCGTTTATTATACAAAGCCAGATAGTTGAACATCTCTGACAAACGCAGTTGGACTGCGCCAAAACTAATCACTGCAAAGACAAACGTCACCGCCACATACAAAGCTGCGACGAGCGCTGTTTTCGTCAGTTCATTCACCGTACTCTTACTTTTAGGTGAATCCTTAACATAAGACATACTCATTTTATTTTCTCCTTTGTGAAATAGCGTAGTGGCTATTCCAGTAATAACTACGACCAAAGGAAGAAAGAGCCTATCGCTCGATCAAAAGTGCCGTAGTGCAAACAGAATTTGCTTGCTTCGGTATTATAACAGAGTTCCTCGTAATACAAAAGCTTTATTTTGCAATCCAGCCACCGTCAATCGGAATAACCGCCCCATGAATATAATCCGCTGCGGAACTGGCTACGTATAATGTCAGGCCCGCGACCTCACTCGGCTGTGCCCAGCGTCCGGCAGGCGTCTCCCCCGCTACCCACTTCGCCATTTCACCGTCACCTTCAAAATCTGCTTGATTCATCGGTGTTTGGATCGCACCTGGTGCAATCGCATTCGCACGAATCCCCTCACGGCAGTAATCCATGTCCAGTTGCTTTGTGTAACCGACAATGGCATGTTTGGATGCAGTATAAGCTGCACCGCCACCGCCTGCCACAAGACCCGCAATGGATGCCATATTGACAATGACACCTGACTTTCGAGCGATCATATGTGGTAATACTTCATTGGTCATAAAATAAGTACCTTTCACATTCGTATTCATAATTTGATCCCAAAGCGCTTCATCAGTGTCTAGTGTTTTCGCAAAACCATCGAGCACTCCTGCCGTGTTTAGTAAAACATCTATTGTACCGAACACGTTACAAGCTTCCTTAACCGCGTGTGCTACATCGTCTTTTGAACTGACACTGCCAATCGCGTAGGCAAACTGCGAGGCATACTCTTGTTGTAATTTTGGGAGATCTCCTTCTTGCCTATCAAACGCAAAAACATTTGCTCCATTTTCCAAAAAGGCTACAGCTTGTGCGTATCCAATACCAGACGCCCCGCCTGTCACTACTATTGTTTTCTTTTCATATTCTGCAAATTTCATGATTGCCTCCTAATAAAAAAGCTCATGAATGCTCATGAGCTTTGATTCTTCAGGTTTACTCTACGATGACCCAGTCTTCAGCTAGTAAATCGCAAACTGTTGGTGTGAACATAGTATAGCCTTCACCCGTCACATCAATTACGAAATATGGATTCAATTTCTTACCGTCTTGCTCGCTTTCTCCTACTAGCTTTACGTATAATTCCGCTCCGCCCCAGTTACTGCGGATGACTTTCTCTCCAGCTTTCAAACGTGGCAATATTTCTTCAAATGTCATGTATATCCATCCTTTATCTTTGTAATGATTCGCACAAGTTTATCGGGAAAAGTATACTTGATTATGAGAACTTTTACAACTTGAGACGATTCGCACCATACTATTGCGCAGAACGAACGTCACATCTACATAGATTGTTGAATCTAAGACTTTTTAGGTAACCATCTGTCCAACTTGCCATATTTCACATTCCATGATAAATTGAACAATAGAAAATTTCATTACGGAATCAACATGTATAACCTCGATAATATGGTTCGAGGGTCTCTACCAGGAACCGTTAAATCCTGATTACAAAATCATTTTTGTAATCGGGATTTTTCTATTTCAAAAAATAGTGTAGAGACACTAGTAGGAGGAATTGTTTTGGATTTACGTGTTTTATTATTGGCAGTATCCGCCGTTACGGTTGGACTGGTAGAGTTGGTGGTCGGTGGAATCCTGCCCGTCATTGCCGATGATTTAAATGTTTCCATTGCAACGGCTGGACAACTCATTACAGTATTCGCTCTCGTATATGCGGTAGCAGGACCTGTATTATTGTCACTGACCGCGAAAGTGGAACGCAAGAAATTATATTTGATTACATTAGTCGTATTTTTACTCGGTAACATTTTAACGTACTTCAGTCCGACATTCGGCTTGATGATGGCTGCTCGTGTCTTAACAGCTGCCAGTGCGGCACTCGTCATTGTTCTGTCCTTGACAATTACAGCACGAATGGTCGAGCCGCGAGTAAGAGCGAAGTCGCTTGGCTATATTTACATGGGGATCAGTTCATCGCTTGTTTTAGGGGTACCCATCGGTATTGTCGTAACAAATGCATTTGGATGGCGTTCAGTTTTTTTAGGAATTGCGATCTTGACGGTAGGTTCTATTGTATTGATTGCAAAGTTTCTCGAAAAAATTCCTAACGCGATGGTGCAACCATTATCTGTTCAAATTAAAGCGCTAGCTAATAAAAAAATATTCTTCGCTCATTTAGCGACCATGTTTATGCTCGCGGGACATTATACGGTATATGCGTATTTCACTCCCTTCTTAGAGACCACGATGAAGTTAAGTCCTTATTGGATCAGTGTATTCTACTTCTTATTTGGGCTTGCAGCAGTAGCAGGTGGAGCGTTTGGTGGCGGACTCGCTTCACGTCTTGGTTCAAAGAAAAGCATTTTAATCATATTAGGAGCATTTGCGATCAGTTTATTTGCACTTCCCTATTCGACATTCTCTATTCCATTGTTCATTATCTTCATGATGATTTGGGGTGGATTAAGCTGGGCGCTAGCACCTGCACAGCAAGACTATATTATCCAAAGTGATCCAGTCACTTCCGATGTGCATCAGAGTTTCAATAACTCAGCCTTGCAAGTCGGGATTGCGCTTGGATCTGGAGTTGGCGGGATAGTCTTTAGTCAAACAGGTAACGTAACCAATATGCCGGCAGTTGGTGGCGTAATCGTTATCATCGCATTCTTATGTGCTGCGATTTCTCTATCGATGGCTGTAAAGACTCGGCAGACTGCTATGTAATAAGATAGAATGGAGTGAACTTGACAAAGAGTTCGCTCCATTCTTTTCATGAAATGAGGAATTACTATGCTTGGCCTACTTCTCGATCTAGTTATAATGATAGCATTCATTGTATATGGCATAGCACTTTGGCAAGGTAAAGGTGCTTCATTGCTGACAGGCTATAATACAATGCCAATTGAAAAAAAGATGCGCATGAACGAACGTGCATTATGCAAGTTCATGGCGAAAATCATGTTCGCTTTAAGTTTTTGTGTCAGCTTGTTCGCTGTGAGTGAACTGTTGGAAGAGGATGTATACTTTATTGTAGGATTAACACTTTTCATACTAGTATTAGTATTTACCTTACTCTATGTTAATACAGGTAATCGTTTTAAAAAATGATGGTTTAGATTATATTTGGGCTTTTAAACAAGTAGTTTTATAGTAAAATTTGAAAAACGCTCCGTTAAGGAAGCGTTTTTTCTTTCATTACGATACGTTTCCAATTTGCTCCATCATGTCCAGCACACTTTTTAGAAATGCACCTATTTCCCCCATATGTTCTTCCGTTAATTTAGGTTTAAAATGAATGGTAATCCGGTTCATGAACCCTGGCTCTGTTTGCTCGTGGTGAAAGCTAAGTGTTTGTGTATAGCTAATATCGTTTTCCCACACAGTACGAAGAATACTCGCAATTTCTTTACATTCTTTATCCACATCTTGAATATTTTTACTGACCACTAATGTAAGCGTACAACCCGGATCTGTGCCTTTGATTTCAAGAAGTTCATTCGCCAGCTCCTGGAGTGATGAATGCAACTTAAGATCGACAATGACAGACGGAAAGCCTACTCTGGAAAAACGAATGGTTAATTCTCTCGCCATCATGGCAAAATCTAGTTGATCTTTACGATGTACAATATGAATGGTTTGTTCCAAATTATCTAAGTCATATACATGATTTTCAAATGCGACTTTTAAGTTTTCAAATACAGTTGGATCAGACACAGCGTAGCCTCCTTATCCCTCGTATGTATAATTTAGTGCGATTCAGCCACCTTATGCTCAAACAGTGAAAGGAAGTTATGTATATGACAAAAAAAGATACGTCAATTGCACAATTAAGCACCGAAGATTTACATGCGCTGAATCGTTTGGAGGATCAATTAGGTGTGACACTCGTTGCGTATGAAAATGTTACTTCACCAAAAACGAAATAATGGTCAAGTGGTACTTTCTATTACGGAAAGTACCATTTCTTTAAGTAAGATGTAGATTACACACAAACCGTTGCTAATATTTTTTGAATATCATAAATCGCTTGATCTTTTCTAAACTGTTTTTCAATATGCGGTGTCTGTGAGCTTGATATCCAAATTTTTAATTCCGCATCCATATCAAATGTTCCTGCAGTTTCTACACTATAGTGAGAGATACTTTTGAATGGGACGGAATGATATTCCACTTTCTTTCCTGCGATACCTTGCTTGTCTACAAGTATTAATCTTGTTTTCGTGAAAACAATTAAATCCCGCACGAGCTTGAACGCGGCTTCCACTTCTTCACCTTTCGCCAAGATCAAATGTAACTCCTTTCGAACTTCTTCTTTGTTCACGATAGATGCATTTCCTAATAGTCCATCAAATAAACCCATATAACCATTCCCCTTTTACTATTATTTGAATGCGGATATATCATACTTCTATTCAGCTATTCCTATCCCTGAAAGTTTAGAGTAATTGTTTAATAGTAACATCTTCTCTAAAAGATGAACAGAGTACCTTTTGCTATACCTTTTTCTATCACTTCCTTTCAAATCCAATGCCAACTGCCTTTTCATTTGGTACACTAGACTATGTAGTAATTTTAATAAGGGAAGTGTTTTTATGGTTGGACGTAATGATCCATGTCCATGTGGCAGTGGCAAAAAATATAAAAAGTGTTGTGAACGAAAAAATGCGGTGACAGTTGAGGATTTATTGACTGATGAAATGGAGCACTTATTGCAAACGTTTTATGATATTCATCCAGAGAGACCTGATGTACCGGCGTTTGTGGAATTCGCAAATATATGGAAGTCTTCACTGAATAGTTATTTACCACAAGAAATGATTGAAACGATTGCGCTTGACGAATTCTTCTTCCATCAACGGAGAGATATTTGGGATGATTATTTGGCAAAGCAGAAGAAGAAACATATTCGCCCATCTATTTTGGAACTACTGGATAGGTGGTCAGAGCCGCGAGTTTTTGTTGGTGAAGTAACCGCTGTCGGAGATACATATTTAACAGCTACGAGTATTCTTGGCGATGAAACAATTGAATTGTGGAAAGAAAGTGATAAGCCTGTTCCCGTTGGTGTGCACTTCTATTGCTTCATACTTTCCGATGGGACGTCTGAAGGTAATTATCTGGCAGTTTCAAGTTTAATTTTCTTCCCGACTGATCATTCGGAAGCAATCAAACAGTTTGCTACATCACTTGCGGACACAGAAAATCCTTCTCTAAAAGACTCCATCATGAAATTCTGGATTGCGCTTGGAGAAAGTGGCTATACCGGAGATGAGTTTACTGAATTTGAAGCAGGCGTTATCGAGTCAGCTAATGAATTTTTAATGCAACATAACCGAGAATCGAAAGCGTTACTGGAAGTGCTCGAAGACTTCTTAGTAGATGAGCAGCCAAAAGCGCGTAAGAAACTCGCCATCGCCGCAGGTGCAATCCGCTATGGACAAGAGAATACGTTTTTCGAACCACTTGATATGACATTAAAAGAGATTGCAGAAGCGTTTGATGTTTCTACTTCTTCTATGAGTAAATACGCGAAGGATCTAGCGGAATATGCTAGCGATGAAAATTAACTGATATAAGAATTTACGAACATGGTCCCATTCCCATTTATCAGATGCATCGGAAGCGTATCAAGATGTAGATTTACACGGTAAACAAGTTTTATCAAGCATAGAATTCACAACGACCTATTTATGCAATATGCGTTGTGAACATTGCGCAGTTGGTTGGATCTCCCACTTGCAGACGATATTAGCTTGACTGGTGGCGAGCCGATGTTTTCGAAGAAGTCCGTAGAGCAATACGTCGTGCAGCTCAATTTGCTCGAATGATCGAAAACAGCCGCTAGCGAAAAACGTTAGCTGTCACTGTCCTGCGTTGCGTTGTCTCGGACCCAATTTACTCGTTAAAGATGCCTATTACCCAGATATAGACTTTTTGAAACGACAGCAAAGATAAGGAAGATGAAAAAACCACGTAGGGCTCATAATTGAGTCCATACGTGGTTTTCATTTTCCAAAGCCTTGGAAATGTTCTTCGATTGCTTCTTGGAATGTTTCCGATGCTATTGCCTCTTTAATCGCTATAGCAAAATCCTTCTCACGATCTTCTTCTCTGACCGCAACAATATATTGCAACGCCTCACCAAGCTCTTCATGTGCGAGGGCGTCTTTCAATTCCATTTCATTGACCATGACATAGTTGTCTGGAATAATCGCCAAATCACCACTTGCCATGGATGGAATTAGTTGTGCAATCAAGATAGGTTGGATATTCAGGTTTTTAGGATTACTCTCAATGTGCTTTTCTGTAACCGCATAAGTTGGGACGTCTGGATCTAACGTAATTAGCCCCTGCTGTTCAAGGAAGCGTAATGCTCGAGCCGTACCGAGTTCATCATTTGGAATAGTAATCCATGAACCATTCGGTATATCATCCATCGATGTCAACGAGTTGGAGTACAAGCCAAGACCAACGCTTGGAACTTCTGTCAAAGCAACTATAGGCAAATCATATTCTTCGTTAAACTGATCGAGACTAATTTGTTGTTGGTTCATGTTGGCATCTATTTTGCCATCAGCCAGATCTTTGTTCGGCTCAATTAAATCTACATATGATTCGACTTCTACATCGTAACCTTGTTCTTCAAGTGCCGGTTTTAGTGCCTGATCGATGACTTTTGAATAAATTCCTGCTGTCGTACCCATTTTTATCGTTTCATTGCTGCCTGTCGGACTGCACGCTGTCAATAACAATCCAACGATCATCATCAGACCGAGTACTTTCATTTTCATCTTCGAATCGTTCCTTTCAAAAAACTGCTATCTTCATCATATTCGCTGTAATTTTCACTGTCAAACCAAATCTTGCAATTAAAAAGATGTGCAACCATGTACACATCTTTTTACTCGCTATGTAATTTCACCAGACTGCCGGCTTTTGTACCATGAGCCAAAGCATCACCATCAGCAATCCAATATAGACCCAAGCAGTGCGTTGCAATTTATTGATTACTGCTTCCCTGTCATTGCTTGGTTCATGGAATCTTTTCAATACAGAGGAAAAGCCGGTTGCCAGGAAGAATCCAGACAGCAACATGACGCCTATTGTGAGAATAATCCACGACGTGTTCCATGGCCACGGTCCAAATAGAATTAATAAGATCCCCGTCACAACAAGCACGTGGCCTGAATGCATAACGAGTCGTATAATGACTCGGATAAACGCCAGATAGATGTCTTCTGCTTCTGCTTTAGCAGTACGTAGCCGGCGTATTAATGGCAGCAGGAGAAATAAAGGTCCTACTGAAATTACAGCCGAGACTACGTGTGCAAAGACAATCGCTCCGTAATAAAAGTTCATTTAAAAGATTATTTCTGAGTTGGGCTGTATTCGTGCACCCAAACCTTCATTTTAGGAAGCCAAGGCATTTTGTCGTGAATCGACAACATCGCCTGTTTATATTCTTCAACTGTTTCATGACCTTCTGATTTGGCGTCTTCATCTGTTAGTTCTCCGAGTGTTTGTTCGTACAAGTTATCAATTTTGAACTCTTTACCCTCTAACGTCATCGTTTCGCCTGGGTATGCATAGACACCATTACGTCTAGTCGCCCACTTTTCACCGTTGAGTACTTTTTGAACATCTTCCGGTATGGTTACAAGTCTTTCTATGGAACATGTTTTTTTTGGATAATTTGTCATGCTAACACTCCTCTTGATTGGTTAATCTTACTCTTGTACTAGTGTAACCTTTTTCACCACTGAATTACAGCTTTTACTTCCCAATAAAACACCCTTGTCACCAGCGTGACAAGGGATGGACTTAATTTACTTCTACAGTATGTTCCTCATGCTCGTGAATATCTTCATTTTCAATATGGATGATCACTTGATAGCTGCCTGCTTTAGGGAATTGATAGGTTGCTGTATACTCACCCGGCTTGGATTCATCCGTATCTACCCAAGTGGTTTCTTTATCTGCAGAGATCACCTCATAGCGGACCTGCGCTTCTATTGCTTCGCCGTTAAGCTGTGCATGCGTCACTAACTCTGTATCGGTAGTCGCTTTCGCATCCTCAGGCTGCACGAAATGAAGAGACAGACCTTCCACACTTTCGCCATGTTCATGATGTTGACCTTCTTGTGCGCTTTCGTGTTCATCGGGTTGCTGAGTAGCTTCTCCAATCTGAATTTTCTTTACAGGCATAACATGCATGCCCCGTGCTGTAACGTGAACTTGCACGTGGTACAGACCGTTAGTCTCGAAGGTGTTTTCCGCTGAATAAATACCTTCTTTATCATAGGTAGTTTCTACATGAATGCTATCTTCTTTCTTGCCTTCTTCCCAAATTTCATACTCTACTTCCGATGCATCATCTACATGGTCTTCACCTTGTGTCACGAGTGTAGTGATCGTTACCGGTTCATCGACATTACCTTGTTCAGGTACTGTAAGTTCCACTTCAATTGGTTCAGGTAAAACCGCTTCCGTTGGCACATCATCCTCTTGACCGCATCCAACGAGAATACCGACCAATGCCGTACTCATTACAAACATTCCGAAACGTTTCATCTTTTCATTCTCCTATCTATTCGTTTAGCTGTTATGATTATAAAATATGATTACGAAATTTCAATGAAGTTTCGACAACTTTTTGAAACTTCATGTGGATTTCACATCTATTCAGGAAAATTAGCATGTAGAGATTTTATGAAATGAGGCGTATTGAATTGGGTTACCAATTATTAGTCATTGATGATGAACCGCAAATGCGTGATTTAATCCGTGTGATCCTCGAAGATGCGGGATATAGCGTAGTAGAAGCGAGTGACGGTTTGCAAGCTTTGTCGATGGTAAAGCAACATACTATAGATTTATGCATAGTCGATGTGATGATGCCCTATATGGATGGTTTCACATTTGCAGAGGAGATGAAGCGCACTTCCTCAACACCTCTAATTTTCCTATCTGCACGGGGCGAAGAGTGGGATAAAGTCCAAGGGTTGAAGCTTGGTGGAGACGACTATATCGTCAAACCCTTCTTACCAGGTGAACTCATAGCGCGGATTGAAGCCGTCTTACGTAGAACATACCGCCATAATCCCGATCCACTCGTCTTGCAAGTAGGTCCCCTTACCATTAATGAAGACTCATATACCGCACAGCTTAACGGAAAACCTTTAAATCTAACCTTAAAAGAGTTCGGCCTACTCTTGTTACTAGTCAAACATAAAGGACGTGCCTATTCTCGGGAGCAGCTACTTGAATTGGTCTGGGGTGACGATCACCAGAGTAGTGAGCGTACAATTGATACGCATATTAAAACGCTTCGATTAAAACTAGGTGACGCAGGTAAAATGATTGAGACAGTATGGGGGATTGGCTACAAGTTAGAGGACTCTGAATGAATAATTTAAATCTAAGCAAAAAGATGTTAATTGTATTTTTAGGCAGCATCATCTGTACCATATTATTTTCATTTTTCTTCATTCATTACTTGTATACAGATTTATATAAAGAACAGATTAAAGAGTCAATTATGTACCAAGGAAATCGAACAGCTTCGCATTATCATTACGGTGAACTTAGTGATTCGATCATCGAAAAGATTCAATGGTATAACATCGTCTCGGAGTATGAAATTATTGTCGTGGATCGTCTCGATGATCTGACTTCCTATTTCCCTTATCAGATTGATTATCAATCACTCATCAATGATAGCGACGAGAAGATACTTGAAACGGGTAAGCCCGTCATGAAAGAAGGCTATGTAGATGAACTAAATCGTGAAATCTTCGGTGGGATTTTCCCTATTAAAGGAGAAAACGGACTGATCGGCTTCATTTATATTTACGTTCCGCTAGCAGCAATCCAAGACGTTTTCCATGACAGTCTCCCCATCATGTTACTCGTAGGCAGCATTTTCTTTATTGTTCTTTTTTTAATTTTGCAACGTGTATGGCGTTCGTTATTCGAGCCATTACAAACTTTGCAGACCTATTCGGAAGAAGTGTCTAAAGGTGATTATTCGAATCGACTCAATACGGGACGGACAGATGAGATAGGTAAACTAGCAACTGCATTCGATTCCATGAGCCGCTCTCTTGAAGAGCAAGATCAGCGAAAAAAAGATTTCACGTCGAATATTGTACATGAACTTAGGACACCTTTGACATATATTAGCGGCTACGCGCAACTTTCACGCGATAAAATCGATTCGTCTCCTGATGAAGTTAAACATTACTTATCGACCATTGAGAAGGAAACAGAACGCCTAAAGAAGCTCATACATGATCTAGTCGAGCTGAACCATTTAGAGCAAGATATATATACGCTGGAAACTGAACCCATTGCCATTGCACAATTACTGTTGGATACAATGGATTTATTTGCGATTCGATTACAGGATAAAAGTATTCAGTTACACACATCGATTGATGAAGACTTGATTTTGGAAGGTGACCCTAAACGATTGCAACAAGTCTTTTATAACACGATTGATAATGCAGTGAAATATGCTGAGCAATCCATTTCTATTCTTCTAACCGCCAGTAAGCTAGGTGTACAATACCGCATTGCGAATGACGGTGTAACCATCGGTGACAAGGACGTAGAGCGAATCGGAGAACGTTTTTTCCGTACCGATAAAGCACGAACTCGCACAACTGGCGGTACTGGACTCGGTCTATCAATAGTCAAAGAAATTGTCCGGTTACACACAGGTACATTTACAATTTCCAATGAAACAACAGAAACTATTGTGGTAATTGAATTACCGGAGCAAATGCGAAGGAGTGAAAGCAGTTGAAACGTCTGATTCCTTTTCTGTTGATGCTCGTAGTATTCGTCAGTGGTTGTAGTGAACCTCTTGAACGTGGAAAACAAATCCGTGAATTCACCTTCACGGATCAACACAATCAATCATTTAGTTCCAAGGAGCTTTCTGGTTCACCATGGATTGCAGATTTCATTTTCACAAATTGTACAACAGTTTGTTCAACATTGACGAGTGAAATGGCAGCTCTACAAGCCGAATTGAAAGATCAGGACATCGACATGAACTTTGTCTCCTTCTCTGTAGATCCTGATACCGATACACCTGCAGTATTGAAAGACTATATCGCAAACTTTACTGACGACGAATCCAATTGGCATTTTCTAACGGGCTACACACAACTAGAACTCGAAGCATTTGCGCGGGAAGAATTCCAGACTTTTGTGTTGAAACACGAATCATCAACGCAAGTTGTTCATGGTACAAATTTTTATTTACTGGATTCCGAAGGCTATATTCTTAAAGAATATAATTTCTCGAACGAATCCTATAAAGAAGAATTATTGGCCGACCTAAAACGTATGAAATAACGGTCGGGTTGCGTGACGAATTCCGTCGATTCCGCTATACTAAGTAAGGAAAGCAGGTGTACGTGTTGGATTCTCGTTATTGGAAAGCCGGTTTTTTTACTGCGCTGACTTCATTTGTTCTACTCATTTTAGGCGTGCGGACAGTTCTTGGACATGACTTGGTCGTCAATAACTATTTGACGTTCGCAGTATTCGGTCTAATGGTCGGCATTGTCAGTTCCCTTTTATTGTTCTATGAACTATCGATAGCATTTAAAATGTTCATGGTCGTACTAGTTCTAGCATTTGCCGAAATGTTCCGCAGCTTCTTGATGATGGACAATGAATTCTCGGAAGCGATCGGTATTTTGTCTTTGTTTATTATATCATCGTTCGGACTAGCCATTTCCGTGATTGTTCAATTCATCGTAAAATTAGCGCGCAAAAATTAAAAACCGGTTGGAGAATTATTCTCCGACCGGTTGTTTTTTTGTTTTTTTGATTTGTTTACTGCGTAATTGACCGCATGCTGCGTCAATATCCGTACCATTTTCAAGACGCACACCACCGTTGATGCCTTTACGTCTAAGTGCTTCATAGAACGATTTAATCGCTTCCGGCTCACTCCGCTGATACTGGCCATGTTCATCTACCGGATTGTACGGGATCAGATTGACATATGACAAGTGACGCTTATCCGCTAGCAATCGACCCAACTCTTCGGCTTCTTTTACATGGTCATTGACGTCACGCAATAAAATATATTCGAATGTGATTCGACGATTCGTCTTTTCTAAATAGTAGTTAATTGAATCCATCAACTTTTCAATAGGAAATGCTTTGTTGATCTTCATGATCGATGAACGCAACTCATTATTTGGCGCATGTAATGAAACCGCCAAGTTCACTTGAAGTTTTTCATCTGCGAAGTCTTTGATCTTTTCTGTTAGACCACTGGTTGATACAGTAATATGGCGCGCACCGATCGACAGTCCTTTTTGATGATTGACGACATGAAGGAAATTCATCAAATTCGAATAGTTATCAAACGGTTCGCCTATACCCATGACTACAATATGGCTGACTCGCTCATCTTCACCTTTACCATCCAGATGCTCTTGCACTTTCATGATTTGCCCCACAATTTCTCCTGCATCGAGATCGCGGTTTTTGCGCAAAAGTCCACTTGCACAGAAACTGCAACCAATATTACATCCAACTTGTGTGGTGACACAAACTGAATGGCCATACGGGAATTTCATCAAAACTGTTTCGATCAAGTTGCCATCATGCATTTTAAACAAGAATTTCACCGTGCCATCTTGTGAAACTTGCTTGACGTTTTGTTCCAGTGTCTGGATCGCGAAGTTTTCATCCAATACATCAATTGTCTCTTGATTAATATTGTTCATTTCATCAAATGATAAGACGCGTTTTTTATAGAGCCAGTCCCAAACTTGTGCAGCACGGTACTTTTTTTGTCCATTTTCTATAAGAAAGTCTGTCAATTGTTCAATTGTCAAACCATATATCGATTTTTTCATGTGATTTCTAGCCTCATTTCAAAAATTACAATCTTTTTATTATACTACAAGAATGCGGTTAAAGGAACAACTGATTCGTTTTATAATTGTTTTTGCTGAATATCTTTGTCGGTTCTGAGTTTCAGGAAAAATGCCAATAAATTCAATGCCGCAAGTACTGCGAAGAAAATACCCATTCCTGTATGTCCTGTCGCGATTCGGTCATATGCAAAGTACGCCATCACCAGACCAATGACGAGATCAATGACTTTTGAATTAAACAAGTTATTACCCCCTTACTGTCCTAAACGTAGTATATCAGAAAAAAGCACCTGCAATCGAATTTTCATTCGTAACAGGTGCTGTATACGTTATCTATTGTTACACATTTGTTGCAGAAAGATTATGCTTTTTGATGAAATCTGTTAGAACTGACTCAAGATTCGGTGTTCCGATTTCATCCAAGTCATAATAGACACGTGTGCATGGTTTGTTGATGTTAATGACACGTGAAAGATCCATAGGTGTACCGATAATGACTGCATCTACATCAGCTGCGTTGATCGTCGCTTCCAGATCTTTTAATTGCTCATCACCATAACCCATTGCCGGTAAGATATTTTCAATGTGCTGGTATTTGTCGAAAGTCGTGATCAGGCTTCCTACTGCATAGGGACGTGGATCGACAATCTCAGCTGCTCCAAGACGCTGTGCCGCAATTACACCCGCGCCCAGTTTCATTTCACCGTGTGTCAATGTCGGGCCGTCTTCAACAATCAGTACACGCTTGCCTTTGATGATTTCTGGTTGATCTACAGAGATTTTTGACTCGGCTTTAATAATCGTACTATTTGGTGCCGCAAATTTAATATTGTTTTCAACCGTTTGAATAGCTTCTTCCGATGCACTATCGATTTTGTTGATGATCGATACATCAGATGTACGCAAACATACTTCACCTGGATAATATTTCAGCTCATGGCCTGGACGGTGTGGGTCGAGAACTGTAATTGCTAAGTCCGGCTCATAGAATGAAAAGTCGTTGTTCCCGCCGTCCCAAAGGATTACGTCACAGCCGTCTGGATCATTTTCAGCAGCATCCAAAATGTCCTGGTAATCTACACCTGCATAGATGATATTTCCACGGTCAACGTGCGGCTCATATTCTTCCATTTCTTCAATTGTACATTTATGTTTTTTGAAATCTTCTACTGTTGCGTAGCGCTGTACACGTTGTTCAGCCAAATCGCCATAAGGCATCGGGTGACGAATCGCTACTACTTTCAAATCATGTCCAAGCAATGTTTCGATAATTTTACGTGAAGTCTGACTCTTCCCTGTTCCAGTTCTAACTGCACAAACAGAAATAACTGGTTTATTACTTTTGATCATCGTTGCTTTTGAACCAAGTAGTGTAAAGTTAGCGCCTGCCGAGTTGACAATCGCACCAATTCCCATCACTTTTTCATAACTAAGATCACTATAAGAAAATACACATTCATCTACTTTTAGTTCTTTGATTAACTCAGGTAGTTGATCTTGTGAATAAATAGGGATTCCTTCAGGATACAATTCACCTGCTAATTCAGTCGGATATTTACGTCCATCGATATCGGGGATTTGCGTAGCTGTAAATGCTACGACATTGTACTCCTCTTTACCACGGTAATATGTATTGAAATTGTGGAAGTCTCTTCCTGCTGCACCAATTATAATTATATTTTTAGTTTTCATAATTTTATCTCCCCAATCAAGCTTCTTTTCATTATTATAAGACAGCGTGTATAAAAATACAATAGAAAAGTTTTGTAATTCATTAATTTGTATACATATACATTAGTTACGTGTATCAAACCTTGTCATAAAAGCTGATTTAACAAGGTTTTATACTACTTCCTATACATACATGCAAAGAAAAAGCCATTCAGTATTGAATGGCTTTTGATCGATTTATTCATTAAGTTAGTTGTTTAAGCACTTCAAACAGCGTGTTCATCTGTTCGTCTGTACCGATCGAAATACGTAAATACTCACGAATGTCCGCTTGATCAAAGTGGCGTACTAAAATGCCGCGGTCCTTTAATTGTTGATACAACACTTTTGCATCCTTATGCAGAGGTTTTACAAAGACGAAGTTGGCATCTGAAGGCAAAACTTCAAACCCTAATTCTGCTAAAGTTTGGACTGTATATTCACGTGTGCGAATCACTTTATTTGTACTCTCCGTGAAATAGGCATGCTCTACAAATGCAGCAGTAGCCCCTGCCATAGCTAAACGATCAATCGTGTAGGAGTTGAATGAATCTTTGATCCGCGTCAAGCCCGCAATCAATTCAGGTTGTCCCAGTGCGAATCCGACACGCAACCCAGCGAGTGCACGAGATTTAGACGTGGTTTGAATCACAAGTAAATTTGGATAACGATCAATCAGCTTCATCGCAGACGGGCCTGCAAAATCAATATACGCTTCATCAATAATGACTACTTGATCCTGGTTGTTTCGCAAAATGTCTTCGATTACATCCAACTCAGCATAAATACTTGTTGGTGCGTTTGGATTTGGTAAAATGACGCCACCTGGTGAATTATAGAACTGCTTTTTGGGTACTGTAAAATCAGCATTCAACGGCACTTTTTCGTATGAAATATTAAATAGCTTAGAATAGACCGGGTAAAAGCTATAGCTAATTTCAGGGAACTTAATAGTTTTTCCTGGCTCAAAAAACGCCATGAATGAAAATGCCAGTACTTCATCAGAGCCATTACCAACAAACACATGATCTTTTGTCAATCCGTACGTCTCCGCTATCGCGTGACGCAATGGATCTACTGTTGGTGAAGGATAACGCTGTAACGTGTTGCCGTTCAGCTCCTCTTGAATGGCCTGCAATACTTTAGGGCTTGGTGGATACGGATTTTCATTCGTATTTAATTTAATGATATCTGGCTGATTCAACTGCTCACCCGGAACGTAAGGTTCTGTACGGTGCGCAACTGTGCTCAGAAATCTACTCATTGCGCGGCACTTCCTTTTTTGGTCTTCTTTCACGTAGCACTTGCTGAACATCCGTTAGATCTACGTCAAGAATATTCATCAATACAAGCGTATGGTAGACCAGGTCTGCAATTTCATTGGACACTTCTTCTTTATCCGCATTTTTTGCGCCGATTACGACTTCCGTAGATTCCTCTCCGACTTTTTTCAACACTTTGTCGATACCTTCGTTGAATAAATACGTCGTATACGAGCCATCTATCGGATTAGCTTTGCGATCCGCGATTTCGTCGATTACTTCATAGACGACTTCACGTAATGATTCTTCTATTTCCTTTACCGTTGTGAAGAAGCAAGTTTTCTCGCCCGTATGACATGCAGGCCCTTCTGGTGTAACTTGGACTAGCAATGTATCTTGATCACAGTCTACAGATATACGTTGCACTTGCTGTGTATTTCCAGATGTTGCGCCTTTATTCCAAAGTTCCTGTCTGGAACGGCTATAAAACCACGTTTCATTTGTTTCTAACGTTTTTTCAATAGATTCCTTGTTCATATAAGCAAGCATTAGGACTTCACCTGTGCGATCGTCTTGTACAACCGCTGGGATTAGACCTTTGTCGTCGAATTTCAATGCATTGATGTCTAGTGTCATATTAGTCATTCCTAACTGCAATATTTTCTTCTGCTAAGTAATTTTTTAAGTTTCGAATATTGATTTCATTGAAATGGAATACGGATGCGGCCAGGGCTGCATCAGCCTTCCCTTCTGTCAGTACATCTTTAAAGTGTTCAGGTTTTCCTGCACCACCACTTGCGACGATTGGAATATTAACTGCTTCAGCCATAGCACGGTTGAGCGCAAGATTATACCCGTCTTTGACGCCATCTTCGTCTACACTATTGACGACCAATTCACCAGCGCCAAGTGCCTCCATTTTCTTCGCCCATTCAATCGCATCTATCCCTGTTTCTTCCATACCACCTTTTGCATAAACCGACCACTTGTTTTCGCCTTCTTGACGAACATCCATGGATAACATTACACGCTCTGAACCGTATTTATCCGCTACTTCTTTGATTAATTCCGGATTAGTTAAAGCCGCACTATTTATGGAAATTTTATTACCGCCTAGTTCAAACACTTTGTCCACATCTTCAAGCGTACGAATGCCTCCGCCTACGATGAATGGGATCGGTACTTCTTTTGCAATTTCCTCAATTAAATCAAGGAACATACCACGATTTTTTGTCGATGCCGAGATGTCATAGAAGACGAGTTCATCTGCACCATCCGCGACATATTTTTTTGCTAATGTAAGGGGATCTGCCACTTCCTGAACGTCTAGAAATTTCTTTCCTTTTACAACTTTACGATTATCTACGTCCAAACACGGAATGATCTTTTTAGTTGTTGACATGACTGTCGTCCCCCAATAATTTTTTTAAGGATAGATTGCCTTCATATAATGCCTTACCGATAATAGCACCGTACATATCTTCAGCAGCGAGTCGTTTAATATCTTCTTCTGTCGATACACCACCTGATGCGATGATATCAATCGAAGACGCGTCATCCATTATTTTCAGTTCTTCAAAGTTAGGTCCCTGAAGCATGCCGTCTTTCATGATGTCTGTATAGACAACTGTTTTGACGCCAATTTCCGCTAAGTCCTGCAATAAATCAACTGCTCTGACGTCACTTGTTTCGGTCCAACCGTCAGTTGCAACTAAGCCGTTGCGCGCGTCGATTGAGACAGCAATTTTGTCACCGTATTTTTCAACGGCTTTTTTCAAGAATTCAGGATCCTGAATTGCTGCCGTGCCGATAATGACACGTGCGACACCGTTTTGGATATGCGAGTCGACAATGTCCATGTTGCGGATACCGCCACCTACTTGAACAGGTATACTGACTGATTTCGCAATAGCTTCGATAGCCTGTTTGTTGGCGGAGTTTCCTGTTTTGGCACCGTCTAAGTCTACGACGTGGATGTACTCGGCTCCTTGGTTTTGCCATTCCTGTGCCATATTGGTTGGTGAGTCATTGTAAATTATTTCTTGCGCATAGTCACCTTGGATGAGGCGAACGCATTTGCCGTCTCTAATGTCGATTGCTGGGAATAAAATCATCAACTAGTCCTCCTAATAAATGAAGTTTGGATACTACATTGCCACCGTTGATCTGCACTGCGGGTATAGCTTGAGCCCCCTCACTTCGCTGTGGTGTCTCAAGACTAATACGCGGAAATCGTCGCCCGCAGTGAAGATCACTAGAATATCTCTTGGAATTCAAAACCTTTAAATAGTTAATTACAAAGATCCTTTAGTAGAAGGAATCCCTTTTATTTCTGGGTTGATAGTGCTGGCTACGCGTAGGGCACGGCCGAAGCTTTTGAATACGGATTCTATGATGTGGTGTGTGTTCTTTCCGTAGTTCAGATTGATGTGTAATGTGATTTTGGCGTTGTTTGTGAATGCTAGGAAGAATTCTTCAACTAGTTCTGTGTCGAATTCTCCTACTTTGTCTTTCATTCCGTCTACGTTAAAGACGAGGAACGAGCGACCGCTGATATCAATGGATGCAGTGGATAATGCTTCATCCATTGGCGTGGAAACTAGAGCGAAGCGTTCTATTCCTTCTTTTGTACCGATGCATTGGTTGAATAATTGTCCAAGTACGATACCGATGTCTTCTACGGAATGGTGTTGGTCTACTTCAATGTCGCCATCGCACGTAACAGATAGATCAAAACGTCCGTGTTTTGCGAATGCCGTCAACATATGATCAAAGAATCCAACGCCAGTATGAATATTTGTTTTTCCCGTGCCATCTAATGAAAAGTCCATTTCAATAGATGTTTCGCCAGTCTTACGTGTTAGTTGTTGTTTACGCATTAGTATCCTGCCTTTCGTACTTTTATCGAGTTGGCATGTCCTGTTAATTGTTCGGCATCTGCTAATGTAATGACGTCATCTGCCACTTCTGCCAACGCGTCTTCGGAATAGTAAATAATACTCGATTTCTTCATAAAATCATATACGCCTAATGGAGAAGAAAACGCTGCGGTTCCACTCGTTGGTAATGTGTGATTCGGTCCAGCCATGTAGTCCCCCAATGCTTCAGGTGAATGTTGACCTAAGAAGATTGCTCCAGCATTTCGTACAGCTGCCAAGTGCTCCATAGGATGATCAATCATGAGCTCCAAATGTTCTGGCGCTAAACGATTCACAATATCAAATGCTTCATTTAATGAATCCACTATAATGATACGCCCAAATTGTTCTATAGATTGTGTTGCGATTTCTTTACGATCGAGTTCAGCAAGCTGACGTTCTACTTCTTTGGATAGCTCAGTCGCAAATGTTTCGCTGGTCGTGATACATACGGCCGCCGCACGCTCATCGTGCTCTGCTTGAGACAACAAATCTGCTGCTGCATAAATAGGATTCGTATGGGCGTCGGCTACGACACAAATTTCACTTGGTCCAGCAATCATATCGATCGCTACATCACCGAACACCCACTTTTTTGCTCTTGCGACGTATGCATTCCCAGGGCCCGTAATTTTGACGACTTTTTCAATTGTTTCAGTACCGTACGCTAGAGCAGCTATCGCTTGCGCTCCACCTACTTTATAAATTCGATCAACCCCCGCTTCTTTAGCTGCAACTAAAACGTAGGGATTAATCTTGCCATCACGTTGTGGTGGAGTCACCATGGAAATCCGTCCGACTCCTGCAATCTTCGCTGGCAATGCATTCATTAAGACCGTCGACGGATAGGCTGCTTTTCCGCCCGGTATGTAAAGTCCAACACTGTCGATCGGTGTTACTTTCTGACCGAGCATGATGCCTTCATTTGGATTCAAGAACCATGATTGCTCTTTTTGCGCTTCATGATAAGCCGTGATACGCTCTTTTGCTGAACGCAATGCACGGTAGAAATTATCTGCAACTGCTTGTTCTGCTTCATTGATTTCTTCTTCTGTGACAAGCAAACTATCAAGCAACACTCCGTCGAATTGTTCGGTAAAATCCAGAACTGCCTTGTCTCCTTCAGAACGAACTTTGTCGATGATGGAAAGGACATTGCGATCAAATTCTAGATCTGTTTGATTGGAATCGTCGCGTCTTAGTAATTCCTCTGTAAATTCGGCACCACGAATGATCTTCATGAACGCACCTCCAAGCCTTCCTTCATATCTCTGATAAACTGCTGAATATCCTCTGTTTTTGTAGCATAACTCGCTTTGTTGACTATCAAACGAGCGCTGACATCTGCCATCTCTTGTAAGACAACGAGACCATTTTCTTTTAAAGTCGTACCCGTTTCGACGATATCGACAATGACATCTGACATGCCGATCAATGGTGCGAGTTCAATTGACCCGTTCAACTTGATCATTTCCGTACGAATACCTTTTTTATCGAAATACTCTTTCGCAACTAATGGATATTTCGAAGCTACTGTCAGGAATGGTACGTTTTCAACTGGCGTATCAGGATATCCTGCCACCGCCAGCTTACAACGTCCAATTCCTAAGTCCAATAATTCATAGACATCACGAGGATCTTCCATCATGACATCCTTTCCCACAATCCCTACGTCCGCTGCGCCTTTTTCAACGTATACCGGAACATCTACTGCTTTGACAAAGATTAGTTTGATCTTTTGTTTGTCATCATAGATCACAAGCTTCCGGCTTTCATCCGTAAATTCCGAAAAATGCACATCCGATTTTTCAAGGAACTTCATCGCACGTTCCGCTGTACGTCCTTTTGCCATTGCTACTGTTAGATAATCCATTCAGGTGCCCCTTTCTTGCCGGTGATCAAATCAAGCAATTGTTTGAAATCCATGAACTCTTTAGCTTCGTCTTGATTTACTAGTTTATTTTGCTGTTCTGTTAATTGAATTGTATAGAGACTGTCTGTCTGGTGTTTTGCATCGACTATAGGTTTAGAAATGACACGATAGTCACGTTCTCTCAATTCATTCGTAATATCAATTGCGTATTTAATACGGCTTTCTTCATATAATACAATCACATCTATGCTGTATCGTTCTTTCCGTTCTCTAGTAGATGATGCTTTGACTAATGATTCGATTTCACATGCAAAACCGATTGCCGGTAATTTCATGCCAAATTCTTCGCTTAATGCGTCATAACGTCCACCCATTAGTACCGGCTTTCCAAAGTTCTCTACATAGCCTTGGAAAATGATTCCTGAGTAATATCCCATATGGTTGATCAAACCGAGATCGATGACGATATGCTTCCTCAAGCCATATAGTTCAACGATATCGCACGTTCGCTGTAAATACTTGATTGCATTTTGCGCCGATTCACTAACCTGTAAGTTTTGTAGTCTTTCAAACACTACTTCAGGTGCACCGTATAATAGAGGTAATTGCTCAAGTATTTCTTTAATAGAGGGATCTATTGATAATTGCTGTAAGAACGGACCTATTTCCACGACGTTTTTTGCTTGAATCAATGTCTTAAGTTCGGCCGTTTGTTCAGTAGTAATATTAGAGTCCGCTATTAATTCATTGAAGAAACCAGCATAACCAATCTCGATTTTCACATCTGTGAAACCAACGTCTCGTAATGCATGACATGCAAGCATAATTGTTTCGGCATCTGATGCGGGTGAACTCTTGCAGTAGAACTCGACTCCTGCCTGTGTTTTACCGATTCGTTCACTTTCTTGGAATGTCTGCCTAAATACTTCTTGCACATAATAATAACGCATTTCTTCGGGTAAATTATCATTCAACTGTACGAGTTGCTGTGTCAACGGGATCGTGACGTCCGGGCGTAATACGAGTACTTCACCGGTATAGTCAATCACCTTGATCATTTCGTTTTGATTGATTGAGGTACGTACATCGGAATACAGATCATATTGTTCGAATGCGGATGTTTTAATACGCTTATAACCATATGTAGTGAATCGTTTTCCTAATGTGTCGATAATTTTTTCATGCTTTTCATGTTCATTTCCAAGAATTTCAGAATACAAGATATCTTCTACCGCCTTCCATGCAAATATATACTTCATTGCTTTACTACGCTAAAGTTAATTATTACTATAATGGTTATGTAGAGCATTGTCAACTGTTAGTAGCATCGTTCATCTGCTACAATATGTACTATAGAAAAGGAGACTGGATACTATGTTTGATTATCATATGCACAGCGCTTTTTCAGCGGATTGTGAAATTCCGATGGAAGAGATGGCCAAAGCTTCTATTGCTAAAGGCCTTACCGAAATTTGCTTCACCGATCACGTCGATTATGAATACCCAGATGAAACGATTCATTTCGATTTTGACAAACTTGAATATGCACAAAAAATTCTTCAATTGAATGAACAATTTGATGGACAACTGACCATTAAAAAAGGTGTTGAAATTGGCTTGCAACCTGACTTATTGCATCTATACGAGGAATTGATGGACGAGCATAAATTTGATTTCGTCATCTGTTCACTGCACACAGTCGAAAATAAGTCCTTACACTATCGCGAGCTATTTGAAGATCGTTCAACAGAGGCTGCCTTTGAGACGTATTATAAGGAGTTATTGTATTGCGTCCAGAATTATAAGCGTTACAGCGTGCTTGGACATGCGGATTTAATTAAACGCTATACTGATCAGCCGCCAGCCAATTTATTTCATGACTATTTAGAAAAGATCTTCAATACTATTATACCAGAAGGTAAAGGGATTGAACTGAATACTTCGGGAACTCGCTACGGATTGCCACATAATATGCCAAGTGAAGACATTTTGCGTTTGTATAAACAATGTGGAGGCGAAATCATTACACTTGGTTCAGATGCGCATAGAACCTCAGAAATCGCACATGAGTTCAAAGAATCTTTAGAATTATATCAGTCAATCGGCTTTGACTATTTGGCTACATTTACAGAAGGCCAACCTGAATTCCATAAAATTTCTTCTTTATAATAAGTATAGAAAGAGGCTGGGACATAACTATCTCACCCCGTTCCCCTGCACTCCGAAAGGCACGCTTTCCGAGGGGCGTGGCTTGAGCCAAGCGAACAACGTAGGGTTCGCTTTGCCGTATTTCTGTGTACTTTGCAGAAATTAAGGCACCTGTCCAGGGTCTCAAGACGCACGCTG